>NZ_JAVKGQ010000004.1:0-336075 GCF_031432255.1 Agromyces aerolatus | reverse complement strand
TCAAAAATTGGCATTGAACATAGTGCACGCTGTTGAGTTCTCAAGAAACGGACGCACCCGAGTTTCAGCCTCGCGGCCTGCCCTCAGGGCAACCTGTCTACCGTACCACAACCGAGTGGACTCACGACCGAGGGCCGAGGTTCAGAACCCCGACGAGCGGAGTTCTCGCACGACCCGAGGGCCATGCTCACTGATGAGGTGGATTTTCCATCTTAGGCTTGAAATCACCGAGTCGCAATGAGCTCATACGAGCGCTGCGCCTTCGAGGTTATTTGGCTAAGATCGTCATTCCCGTCGGCCCGTTTCGCTTTTCGCTTTCCGGCCCGCCGCGGCGACATGTATGAATTTACGTGGATGTCACGTCCGCACCAAATTCGGCTCGCATCCCGGGCGTGTCGCGTGCTCCCCCGGGTACGGCAAAGGGCCTCCAGCGAACGCCGAAGGCCCTGGTCACCGCGGTTTCCGATCAGTCCGATCAGTTGATCTCGTCGGGGTTTCCGCCGACGCGGCCTTCGCGCTCGAGACCCGTGATCGCGTCCATCTCGTCGTCGGTGAGCGCGAAGTCGAAGACGTCGAAGTTCTCCGCCATGCGCTCACGACGGTTCGACTTCGGGATCACGATGTTGCCGCGCTGCAGATGCCAGCGCAGCACGACCTGCGCAGGCGACTTCCCGTGCGCCTCCGCGGCCGCCGTCACCTCGGGCAGCTCGAACAGCGGGTACTTGCCCTGCCCCAGCGGACCCCAGGCCTCGATGCGGATCTGGTGCTCATCGGCGAACGCCGCGGTCGCCGGCTGCTGGTGGTACGGGTGCAGCTCGATCTGGTCGACCGCGGGCACCACGTCCGTCTCCGTCACCACGCGCTCGAGGTGGTGGGCGAGGAAGTTCGAGACACCGATCGAGCGCACGCGCCCCGACTCGCGCAACTCCACGAGCGCCCGCCAGCTCTCGATGTACCGATCGTTGGCCGGGGTCGGCCAGTGGATCAGGTACAGGTCGACGTAGTCGAGCCCGAGCCGCTCGAGACTCTGCTCGAACGCGGCGGGCGCGGTGTCGGCGCCCTGGTCGTCGTTCCACAGCTTCGTGGTGAGGTACAGCTCCTCGCGCGGGATGCCGGAGGCGGCGATCGCACGCCCCACGCCCTCTTCGTTGCCGTAGATGCGCGCCGTGTCGATGTGACGGTAGCCGGTCTCGAGCGCATCGGTCACGATGCGTTCGGTCTCGGCCGGGTCCACCTTGAAGACCCCGAACCCGAGCTGCGGGATGGAGTGGCCGTCATTGAGCTGAATGCGGGGAACACGCGTCATAGGCCTTATCCCATCACGACCGACGTGACCAATCCGCGTGCGTTCGCCCGCCGCGATCAGGTCCCTCGAAATGGCGCATCCGACCGCGCCGTACGATACAAGGGCATGTTGGCGACCATCTCGTACCCCCCTGAGCTGCCGGTCTCGGCGCAGCGCGACGAGATCGCACGCGCCATCCGCGACCACCAGGTCGTCATCGTGGCCGGCGCGACCGGCTCCGGGAAGACGACGCAGCTGCCGAAGATCTGCCTCGAGCTCGGACGCGAGTCGATCGCGCACACCCAGCCCCGCCGCATCGCGGCACGCACGATCGCCGAGCGCATCGCCGAGGAGCTCGGCAGCGAGGTCGGCGACCTCGTGGGCTACCAGGTGCGGTTCACCGACCGGGTGAGCGACTCCACGCGCGTGAAGATCATGACCGACGGGATCCTGCTCAACGAGATCCACCGCGATCGCGAACTCCGCCGCTACGACACGATCATCATCGACGAGGCGCACGAGCGCAGCCTCAACATCGACTTCCTGCTGGGGTACCTGAAGCAGCTGCTCCCGCGCCGGCCCGATCTGCGCGTCATCGTCACGAGCGCGACCATCGATCCCGAGAGCTTCGCCACACACTTCGCGGATGCCTCGGACGAGCCCGCACCGGTGATCGAGGTGTCCGGGCGCACGTACCCGGTCGAGGTGCGGTACCGGCCGATCGGCGAGGCGGCCGCGAACCCCGAGACCCGAGAGACGAGCGACGACGAGGGCGCCTCCGCCGACGACCGGGACGTGCAGCGCGGCATCATCGACGCGCTCGACGAGCTCGACCGTGAGGCCCCGGGCGACGTGCTCGTGTTCCTCTCGGGCGAGGGCGAGATCCGCGATGCCGAGCAGGCGGTGCGCGCGCACACCGCGAAGCGCGGTGCCGCCGGAGTGACCGAGGTGCTCCCCCTGTACGGGCGGCTCTCGGCGGCCGATCAGCACCGCGTCTTCGAACGCTCGAAGGTCGCCGGGCTCCGCCGCCGCGTCGTGCTCGCGACGAACGTGGCCGAGACGAGTCTCACGGTGCCCGGCATCCGATACGTCGTCGACGCGGGCACGGCGCGCATCAGCCGGTACTCCGCGAGGTCGAAGGTGCAGCGACTGCCGATCGAGCCGATCTCGCAGGCCTCGGCGAACCAGCGGTCCGGGCGATCCGGCCGCACGAGCGACGGCATCGCGATCCGGCTGTACGCGGAGGACGACTTCGAACGCCGTCCCGAGTTCACCGATCCCGAGATCCTGCGCACCAATCTCGCGGCGGTGATCCTGCAGATGGCCTCGCTCGGGCTCGGTCCGGTCGAGGAGTTCCCGTTCCTCACGCCGCCGGACAGCCGTGGCATCCGCGACGGGCTCGACCTGCTGCGCGAGCTGGGCGCGCTCGAGGATCTCGATACGCGTCCTCCTTCGTCGGGCGAGACCTCGATACGCTCCGCTCCCCGATCGGCGGATGCGCGCGGCCCGCGTCTCACGCGCATCGGCCGCCAGCTCGCTCGGCTGCCGATCGAGCCGCGCTTCGCGCGCATGGTGCTGGAGTCGAAGGCGCAGGGCGTGTCGCGCGACGTGATCGCGATCGTCGCGGGCCTGACGATCCAGGATCCGCGTGAGCGCCCGCTCGAGCGTCGCGAGCTCGCGGACGCCGCGCATGCCAGGTTCGCCGACCCGACCAGCGACTTCCTGTCCCTGCTGAACCTCTGGAACCACCTCGAGCAGCAGCAGCGCGAGCTCGGCAGCAGCGCGTTCCGGCGCCTCTGCAAGGCCGAGTTCCTGAACTACCTCCGGGTGCGCGAGTGGCAGGATCTCGTCCGGCAGCTGGTCCGGCTCGCCAAGCCGCTCGGCCTGCACGTGGCGGGCGAGCCCGGCTCCCCGAACCCTGACGGCATCCATCGCGCGCTGCTGTCGGGTCTGCTGTCGCACATCGGCCTGCGCGACGACTCGCGGACCTCGACCGGCCGCGGCGGCGCCGGGCAGGCGCGCGACGCCGAGCGAAAGGGCCGCCGTCAGCAGGCCGAGTTCCTCGGGGCGCGCGGCGCGCGCTTCGTGGTGTTCCCGGGTTCCGCGCTCGCGAAGAAGCCGCCCGAGGCGATCATGAGCGCCGAGCTGGTCGAGACGAGCCGGCTGTTCGCACGCATGAACGCGGCCATCGATCCGGCGTGGGCCGAGCCGCTCGCGGGCTCGCTCGTCACGCGGACGTGGAGCGCCCCGCGCTGGGAGCGCCGGCAGGGCGCGGCGGTCGCCGATGAGAAGGTCACGCTGTTCGGCGTGCCGATCGTGCCGAAGCGGCGGATCCAGCTCGCACGCATCGACCGCTCGCTCGCGCGTGAGCTGTTCGTACGGCACGCGCTCGTCGAGGAGGACTGGGACGTCAGCCGGCTCGACAAGCGGGTCTTCGGGTTCGTCCGGCGGAACCGCGAGCTGAGGCGCGAGCTCGGCGAGCTCGAGGAGCGGACGCGCCGTCGCGACATCCTCGCGGGCGACGAGGCCGTGTTCGGGTTCTACGACGCTCGCGTCCCGGCCGACGTGACCGATGTGCGCGGGTTCGAGCGGTGGTGGCGCGACGCGCACCGCGCGGAGCCCGAGCTGCTGACGATGACCTCGGCCGACCTCGTCGAGGAGGAGGCGGGCACCCCCGACGCGGGGTTCCCGGATCGCTGGCGGCAGGGCGACCAGACGCTGCGATTGCGCTATCGCTTCGAGCCCGGTGCCGACGACGACGGCGTCACCGTGGTCGTCCCGCTCGTGTTGCTGCCGCGCCTCGAGCCGACCGGGTTCGACTGGCAGGTCCCGGGGCTTCGCGACGAGCTCATCACGGCGATGCTGCGGACGCTGCCGAAGGTCCTGCGCCGTCAGGTCGTGCCCGCGGCCGAGTGGGCCGCCAAGATCTCCGCCGAGCTGCCCGCGGGACCGGAGTCGGGCACGGCACGCGAGCCGTTCGCCGAGGTGGTCGCCGCGACGATCAAGCGGCTCACGTTCGCGCCGGTGACGGCGGGCGACTTCGACCTCGAGCGCGTGCCGCCGCATCTGCGGGTCACGTTCCGCGCGGTCGACGACCGCGGCAAGGTCGCGGGCCGCGACAAGGATCTCGCGGCGCTGCAGGCGCGGCTCGCCGACCGCGCGGGGCGCGCGGTCGCGTCGACGTTCGGTGGCGCGGATGCCTCGGGCGGCGCGCGCGGCACGGATGCCTCGGGCGGGGCCCGTCCGGGCCCCGGCACCGCCGCAGCTGCGGACGTCCCGCCCGAGTTCGCCGAGCGCAGCGGCCTCACGAACTGGGAATGGGACCGCGTGCCCGCCCACGTCGACACCCGGCAGGCCGGCAATGTGATCCGCGCCTACCCGGCGCTCGTCGACGACGGCGGTTCAGTGTCGCTCAGGTTGCTGCCCACGGCGGAGGATCGCGATCGGGCATCGCGCCGAGGCATCCGCCGTCTGCTCGTCTTGGCGACCCCGTCGCCGGTGGCGTATGTGCAGGAGCACCTGTCGAACGAGGAGAAGCTGCAGCTCGCGGCGAGCGCGTACCCGGGGCCGCGCGCGCTCCTCGACGACGTGCTCGCTGCGGTGGTCGAGGCCGAGCTCGTGGCGAGGCATCCGAGCGGGTTGATCGCGACGCGGGCGGAGTTCGAGTCGGTCCGCGACGCGATCGGCGCGACCGTGATGGAGCGCATGTTCGAGACCGTGGGACTCGTCGCGCGCATCCTCCGCCTCGCGCGCGAGGCGGACAAGGCGATCTCGAAGGCCGCGAGCCTCGCGCTCATGTCGCCGCTCGCCGACGCGCGGGCCCAGCTCGAGGCGCTCGTGCCCGCGGGGTTCGTCTCGGCGACGGGGATCGACCGCCTCCGCCACCTGCCGCGCTACCTCGAGGGCATCGTGCTGCGGGTGCGCAAGCTGCAGGACGATCCCGGACGCGATCGCCGGTTCATGACCGAGTTCGAGACCGCCTTCGCGACCTATGCGCGCGCGGGCGGCACCGTGCCGATCGACGCCGAGGCCGGCGCGCACCTGGTGCGCGCACGGTGGCTTCTCGAGGAGCTGCGGATCGGCCTGTTCGCGCAGGAGTTGCGTGCTGCGGAGCCGGTGTCGCCGCAGCGGATCGCCAAGGCCCTCGCGGGCTGACGCGGCCGGTCGCGAGCCGACCAGCGGGCGTCTTGACACCGCGTCGAATCGCGTGCCGGTGAATGGCCGCCGCGTCGGGTCGCCGGCCGTCCGCACGCGGCTAGCATGGCGTCTCGTGGCCAGCTACTCCGATCTCCTGAAGACGCCGGGCGTCGCGCGCATCATCGCGGCGCAACTGACGGCGCGCTTCCCGTCGGGCATGCTCTCGCTGGCCTTCCTGCTGCACGTCGAACGCGAGACCGGCTCGTACGGCGCCGCGGGGCTCGTGCTCGCGGCGACGTCGCTCGGTCAGGCGGTCGCGGGGCCGATGACGAGCCGGCTGATGGGCCGGTTCGGGATGCGGCCCGTGCTCATCACGACGCTCGTGATCTGCGTGACCGCGGTCGTCGCGGTCGGTGTGCTGCCGCTCACGGTTCCGGCCTACATGGGCGTCGGCCTCATCGCGGGACTCGCGAACCCGCCCGTGCAGCCGGCCGTGCGGACGATCTACCCGAAGATGGTGAACTCGCGGCAGCTCACGCCGCTGTTCTCGCTCGACGCGTCGGCGCAGGAGATCATCTGGGTCGTCGGGCCGGTCGTCACGACGTTCGTGTCGACGCAGATCGGCACGGTCTGGGGCATCCTGCTCGCGGCCGCGCTCATGGTGGTCGGCGGGGTCTGGTTCATCTCATCGCCAGAGCTCGGGCGCGTGCGCATCCCGCGTTCGAAGCGGCGGTTCGGCGTCGTGCTGGGCCGGCCCGCCGTGCTGCTCGCGACCGTGGTCGGGTTCTTGCTCATCGGCGCGGTCGCCGCGATCGAGGCCGGTGTGGTCGCCGTGTTCGGGCACGACGGGGCCGAGGCCGGCATCGTCCTCGCGATCTTCGCGCTCGGCTCGCTCGCGGGCGGGCTCGGGCTCGGCCACGTGCCGATCGGACCGTGGTCGACCGCGCGACGCACGCTCATCGTGTTCGTCGGCATCGCGCTCGCGGCCGTCGCCATGGACTTCTGGTGGCTCGCGGCCACGCTGTTCATCGCGGGGCTCGGCATCGCCCCCGCGCTCGCGGTGCTGTTCGCAATCGTCTCGGCGAGCGTGAAGTTCTCCGACACCGCCGAGGCGTACGGCTGGGTCGGCACCGGCCAGCTGATCGGGGCGGCCATGGGGTCGGCGCTCGCGGGGTTCCTGATCGACGGCGCGGGCGCGCAGGGCGCATTCTGGGTGGCCGCGGTGCTCGCGCTGGCCGGCGTGCTGGTCGCGTCGTTCGGCAGTCGCTGGCATCCTGATCTGCGGGGCCGTGACGCGAGCCCCATGCCGGACACCGAACCGGTGCCCGTCACGCCGAGCTGACCCGGCGGCGGCCCGCACGGCCGGCATCCCGGGCACGTCAAGGAGAGGACCCGCATGTCCGAGCTCACCGCCCCTCGCCTGCCGCTCACGGACGGCGCCGCCATCCCGCAGGTCGGGTACGGGCTCTACAAGGTGCCGGCCGCCGACGCGCGGCGACTCATGCTCGAGGCGATCGACGTCGGGTACCGGCACCTCGACACCGCGGCCTTCTACGGCAATGAGCGGGAGGTCGGCGAGGCGGTGCGCGATGCGCCCGTGGCGCGCGACGAGCTCTTCGTGACGAGCAAGGTCTGGAAGTCCGACAACGGGTTCGACGAGACGCTGCGCGCATTCGACGAGTCGATGGACCGCTTCGGGCTCGAGCAGCTCGACCTCTATCTCATCCACTGGCCCGTGCCGTCGACCGACCGCTACGTGGACACGTGGCGCGCGCTCATCCGGCTGCAGCAGGAACGCCGGGTCCGCTCGATCGGCGTCGCCAACTTCCACGCGCACCACATCCGGCGGATCGTGGACGAGACCGGCGTCTGGCCGGTCGTGAACCAGGTCGAGCTGCACCCCTGGCTGCCGCAGACCGAACTGCGCGAGTTCGACGACGAGCACGAGATCCGGACCGAGGCGTGGTCGCCGCTCGCGCGCGGACGCGTGCTCGACGACACCACGCTCGCCGCCATCGGCGCCAAGCACGCCCGCACACCGGCGCAGATCGTCCTGCGCTGGCACGTGCAGCTCGGCAATGTCGTCATCCCGAAGGCCTCGTCGGCCGCGCGCCTCCGCGAGAACCTCGACGTGTTCGGCTTCACGCTCGATGCCGAGGACCTCGCCGCGATCGCGGCCCTCGAGAGCGGCGAACGCACGGGCCGCGACCCCGACCTCGATTGAGCCGCAGCGGTCCTCGAAGACCGTAACGAGCCGTGACGCCCCGGCGTTGTGGCCGCCAAACGACTCTCAGGGAACCGCAATTCGATCGTGATCCGACTCCCAGGGCGCATCCAGACATGCGGATCACGCTTCGCCCTAGCCTGAGCGCATGTCTCGACTTCCGCGCCCCCGGTCCGTCCGAAGCCGTCACCTGACCCGGTTCACCGCCGCCGCCGGCGCGGTCGCGATCGCCGCGCTGGTGTTCGCCGGCTGCACCGCCCAGCCCGGTGCGCACACCGGAACCTCGGCACCCATGATGCCGAACGAGCTCGCGACGCCCGACGGGCCGGTCGAGATGCTGCCGAGCGAGGTGCTCCCCGGCGATGCGGCGAGCGGCGAGATGGGCCGAGACCTGGCCAGCGGCGAGGCATCCGATCGCAGCGTGATCACGACGGGGCACGTCGCCGTGACCGTCGACGACCCGATCGCGACCGCCGAGGACGTCGCCGGACTCGCGACCGCCGCGGGCGGTCGCGTCGACAACCGGACCGAGACGCCCGGCACCGACACCCAGCCCGCGAGCGCCCAGCTCATGCTGCGCGTGCCGGCCGACCAGCTCGACGCCGTGATCGAGGACCTGCGCGGGCTCGGCACGGTCACGTCGGTCTCGCTCAACGCATCGGATGTCACGCAGCAGCGCCAAGACCTCGACGCGCGCATCGACGTGCTGACCGCGTCGATCGCCCGGCTCACCGAGCTCCTCGCCCAGGCGACCTCGACCACCGACCTGATCGCGATCGAGTCGGAGCTCACCACCCGGCAGGCCGAGCTCGATAGTCTCACCCAGCAGCGCGACTGGCTCGTCGACCAGGTCGACTTCTCGACGCTCACGGTAGACCTCGCGACCGAGGCGACCGCACCGGAGGCGCGGCCCGACGACTTCTGGGGCGGCGTCGTCGCGGGCTGGAACGGGCTGCTGAGCTTCCTCTCGGGTCTCGTGGTCGTGTTCGGGGTGGCGGTGCCGTGGATCGTGGCACTCGCTGTGGTCGCCGCGATCGTGCTCGTCGTGGTACTTCTCGCGACCCGCGGGGCACGCCGCCGGGCCGCGAAGTCCGCGCCCGCTTCGCCCGACTCCGCTTCGGCCGAATCCGCTTCGCCCGAGGCCGCTTCGCCCGAGTCCGCCGAGTAGCCCCGCCTCCCCGTCTCCACCCCTCCCCGTCTCCACCCCTCCTCCCCCTCCCCGGAGCGGGGCGTAGGCTGGCGCCGTGACCCCAGAGACGCTGCTCAGCGACGACCTCATCGAACGCATCAGGGAACGCGCCGCCGGTTACGACGAGCACAACGCGTTCTTCGACGAGGACCTCGCCGAGCTCGCCGAGGCCGGGTACCTGCGGGCGCTCGTCCCCACCGAGCTCGGCGGCCTCGGCTGGTCGCTCGACGACGCGGTCCGTGCACAGATCCGGCTCGGCGGCGCGGCGCCGGCCACCGCGCTCGCCGTGAACATGCACCTCGTGTGGACCGGCGTGGCGAAGGTGCTCCGCGACCGCGGCGACGACTCGCTGGACTTCGTGCTGCGCGAGGCCGCGGCGGGCGAGGTCTTCGGCTTCGGCATCAGCGAGGCCGGCAACGACCTCATGCTGTTCGGGTCGCGGACGGTCGCCGAGCCGCTCCCCGCCGGCGGGTACCGCTACACCGGGCGCAAGATCTTCACCTCGCTGTCGCCGGCCTGGACCAGGCTCGGCACCATGGGCCTCGACTCCGCCTCCGACGACGCGCCGAAGCTCGTGTACGGATTCATCGATCGCGACGACCCCGACGTCCGGATCCTCGACGACTGGGACACCATGGGCATGCGCGCGAGCCAGAGCCGCACGACCGTGCTCGACGGCGCGTTCGCCGCGGCCGACCGCATCGTGCGCCGGCTCGACCCCGGTCCGAACGCCGACCCGTTCGTCTTCGGCATCTTCGCGTGCTTCCAACTCCTGCTGGGCGCCGTCTACACGGGCATCGGCGGGCGCGCGCTCGAGCTCGCGATCGCGGCGGCGCGCCGGCGCACGTCGATGAAGCACGACGGCCGTCCGCTCGCCGACGACCCCGACGTGCGCTGGCGCATCGCCGACGCGGCGCTCGCCTACGACGCGATCGAGCCGCAGCTCGTGGGGCTCGCGCGCGACGTCGACGCGAAAGTCGATCACGGCGCGTTCTGGTACGCCAAGCTCTCGGGCGTCAAGGTGCGCGCGACCGAGACCGCGAAGCACGTCGTCGATCAGGCGGTCCGGGTCGCGGGCGGCTCGAGCTACTTCGCGGGCAGCGAGCTCGGCCGGCTCTACCGGGACGTGCTCGCGGGGGTGTTCCACCCGTCCGACGACGAGTCGGCGCACGCGACCATCGCGAACGCCTGGATCGGCCCGGTGGGCGGCTGAGCGCGGCCGGGCGCGCCGCCCGCGCGGCCGGATGCGCCGCCCCCGATAGACTGACCCGAGATCGCGCCGCCGCTTCGCGGCAGCACTCGCTCGCGCCGCAGGAGGTTTTTCGTGAACGGCATTCTGTTCATCATCGCCATGGGGATCTTCCTCTTCGGCATGTGGCTCATGGGCAATGCCTCGCACATGGCCGGGATCGAGTCGCTCGTGTTCGTCGGCGGCATCCTCTGCATCGCGATCGCCCTCGCCATCCCGACGAGCCTGCTCGGCCGCGGCAACGGCGCCTGACCACGGTCGGCGCCGCGGCGCCCGAGGTCTAGCATGTCGAGCGTGGGAGCACGCATCGAGAAGGTCGACCTGCCGGGCATCGGCCATCGGCACGACCTCGTGACCGAACAGGGGCGCCGCATCAGCGTGGTGTCGCATCGCGACGGCGAGCGAGACCTGGCCATCTTCGACGCCGACGACCCCGACGCCAGCCGCGACTCCATCCCGTTGAACGAAGACGAGGCCGCGGCACTCGCGGACGTGCTCGGCGTCTCGGTGATGCTGTCGCGGCTCACGAGCCTCTCCGAGGCGACGGCCGGGCTTTATACCGAACAGATCGCGCTGCCCACGGGTTCGCCCTACTTGAATCACCCGCTCGGCGACACCAGGGCGCGCACCCGCACGCACGCGTCGATCGTCGCGATCGTGAGAGACGGTGCGGTCATCGCCTCGCCGACCCCGTCAGAGCCGCTCCGTGCCGGCGACGTGATCGTCGTCGTCGGCACGCGTGAGGGGCTCGACGGGGTCGCCCGGCTGCTGTCCAGCGATCCGGACTGACCCCGGGGGCGGCATGCACGAGACCACGCTGCTGCTCGTCGAAGCCGGCGCGCTCCTTCTCGGCATGAGCTTCGCCGGCCGTCTCGCCGGCCTCATCGGCATCTCGCCGATCCCGTTCTACCTGCTGATCGGGCTCGCCTTCGGCAACGGCGGCATCTTCCCGTTCGATGCCAGCGCGGAGTTCTTCGAGGCCGGGTCCGAGATCGGGGTGCTGCTGCTGCTCGCGCTCCTCGGGCTCGAGTACACCGCGTCCGAGCTGTTCGGCAGCCTGAGGTCGGCGCGCACGGCCGGCATCGTGGACGCGCTGCTGAACGCGGTGCCGGGGGCGCTGCTCGCGCTGGCGCTCGGCTGGGGCCCGATCGCCGCGGTCGCGCTCGCGGGCGTGACCTGGGTGTCGTCGTCGGGGGTCGTGGCGAAGCTGCTGCGCGACCTCGGGCGCCTGTCGAACCGCGAGACGCCCGGCATCCTCGCGGTCCTCGTGCTCGAAGACCTGGCGATGGCGTTCTACCTGCCGATCCTGTCGGCGCTCGTGGTCGGCGTGAGCCTGGTGCAGGGCGCCGTGTCGGTCGCCGTGGCGGTCGCGGTCGTGAGCCTCATCCTGTTCGTCGCACTCCGACACGGATCGCTCGTGTCGAGACTGTTCACCGCTGATCAGTACGAGCCGCTGCTGCTCGGCGTGCTCGGGCTCACGATGCTCGTCGCCGGTCTCGCCGCCGAGGTGAACGTGTCGTCCGCGGTCGGCGCGTTCCTCGTCGGCATCGCCCTGTCGGGCCGGGTCGCCGAGAATGCCAGCCAGGTGCTCACGCCGCTGCGCGACCTGTTCGCGGCGATCTTCTTCCTCTTCTTCGGGCTCGCGACCGACTCGTCCGCGCTGCCGTCGATGCTGCTGCCGGCGCTCGCCCTCGCGCTCGTGACCATCCTCACGAAGCTCGCGACGGGCGTGTTCACGGCACGCCGCGCCGGCGTCGGCACCCTGGGTCAGTGGCGCGCAGGGTTCGCGCTCGTCCCGCGCGGCGAGTTCTCGATCGTGATCGCGGGGCTCGCGGTGGGCGCGGGCGTGAACCCGCAGCTCGCGCCGCTCGCGACCGCGTATGTGCTCATCACGATCATCGCGGGCACGTTCCTCGCGCGCGTGCCCGACGCGGGCTGGTTCCGTGCCGCGGTCAAGCGCCGCCGCGCGGCCCAACCCCCGCTGGTCGAGTAGCGAGCGACGAAGGAGCACGCGTATCGAGACCCGCGTCGGGCCTCGATACGTCGCTTCGCTCCTACTCGACCGACGAGGGAGCCTCGGCGAGCAGCTCGCGCACGCGCGGGACGACCTCGGTCGCGTAGCGCTCGATGCTGGCCGTCATGGCCTCGTGCGGCAGTGTGCCGTTGGAGTACTTCAGGTCGAATCGGCTGGCGCCGACCGCCTGCACGGCGTCCGCGATCTTGCGCGCGACCGTCTCGGGTGCACCGGCGTAGAGCGCTCCCTGCGCGGCCTCGTGCTCGAAGTGGTCGCGCGTGATCGGGCCCCAGCCGCGCTCGCGGCCGATGCGGTCCATGATCGTGCGGTAGTGCGGCCAGAGGGTGTCGAGTGCCTCCTCGTCGGTCGCGGCGACGAAGCCGGGCGAGTGCATCGCGATGGGCTGCTGGGCGTGGCCGAACTGCTCGAGCGCCTTGCGGTACAGGTTCGCGAGCGGTGCGAAGCGGGCGGCGGAGCCGCCGATGATGGCGAGCACGAGCGGCAGTCCGTACTTCGCCGCACGCACGACGGACTCGGGGCTTCCGCCGACGCCGACCCAGGTCTTCAGCCGGCCGTGCTCGACCTGCGGGTACACCAGCTGGTCGGTGAGGGCGGGTCGCAGCGCGCCCTGCCAGGTGACCGGTTCCTGCGGCAGCAGCGCGGCGAACAGCTCGAGCTTCTCTTCGAACAGCTCCTGGTACTGGCTCAGGTCGTAGCCGAACAGCGGGAACGACTCGATGAACGAGCCCCGCCCGAGGATGACCTCGGCGCGCCCGTTCGAGAGCCCGTCGAGGGTCGCGAAGCGTTGGAAGACGCGCACCGGGTCGTCCGAGCTCAGCACGGTCACCGCCGAGCCGAGGTGGATGCGCTCGGTCCGCGACGCGATCGCCGCGAGCACGACCTCGGGCGCCGAGACCGCGAACTCGTGGCGGTGGTGCTCGCCCACGCCGAAGAAGTCGAGGCCGAGCGAGTCCGCGAGCACGGCCTGCTCGACGAGGTTGCGGAGGACCTGCGCGTGCGGCAGCGGCTCACCATCCGGGCCGAGCGTGACGTCGCCGAAGGTGTCGAGTCCGAATTCGACCTGCTGGGCCATGTGCGCGTTCCCTCCTCAGCCCGGGCGCTCGCCCGGGACATCCGATATAGATGCGTACGCATCAAAATGTCGAACCTTCGCTGTCTCGACCCTATTCCCGCGCACGCCAGACCCCCGAGTCACCGCGTTCGACGCCGTCAACGGGAATGCGGCGAGCGCGTCGCCGTGTTATGCCGGTAATGGCACAAGGCGCCACAACGGATGCCACGGCGGAGGGAAGTTCGGACCGGCATGACGAATCGACCGGTGATCGGGATCTTCGGTGCAGGCAAGGTCGGCACCGCGCTCGCGCGACTCCTCGTGGCAGGCGGCTACGACGTCCGCATCGCCGGATCTCCCAGGCAGACCGCGCTCGAGCTGCTCGTCGAGGTCGTCGCCCCAGGCGCACGCGTGTCGTCGCCCGACGCGCTCATCGACGCGGCCGACGTCATCATCGTCGCGGTGCCGTTCGGCAAGGCGCCCACCGTGCCGTGGCCCCGGTTCGACGGCAAGATCGTCGTCGACGCGATGAACTACTGGCCGCCCATCGACGGCGTGATCGCCGAGGTCGAGTCCGACCCCCGGTCGACCGCCGAGCTGAACCAGGCGCGGAACCCCGCCGCCCGCCTCGTGAAGAGCCTCAACCACCTCGGGTACCACGAGATGGAGGACGACAGCATGCCGCCCGGCGCCCCGCTGCGGCGGGCCCTCGCGGTCGTCGGCGACGACGCCGAGGCACGCGCGGTCGTCGCGCGGATCATCGACGACCTGGGGTTCGACCCGGTCGACGGCGGATCGCTCGACCGAGGCCGCGCGCTCGAGCCCGGCCACCCGGCCTTCGGTCGTGAGCTCTCGGCCGCCGAGCTCGGCGCCCTGCTCACCCCGGGCGCGCACCTCGCGGCCTGACCGCGCGCACCCCAGCCGCACCATCGAACGGTCGCGGATGGCGGGTGTTGCACGGCTCAACCCACCATCTGCGACCGTTCGCCGACCGTGGTCGGTTCTAGGCTGGCGGACATGAGTGGTCACGAGGGCGAGGCGCACGAATCGGATGTCCCGGTGCGGGCGGGTGCCGCGGAGCGGCTCTCCCGCATGGTGCAGCTGCCGACCGTCTCGGCCGAGCTCGAGACGCGCGGCCTCGACGACTTCGAACGGTTCCGTGAGCTCATCGACGAGCTCTACCCGCTCGTCGCCGCACGGCTCGAGCTCGAACGGGTCGGCGATCTCGGGCTGCTGTACCACTGGCGCGGCGGCGGCGCGGGCGACCCGGTCGTCCTCATGGCGCATTTCGACGTCGTGCCGGCCGCATCGCGCGACGGGTGGCGCATCCCGCCGTTCGAGGGTCGCATCGAGGACGGCAGGGTCTGGGGCCGCGGTGCGCTCGACGACAAGGGTCCGCTGCTCGTCGTGCTCGAGGCCGTCGAGAACCTGCTCGCCGTCGACTTCATCCCCGCACGTGACGTCTACCTCTCATTCGGCGGCGACGAGGAGAGCTACGGCCGGGCGGCGCGCGCGATCTCCGACCTCTTCCAGGAGCGCGGCATCACGCCCTGGCTCGTGATCGACGAGGGCGGCGCGGTCGTGGACGCCCCGCTGCCGTTCGTCAAGGTGCCCACGGCCATGGTGGGCGTCGGCGAGAAGGGCGTGCTGACCGTGCGGCTCCGCGCCGTGAGCGACGGCGGGCACGCCTCAGCTCCCCCGAAGCTCACCGCCACGGCCCGTGTCGGCCGGGCGGTCGCGCGGCTCACGCCGTCGACGTTTCCCGCGCGCACGCCGGCGTCGACGCGCGCCATGCTCGCCGCCTTCACGCCGCACACGCGCGGCGGCGCGCGTGCCCTGCTGCGCCTGCTCACGGCCTGGCCCTGGCTCACCGCCCGGGTCTTCGCGCGCCTCGGCGGCGAGCCCGCGGCGCTCGTCCGCACCACGGTCGCCCCGACCATGCTCGAGGGCGGCAGCGCGCACAATGTGCTGCCCTCAGAGGCATCCGCCATCGTGAACCTGCGCATCGCGATCGGCGAGACGATCGCGACCACCGTCAAGCGGCTGCGCCGCGCCGTCGGCGACCCGCACGTCGCGGTCGAGATCGTCGAGGGCAGCGAGCCGTCGGCCGAGTCGCCCGTCGACGATGCCCGGTTCGCCCACATCGCCGACGCGGTCGCGGCCGCCTACCCGGAGGCGATCACGGCCCCGTACCTCATGATGGCCGCGACCGACTCACGCTGGTTCCACCGGTTCTCGCCGGCCGTGTACCGGTTCGCACCGCTCGCGATGACGGCCGCGCAGCGCGCGACCATCCACGGCGTCGACGAACACGTCACGATCGACAGCCTCGAGCGCGGCGAGCGCTTCCACCGCGCCCTGCTCACCGCCCTCCCCCGCTGACCCCCGCGCCCGCCACCCCGCCCACCCGCACCCGCCACCTGCACCCCGCGCCCGCCACCCCGCGCCCGGCACCCCACAGCGGGGTCGCACTTGGTCGCTCGGCGCCGCCGCAAGCGACCATTCGCGACCCCGCAACGCGTGTGTCGTGCCGCGCGGGCACTCGCGTGCGAGCCGTCCGCGGGTACTCGCGCGCGGCGCCGTGTGCGGGCCCGTGCGCGGCGCTGTGTGCGGGCCCGCGCGCGGCACCGTGTGCGCTCCCGTGCGCGGGGATGAGCGCGCGGCCCATCGCGCCGGCCCGAGCGCACGGCCCATCGCGCCGGCCCGAGTGCGCGGGCGCTGGCGCGCGTCCCCGTGCGCGGGGGACTAGGGTGTGATCACCCCGCCAGCGGCTCGTCGAGCCGACCCCGCAAGGAGCACCGATGCCCCGTGCCACCGCCCGACCCGCACGCCTCCGTCTCGGCCCGCTTGCGACGATCGTCGGCTTCCTCGCGTTCGTCGAGTTCACGAGCGGCATCCTGCAGGGCTACTACACGCCCATGCTCACCGACATCGCCCGCCATCTCGGCATCCACGACGCCGATGTGAACTGGCTCGAGGGCTCGCAGCTCGCGCTCTCGGCGCTCGTGGTGCCCGCGCTCGCGAAGCTCGGCGATATGGTCGGGCACAAGCGCATCCTGCTGTGGTCGACCGCGATCACGGCGGCCGCGTCGCTCGTGCTGCCGTTCACGGACTCGTTCGCGGTGTTCCTCGTCGCGTGGGCGTTGCAGGGCTTCTACGTGGTGTGGCTGCCGCTCGAGATCGCGCTCATCTGGTCGCGCGCGCGCGCGGCCGGGCACTCGGCCGCGGTCACCGCGAAGGCCGCGGGCCTGCTCGTCGCGGCGCTCGAGGTGGGTGCGATCACCGGCGCCCTGGTCGGCGGCGCGCTGATCGACACGCTGCCGCTCACCGTCGTACTGCTGATCCCCGCGCTTGCGGTCGTCGCGTGCTTCGTCGTGATCGCGTTCGGGGTGCGCGAGTCGCCCGATCTCGCGCCGGGCCGCCTCGACACCGTCGGCCTGATCCTGGTGTCGCTCTCGCTCATCGCGCTCACGGGCGGACTGAGCTTCCTGCGCCTGAACGGCGTGGGCGACCTGCTCTCGTGGGGGCTGATCGCCGCGGGCGTGCTCCTGCTCGTGCCGTTCGCGCGGTGGGAGCTGCGGCACCCCGACCCGCTCATCGACGTGCGCCTGTTCCGTTCGCCGTCGCTGTGGCCGGTGTTCGTCACGGCCGGGCTGTTCGGCGTGAGCGTGCTGGGCGCGCAGGCGCCGCTGTCGACATTCGCGCGCACCGATCCGAGCGAGGTCGGGTACGGGCTCGGCACATCCGGGTTCCAGACCTCGCTCATCATCGGCGTCTACCTGATCGCGATGGTCGTGGGCGCGCTGACCTACCCGGCGGTCGCACGCCGGATCACGCCGCGGGTCACGCTCATGGTCGCGGCCTCGCTCGTGGCCATCGGATACCTGCTGTTCCTGCCGTTCCACCACACGTATGCGCAGACGCTGACCAACATGGTGGTCGCGGGCGTCGGCTCGGGCGCCCTGGTCGCCGCGCTGCCCGCGTCAGCGGCGGCGGCCGCTCCGCGGCATCAGACGGGCGTCGCGACCGGACTCACGAACTCGGTGAAGACGGTCGGCGGCGCGATTTCATCCTGCGTGTTCGGCATCGCGCTGGCCGGGCAGCTGGCCGCGGGCGCGGCCGACGCTGCGCCCGAGAGCACGGCCGGCTCCTTCGCGGGGTACGTCACGGTGTGGCTGGTCTGCGGACTCACGGCCGCGGCTGCCGCGGTGCTGCTCGCGTTCGTGCCGCGTCAGGCGTTCACGGATGCCTCGGCCGCAGCCGAGGCATCCGTGACGCCGCGCTGATCGGGTGGACCGGTGGCGGGGTGTGCGAACGCAGATCCTGCCGTCACTTCGCTGTGATGATCGCGTCGATCGTCGGCGTCGTGAACGCATCGTCACGCGTGGCCCACCTTTGGAGCATCGTTGTCCTCTCCGGGCCCCAATCTGCCGTCTGCAAGGACACCGCGCTGGTGACGTTGTCCTGGACGGCCTTGAACTTCGTGACGTGCCTTCGCACAAAGGCATCGATCACGTCGGGCGGCGGGGTGTCGCCGAAGAACTTGGTGGAGAACGCTCGCCAATACGCGGCCTTCAGTTGGTCGAGCTGCGCGTGAGCAGTGCTGAGTTTGACCACGGGGTGAAAGCTGTAGTCGAGGCCAGACTTCAGGTAGACGTCCGCTTTACGCTGGTAGCCATCCAATGGCTCGGTTCCGTTCAGCCGTTTGAGCACCCCCTTGTACCCGCGGATGAACTTCGAGGCGTCATCGGTGGAGTTTTTCAGCAAGCTCTTCAGCGCAATGTGCTCGACGTCAGACAGGACCGAGTCGTCATCCGGGCTGAATCTGATGGCGAGCTTGGCCAGGGTCTTGGGGGCGAAGACGTAGCTGCCGATCGCGGTGAGGGCGCCGAAGCCCATGAGGGCGTACTCGGAGTACTCGAGACGCTGATCGGTCTCCTCGTCGAGGAACTTCGTGACGTGGTCGTCGACGTATCTGAACGCCGCGATCGCGGCGCCCGCTCCGCCCGCGAACAGGGTGAGCCCGCTGAAGGCGATCGACCCCGCGTTCGTGGCGATCGTTCCCAGCAGGGTGCCACCGGCAGCCAGGCCGATCCCGCCCGCGATCGCACCGTAGACGCTGGCCGCGGCGAGCACGACACCGATGACGAGGCCGTTGACGAGGTCGGGCATGGCGAAGTGACCGGAGGGGTCGATGTGGGTGATCGGGTTGGCGTTGGCGTAGCCGTACCGGGTGTGCAGGGGGAGGGTGTCGCGGGTGGTGAACTGCATGCTCGCGGGGGCGAAGGTGCGGGCGGCGAGGTGCTGCGTGCCGGTGGGGTTGGTGTATTCGCCGGCGTAGAGGAATGGGTAGCGGGATGCCTCGGGGGTGGTGGGTTCGGTATCGGAGGCTTCGATCGGGGTGGTGGTGCCGTAGTCGGTGTAGGTGTAGCGGGTGGTCTGGGTGCCGTCTTCGGTGGTGAGTTCGGTGGTGTTGCCGTGGCGGTCGTGGGTGGCGTAGACGGTGTGGGGTCTCGATACGCGTGCTCTTTCGTCGCTCGCTACTCGACCAACGGAGCGGGATTCGCGGGTGAGGGCGGTGAGGTAGCTTGCCGTCTCGGTTGAAGCTGCGGTGGTGTGGGTGTCGTTGAGGAGGGTGCCGTCGTCCCAGTAGAACCCGGTTGTATGGGTGGCGGTGGTGAGGGTGGCGCGGTCGCCGGTGGGCCAGTACGTCGTGCTGATGGTCGCGCCCTCGGGAGTGGTCTCCTGGGCGGGCTGGTTGGCGGCGTTGTAGGTGTATCTGGTGCCGTCGGCGGTCAGGGTCACCCGGCCGTACGTGTCGAACACGAACCCCTCAGCCACGGTCCTCGTCTGGCCGGCGTCGTTGGTGAAGGTCAGCTCGATCCCGGTCGGCCGGCCCATCCGACCCGGCACGTCACCGTCCTCGTCGGGGTGGCTGAACGCCTGCCGCTGCAGCACCCGCTCGCCCGACGGCAATAGCGTCGACGTCTCCCTGGCGGTCATCAGCTGTGCCCCGTCGTAGGCCGACACGACCCGGTTCATCCCGTCAGTGACCACTGTCTCAAACCCCGGCCCGGCGCTGGCCTGCGCCCCGGCACCACCCTGCGTGAATGCCCCGGCATCCGATACCGCGGGCCACCCGGACGCCAGCCCACCGGTCGCTTCCCACCGCCGCTCCAGGACCTGCTCCCCGGTCACCGGGTCGGTCACCACCACCCGGTCCACCGCAGCCGTCCCGTCCGGCAGCGGCTGCCAGGTCAGGTTCGTCACCGCACCACTGGCCGAACCCACGCTGCCCACCAACCCCGACGGCCCGTATGCCACCGTGGTGCGTGCCCCCGTGGCATCCGTCACCGCGGCCACCCGACCACCCGACAACTCGATCGCACCGACCGGGCGCGGCGCACCGCCGCCGGCCCAGGCCGACACCACGACGCGGTCCGGATCCGACCATTCCAGCGAGGTCACCACCCCCGTCTCGGTCACGACCTGGGCGAGCCGGTGCCCGGGCTCCCACGTCCAGTCCACCCGGCCGCCGTGCGCGTCGAGCTTCGCGACCGGGTCACCATTCGCGTCGAAGTACGACACCAGGCCGCCCAGCTCCCGCAACACGAACGCATACGCCCGCTCACCCAGCACCCCATCAGCCCGGGCCGGCAACACCCCCGCCGTCTGCGAGAACCGCACCTCATCACCCTCATACCCCGCCAACCCCGACGGCACCGAATCCGACGCCTCGAACACCCCCCGCACCCCCTGCACCCCACGAGCCGGCACCACCCGCACCCCACCCTCCGTGTCGACGAACCCGACCCCGGACACCGACCAGCGCGGACCGAACCCGAACCGGCCCGAATCAGCCCCGGGTCCCCGCGAATCCCACCCCAACGTCACGCCGCCCAACGGCACCTCGAACGAGAACGCCCCCGACCGCTCATCTACGGTGCCCTGCACCCCGGCACCCATGCCGAACGCCCCCACCACCGGCGAACCCGCCCCGGCACCCTCGGATGCAGCCGCCCACGACGGTGACACCCCACCCAGCACCAGGCCCGCACTCACCACACCACCCAGCGCGACACCCCACCACGAACGCACCGAACCACCACGACGCACAGCGATTTCCTCGGACACCGGCACTCCTCACGACGCACACGCCACGGCAGCAGCGCGCCCAATGAGGATACCACTACTGGAATATCAGAATCCCATTACCTGGCGCCCGTGCAGATCGCTCGCGGGGCAACTCGCGTGACCCCGAGGCATCCGTCACCAGCTGACGCGTCCCCGGCGCGCGCGAGGCGCACTCAGACAGTCGGGATCAACCGAGTCGCACCCGGTCAATCCGTCCAGCCCCCGCCGCACCCTCAGCCCAGCCCGCGCCGCTGCCGCCGGCGCGAGCCGAGGTCGGCGAACCCGATCGCCAGCGCGACCGCGAGGAACAGCGCGACCGCGAGCATCCCGTACCCGTACGCGTGGTGGTAGACCTCGAGGTCGGCGCCGTTGCCGCCCGCCTCGCGCCAGATGGTCGCGTAGAACAGCGACAGCCCGACCGCGGTGCCGACCGCCGTGCCGACCCGCTGCCCGAGCTGCCCGACGGAGCCCGCGAGCCCGCCCTGCTTGACGGGGATGTCGGCGAGCGCGAGCGTCTGATTGGGCGAGATCACGAACCCGCCGCCGAAGCCCGCGACAGCCATCGTGCCGGCCATGGCCCAGGGCGCGACCTCGGGCGGCGTGAACAGGGCGACGAGGACGAGCCCGCTGATGCCGACGAGCAGGATCACGATGCCCCACACGACGAGCGGCCGTCCGAGCCGGTTGACGAGGTTGCCGCCCCACCACGAGGCGATCGCGCTCGTGAGGGCGAATCCGATCGTCACCATGCCCGCGTAGACCGGTTCGAGGCCGAGCCCCTGCTGCAGGTAGAGGGTCGTGAGCAGGAACGTGGGCGGCATGGCCGAGAAGAACGCGGTCGCGAGCGCAGTGCCGTTGCGGTACGAGCTGATGCCGAACAGCGACAGCGGCACGAGCGGGTGCCGGCCCGTGCGGGCGTAGTGGCGTTCCCACGCGATGAACGCCGTGAGTCCGAGCACGAACACGATGAGGGTCCACCAGCGGGCCGGGTTGTCGTCGGGTGAGCCGGTCGTGAAGAGGAACGGCCACATCAGCGACACGACCGTGATCGCGAACAGCAGCAGGCCGAACGGGTCGAGCTCGAGCCGCCGCGCGGGGCGGTCCGGCGGCCCGGGCAGCAGCTTGACCGCGAACACGATGGCGATCACGACGAGCGGCACGTTCATCCAGAAGATCCAGCGCCAGCCGTCGGTGGCGCCGCCGACCGCGATCAGGAATCCGCCGAGCGTCGGCCCGAACGCGGTCGCGAGCCCGATGGTCGCCCCGAACAGCCCGAACGCGCGCCCGCGCTCCTCGCCCTGGAACAGCTGCTGCACGAGGCCGAGCACCTGGGGCATCTGGATGCCGGCGGCGACGCCCTGCAGCAGCCGGGCGATGAGCAGCACCGTGACGTTCGGCGCGAGCGCGCAGAGCGCGCTGGTGACGAGGAACGCGCTCAGGCCGATGACGAACAGCGCTTTGCGCGAACGCTGGTCGCCGATCCGGCCGGCGGGCACCAGTGTGAGGCCGAACGCGAGCACGTAGCCCGAGACGATGAGCTGCAGCTCGGTCGATCCTGCGGCGAACGCCTCCTCGATCGACGGCAGCGCGACGTTCACCTTGGTGAGGTCGAGGATGGTGAGGCCGGCGACCGCGACGCACACCCAGTAGGCCCGCCACCGCTGGGCCGGGGCAAGTGGGATGGACTGCGTGTCGGGGGTCGCCACTGCCCCAGCCTATGGCCACGGCGCGAGCCCGACGGTCAGGCGCGGGCGCGCGCAGGCCGCCGCCGAGGCATCCGCTGACCGGCGCGACCGTCGCGACCGTCGCGACCGCCCATCCTAGGCGGACGCGCCGCCCGGCCGGTACCGGGTGACACGGCGCAGACCGCCGACCTATGGTCGAAGCGGACGCCGACCGGGCCCAGCCCGGGCCGTCGGCGCACGCCGACCCGGAAGGAGCCGCACTTGGCGCACGTCGTGATCTTCGCCCCCTCCCCGCTCGTCACGGTCACCATCGAGGATGACGCCGACGGTCCTGATCTGCACGTGCATGCGGGCGGGCAGGGCGTGTGGCAGGCGCGCATGCTGCGCACGCTCGGCGCCGAGGTGACGCTCTGCGCGACGCTCACGGGCGAGCTCGGCGAGATCGCGGGGCACATCCTCGAGGACGACGGGATCCGGGTCGCCGCGATCCGGCGTGGCGGACGCGGCGCGGGATACGTGCACGATCGGCGCACTGGTGAGCGCACGAGCATCCTGGAGCAGGAGGGCGACGCGCTCTCGCGCCACGACCTCGACGACCTGTACGCGCTGACGCTGCGTGAGGCGATGGCCGCCGATCTCGTGCTGCTGAGCGGGCCGGCGGACGACGCGACGCTGCCCGACGACGTGTACCGCCGGCTCGCGTCCGACGTGCGTGCGGCGGGCGGGCGCGTGATCGTCGATCTCGCGGGGTCGCGGCTGGACGCCGCGGTCGAGGGCGGCGTGCTGCTCGCGAAGGCGAGCGACGAGGAGCTGCTCGAGTCGGGTCACGCGGCGGATGCCTCGGTGGAGGCGTTCATCGACGCGGCGCGTGTGCTCCGCGATGCGGGCGCCGAGCACGTGCTCGTGACGCGCGCGGACCATCCGAGCCTGCTGGTCACGAGCGAGGGCGCGTTCAGCATCCATGTGCCCCGTATGGAGGCGGTCGACGCGCGCGGCGCCGGCGACTCGTTCACGGCCGCGACCACCGCGGCGCTGCTCGACGGCGATGAGGTCGCCGACGCCGTGCAATTGGGGGCCGCCGCGGCCGCGCTGAACGTCACCCGGCACGGGCTCGCCTCGGGGGATGCCGAGGCCATCAGACGCCTGCGGGCCGAGGTCGGGATCGAGCCGGTGCGCGGCGACGGCGCCGGGCAGGTGTCACCCGCCGAGCTCGCGGGTCGAGTCGAGGAGGTCAACCCATGAACGGGGTCGCGCTCAAGGGGGTCGCGCTCAACGGGGTCGCGCTCATCACGAACGACGACGGTATCGACTCGCCCGGGTTGCACGCGCTGGCGCGCACCGCGCTCGACGCGGGGCTCGAGGTCATCGTGGCCGCACCGTGGTCGGAGGCCAGCGGCAGCAGCGCCGCGATCACGGGCGCCGACCCCGACGGTCGGGTGCGCATGGAGCGCCGCGAGATCGAGGGGCTCGACGGCGCCACGATCTTCGCCGTGCAGGCGGCACCCGCGATGATCGCGCTGCTCGCGGCGCACGGCGCCTTCGGCGCGACCCCCGACGTGGTGCTCTCGGGCATCAACCGGGGCGCCAACGTCGGGCACGTGGTGCTGCACTCGGGCACGGTCGGCGCAGCACTCACCGCGGGTGCGAGCGGACTGCGCGGGCTCGCGGTGTCGCTCGACGTCGGGCTCGACCCCGACGCGCACCACTGGCAGACCGCGGCGACGGTGGCCGCCCCGCTCATCGCGCCGCTCCTCGAAAGCCCCCAGGGCACCGTGCTGAACGTGAACGTGCCCAACCGGGCCGAGCTCGACGGGCGGCCGCGCTCCGCGCGCCTGGCGGAGTTCGGCGTCGTGCAGACCACGGCCGCGGTGCCCGGCGAGGGCGAGGTCAGGCTCACCGTCGCCGACCTCTCCGGCGAGTTCGACCCCGAGAGCGATGCGGTGCTGCTGCAGGCGGGACATCCGACGCTCACCGCGCTCTCGGGCGTGGGCGAGGCGGCGCTGCCGCCGGGGTTCGTCATGTCGCGTTGAGCCGCGCCTCGATACCCGGCACGCGAGCGCGGCCCCTCGACCTCGACCCGCGACGCCTCACCCCTGCATGCAGCGAGCGCACGAGCCACCGTCCCCAGGATCTCTGGAACCAGTCGTGAGAAGTTGCCGGCGCATCGCGTTTGAACGTGTCGGGCAGGCCTGAAGCCGGCGCGCCCTGCTCGGAACTACAACGGGACGACGATCTGGTCGAGCATCGCGATCAATAGCTGTAGGTCACGCTCCTCGGCTGCGGCCCGGGATGCCGCGTCGTTGACCGCACCGGTGACGCCGAGCCAGTTCAGCCGCCAGCCTGCATCGCGCGCGATCCGGTCCCACATCCATCGCTGAGCGCGGCCGTTGCCCTCGCGGAACGGGTGGATGTAGTTGAACTGGTCGTAGTGGTGCGCGAGCCGGGCGACGAACATCGCTCGGTCCATGCCGCGCAGGTACTCGTCCGCCCGTAACTCGTCGGCGGCGAATCCGGCGGCGCGCTCGGTCATGGAGACCGGCACGAAGTAGCCGGCGCCGTCGACCATTCTTGCGGATATCGACCGTGCGCAGCTCCCCAGCCCAGTCGTAGATCGGACTGAACAGGAAGCGGTGGATCGCACGCAGTTCGACGAGGTCGCCGGTCGGCTCCGGCGGCTCGGCCGCCAGACGCAGCGCGCGGATCGGCACGAGGTCACCTTCGACCGCATCCAGCTCGGCCTGCGTTGCCGCGCCGACGAGGTTCTTCAGGATCCCCGTCACCGGATCGAGGTAGGGGTCGACGAAGTCAGGCAATCCCGTAGCGGGTGCGCACCCGGGCCTCGAGCTCGGCGAGGTCGATCTCGCCCGCGACGTACTTGTCGGCGTCGGCCTTGGTCGCCTCGCTGGTGGGCAGCCCTTCCATCTCACCGGAGTGGATGGCCTCGGCGACCTGGCGCTCGCGCTCGGCACGCTGAGCGGTGGTGATGGTCGTGATCGACATGATGCAACTCCTTCCGCCAGCGGCACCCACAAATTTACCGGCCAGGTCCGTGCGGCGGCCAGGTTTCCACAGCACTCATCGTGCTGAGCGCGCTCAATCCATCAGACGATGTCCGTCATCGCTCCATACGCACTGTGTCCTATGTCTGAGTTCAGGACATAGGTCACAGGAGATATGTCCCTCATGTCTCGCGACCTAGGTCACAGTCGGGGCCATGTCGAAGCACCGGGTCGTGGTCATGAAGATCGTCACCAGGCAGTTGACCGTCGCGGAAGCCTCCGAACGATACGGACTGTCTCGGAGACAGCTGCACCGGCTCCTCGCCCGCTACCGAGACGGCGGGATCGATGCCGTCGACCCGGAGAAACGAACTCCAACCACCCGGCTGATGGCCCCCGAAATGACAGATGTCTCGCGACATGCGAGACACATGTCGCGAGACATCACACTGGTGGACCCAGGGGGATTCGAACCCCCGACCTTCTCATTGCGAACGAGACGCGCTACCAACTGCGCCATGGGCCCAAGCCGTGAACGACTCTATCATCCCGCGCGGGGTCGTTCTGACCACACGCACGCGTTCGACTCAGACGGCCTCGCGACGACGGCGGAGCACCGCGTCGAGGCTTTCGAAGCCGGGCGCCGTGTCGTCGACGACACCCATGCGCGCGTACGGGTTCACGGGCGCGCTTGCGTCGGCAGCTGCGGCACGCGCGGCGGGCGCCGATCGCGGGGTGAGCTTCGGCAGCTGGGGCTCGAGCTTCGCCGCGCGCTCCGCGATCGCGGCTCCCGCGGCGGCGCGGCGCAGCCCCTCGGCCGCCTCGACCGAGGCCATGGCCGCGGCAGCGATCGTGCCGCGAGACAGATGCAGCGGCTTCGGCAGCGGCTGCGGCGTCCAGCTGGTCGTGGGGGCGGCGACGGGCGCGGGAAGATCGATCGGTTCGAAGCGTGGCGCGGTCACGGGTGCCGCGACCACCGGCGCGACCGCGACGGTCACGCGGCGACGCGCGAGCACCGCGATCCCCGCGAAGCCGGCCCCGGCTCCGGCGATGCCGGCCATCGCGACGAGCGGCGACAGGCCGAATGGCAGGCCGACCGCGCCCACGATCACGACGATGACGGAGATGAGCACGCCGAGCGTGCAGGCCGCCCGACGACGACGCAGGGCCCGTCGGGCTGCGACCGGGTCGGGCGCGATCACGGCGGCGGATGCCTCGGCGCGCCGTTTGGCCGCGAGCGCCCGTTCGGCCTTCTCACGCGCGACGGCCGCACGCTGTTCGGCCGCGGCGCGCTCGGCGATCGCGAGCTGCTCGGCGGCCTCGGCCTCGAGGCGGGCCTGCTCACTCCGCTGCGCGAGGATGCGCTGCTGCGCGGCGACGTCGCGAGCCGTCGCCTCGACCCTGACCTCTTCGGGCGTTTCAGCCGTCTCGGCGAGGATGCGGAGCGTCTGCTGCAACCGCACCGCATTGCGCTCGGTCGCGAGGTACTGCCCGCGCCGGAACCAGGTCGGCAGCAGATACGCCACCCAGAGTGCAGCGGCGACGGCCACGAGCACTCCCCCGCCGATCGCGTCCATGCGTCAACGCTAGGGGACGCGAGGCATCCGTGACCGCGCGTCGCGCGGGCGTGTCAGCGATCGATCGGCGACTTCCCAGCCGATCGCGCCGATCAGCGTCGATTCGGCAGGTGCAGCGGCACCGCCGCGGCATCCAGGTCCGCCTGAGGCACCCGCGCGGCGCCCTCGGGCACCCGGCCGTCGTGCCACCTGGCGAGCACGCCGCCCGGCACCTCCTCCGCCACGAGCGCGAACGAGAAGTGGTCGCGCCAGTCGCCGTCGATGTGGATGAACCGGCGTCTGAGCCCCTCGTACCTGAAGCCGAGCTTCTCGACCACGCGCAGCGACGGCGCGTTCTCGGGCCTGATGCAGATCTCCATGCGGTGCAGCCGCAGCGTGGTGAAGCAGTAGTCCGTCGCGAGCGCGACCGCCGTCGGGGTCACGCCGCGGCCCGCGGTCTCCTGCGCGACCCAGTAGCCGATCGTCGCCGACGACAGCGAGCCGTACGCGATCGATGAGACGTTGAGCTGGCCGACGAGCGCGCCGTCGACCTCGATGATGAACGGCAGCCCGTTGCCGGCCCGCGCGTGCGCGGTCAGGCTGCGGATGCTCGCGCGGGTGTCGATGACCGAGCCGCCGCCCGGGTAGGTCGCCTCCCACCGGCGGAGCCAGGTGCGGTTGTCGAGCAGCACCCGCTCCAGCGGCCGCGCATCCTTCGCACGGATCGGCCGGAGGGTGACCTCGCCGTCGCGGAGCGTCGGCAGGAGGGCGGCGGACATGATCAGACGGCGTCGCGGGACGCACCGCCGGCGGCGACGAAGCCGCCGAGCCATTCGCGCAGGTCGGGACCGATATCGTCGCGGTCGACCGCGAGCTGGACGACGGCCTTGATGTAGTCGAGCTTGTCGCCCGTGTCGTACCGGCGCCCCCGGAACACGACGCCGTACACGCCGCCGGTGCCCTCGACGTCGTCGGCCATCTCCATGAGCGCGTCGGTGAGCTGGATCTCGCCGCCCTTGCCGGGCTTGGTGCGCTCGAGCACGTCGAACACCTCGGGCTTCAGCACGTACCGGCCGATCACCGCATAGTTCGAGGGCGCGACCTCCTTGGCCGGCTTCTCGACGAGCCCCGTGACCCGCACGACGTCGGGGTCGTCGGTCGCCTCGACCTCGGCGGCGCCGTACATGTGGATCTGGTCGGGGTCGACCTCGAGCAGCGCGATCACCGTCGCGTCGCGCGCGTCGTGCTCGTCGAGCATGCGCGTGAGCAGCACGTCGCGCGCGTCGATGAGGTCGTCGCCGAGGAGCACCGCGAACGACTCGTGACCCACGTGCTTCCGCGCGCGGAGCACCGCGTGGCCGAGCCCCTTGGGGTCGCCCTGCCGCACGAAGTGCACGTCGGCGAGGTCGCTCGACTCCTTGACCCGCTCGAGCTTCGACTCGTCGCCCTTGTCTTCAAGGGTCTGCTCGAGCTCGGTGACGCGGTCGAAGTGGTTCGCGAGGGCGTTCTTGTTCCGCCCGATGATCATGAGCACGTCGTCGAGCCCCGCGGCGACCGCCTCTTCCACGACGTACTGGATCGCGGGCTTGTCGACGACCGGGAGCATCTCTTTCGGCATCGCTTTCGTCGCCGGGAGGAACCGCGTGCCGAGCCCTGCCGCCGGGATGACTGCCTTCGTGATGCGCTTCGTCGTCATGCGGTTCAGCGTAGCGGGCGACGGTGGCCCGGCGAGGGACGCCTAGGATTGTGCTATGCCCGCCGACGCCCCCGACGTGGTCAAGCGCATCCTCCGCGCCGAGCTGCGTGAGCGCCGCCAGAACATGCCGGCCCACGAGCGCGAGCTCGCCAACGACGGATTGACCGCCCGACTGCAGGAGCTCGTCGCCGAGACCGGCGCGACCTCCCTCTCCTGTTATCTCTCGATGCCCGCCGAGCCCGATACCCGTCCATTCGTGAACTGGGCCGAGGCCCGGGGCATCCGGGTCCTCTTCCCGATCACCCGCGAAGACGGACTGCTCGACTGGACCGTCGGCGAAGACGAGACCGAGCGACTGGGCCTCGCGGGCGTGCCCGAGGCCGAGGGCGAGCTGCTCGGCCCGATGGCCATCAACGACGTCGACCTCATCATCGTTCCGGCCGCCGCGATCGACCGCACCGGCATGCGGCTCGGCTGGGGCCGAGGCTATTTCGACAAGACCCTCGGTTCGATGGGAAAATGTCCCCCGGTGTACGCCGTCGTCTACGAGCGCGAGTTCGTCGAGTCGGTGCCGCGCGAGCTGCACGACCAGCCGGTGAACGGCGTCGTGACGCCGACGCGCATCATCGCCTTCTGAGCCGGACCCGGTTCGCCCCCAGCCGAAAGGCTCTCAGCCGAAAGACCGCCATGCCCACCTATTCCTACCGCTGCACCGAGTGCGACA
This sequence comes from Agromyces aerolatus, assembly GCF_031432255.1. NCBI lineage: Bacteria > Bacillati > Actinomycetota > Actinomycetes > Micrococcales > Microbacteriaceae > Agromyces > Agromyces aerolatus. Next base: position 307,111 of record NZ_JAVKGQ010000004.1, on the reverse strand, counting down.
ACGCCTTCGACATCCACCAGGCGTTCACCGACGACGCGCTGACCACGTGCGAGGTCTGTGGCGGCCGCCTCCGCAAACTCTTCAACACCATCGGCGTCACGTTCAACGGGTCGGGCTTCTACCGCACCGACTCGCGCGCGGGCGGCGACAAGGGCGGGGCGGATGCCTCGTCGGGCGGCTCGTCCACGAGCGGCGGCTCCTCGGAGTCGAAGCCGGCGGCCTCGTCGAGCACCGCCGGCTCGTCGAGCTCGTCGAGCTCGTCGAGCTCGTCCGGTTCGTCGAGCTCCTCGTAATCTCCCGCGACCGTCCCCACCCGTCCCCTACCGACGACAGGAGAACAGCGTGCTCAAGGGCTTCAAGGAATTCATCCTCCGCGGCAATGTGATCGAGCTGGCCGTCGCGGTCGTGATCGGCGCCGCGTTCACCGCGGTCGTGAACTCGATCGTGAACAACCTCATCAACCCGCTCATCGGGGTGCTGTTCCAGGCGGACAGCCTCGATGACGCACTCAAGCTGCCGATCCCGACCTTGACGGGCGGGGTCGCCGAGGTGAGGTTCGGTGCCGTCCTCGGCGCCATCATCACGTTCGTCGTGGTCGCCGCGGTCGTCTACTTCGTGTTCGTGCTCCCCATGAACACAATGAAGGAGCGTGCCGAGGCGCGGCGCAAGGTCGGCGAGCCCGCCGCAGAAGACCCCGAGACCGAGCTCACGCTGCTCACCGAGATCCGCGATCTGCTCGCGGCCGAGCGCGGCGCGACGCACACCCCCGCGAGCGGCACCGCAAGCGGCGCAGTCCCGACGCAGCCCGCGCCGAGCCCCGACGGCACCCACGGCAAGCACGCCCAGTAGCCCCTCACCCTGCCCCCTCCTCGGTCCTCTCCCTGAGCGGGGTCGCGAATCGTCGCTCGGCGCGAACTGGGGCGACCATTCGCGACCCCGCTCGATGAGTGGCTTGGCGGAACACGTCACCGGGTCTCGATACGCGTGCTCGTTCCTCGCTCGCTACTCGACCGACGATGGGTCACCAGTGCGGTGGGCGCTCGCGCGTGATGCGGTCGTCGTCGGATGTCCCGCCCGGGGCGGGCTCGTCGCGGACCGGCTTCTCGGGCGACACGTCGGTGTCGGGCGCGGGCGTCAGGCGTGCGCGGCGGCGGCCCGTGCGTTCCACGCGCTGACGGGCCGGCCCCGCGTCAGCGGCATCCGAAGCACCCGGCTCACCCGCGGCATCCGCCCCGCCCGAAGCACCCGGCTCGCCCGAGGCATCCGCTGCCCGAGAGGCGCTCACGTCAGAGACATCCGTCGCACCCGGGACATCCGGCTCGCTCGACCCGCTCGCGCCGTCGGCCGGCGCGGCGGTCATGACGCGGCCTGCGCCGAGCGTTCCGTCTTGCCGAGCAGGTTCGCGACGCGGTTGGCCACGGCCTCGGGGTCACCGAACAGCTCGAAGCTGTGCACGCGCAGGTAGTGCCAGCCGAGGCGGCGCAGCACGTCGGGGCGCAGCCGCAGCGACTCACGCAAGCTCTGGCCCGCGAGTGAGGCATCCGTCTCGACCACGACGGCCTTGCCGGCGTGCGCGGCGGCAAGCGCGAGCCGCTCGCGGTAGTCGAGCTTCACCCGGATGCCTCGCCGCTCGAGCCGCGCCGCGAGGTCGGCGAGCATGACGTCGGGTGCGCTGCCCGCCGGGTCCTGCGCCTGGCGCTCCTCGGTCTGGCTCAGCACCTGTGCGAGCGCGAGCACGCCGTTCGACTGCCGTTCGGCGTCGATGTGCTCGGGGCGGAACGCCGACACGAGGTCCATCGAGCGGCGCGCGCGGGTCATGCCGACCGCGAGCAGCCGGTCGCCGCCGGGCTCGCCGAGCGCACCGAAGTTCGACAGCAGGCGCCCGTGCGGCGTGCGCCCGAACCCGACCGAGAACACGACCCGGTCGCGGCTCTGCGCGACGGACTGCTCGAGCGTGAGCACCGTGAACGGCTCGGCGCGGTCCTTCAAGATGAAGTCCGACAGGTCGCGGCGCTTCGCGAACGCGGCGAGCACCGCCTGGTGCACCCGGCCCGCGTGCCGCGGGCTCGCGGTGATGACCATGAGCGACTCGCGCGGGCGCTTGACCGCGTGGTCCATGACCAGCTCGACGACCTTCGCGACCTCGGCGTCGAGACTCTCGACCGTGCCCGTGAGCGGGTCGGGCAGCCCGTTGTCGTTCACGTAGTGCAGGCGCAGGCTACCGTGACCCAGGAAACTACCGGCCCACGGCAGCGACGAGATACGCCCGCCGTAGAACCGCCGGTTCACGAGCTCGGCGAGGTCTTCGCCGCCCGCCCGGTAGCTGCGCGTCAGCGTCATCGTGGGCAGCAGCTCGCCGAGCCGCGCGAGCGCCGAGTCGGCGTGCATCGCGTCGACGCCGTGCTCGGCGGCGTCGGTCGAGCCGGGCTCGCCGTCGTCGATGCCGGTCTCGAAGTCGGTGGGCGTCTGCGTGACCGGGTCGCCGAAGGCGACCACCTGCTTGGCACGGCGGATCGCGCCGAGGTTCTCGGCGATGGTCGTCGCGCCTGCATCGACGAGGATGACGGTGTCGAACGTGATCGCATCGTCGATCGCGGACACCTCGTACGGCGAGGACAACCACACGGGTGCGAGCAGCTTGAACAGGTGCGGTGCGCCGGCCTGCAGCGCCGCAGGCTGCACCCGGTCGGCGCGCAGCATGCGCTTCAGCCGGTCGGCCTCCTCGGGGTGGTCGACCAGTGCGACCTTCCAGTTCTCGGCGAGCCTCCACGCGAGCATCGGGCCGCCGGCCGACGCGTGCGCCTCGTCGACGAGGCGGAAGTCCGCCTCGAGCCGGTCGAGCACCTGCGTGTTGGCGCCGAGCAGCGCCTTGTCGTGCGCGAGCACGCTCTCGAGCATGGACTGCCACCACGCGAGCTCGAGCTCGTCGGCGACCCGCTGCTCGGGGACGTGACGCCGGGTGAGGTCGACGAGCAGCGGATCGAGCCCGAGGTCGCGGAGCCGGCCGAGCAGCGCCGTGCGCTCCTGCAGGTTCTGCAGCACCTCGGAGTCGGCCGCGAGGCCCGCGAGCATGCTCGTGAGCTCCCGGAGCGGACGCGCACCCAGCTGCCGTGCCGTGCCGAGGACGCCGAGCGGCGCGTCGAGGGACTGCAGGTCGGTCGCGACCGTCTGGTAGGCGACGTGCACGTCGTCGAGCCCCACGGGCACGCCGGGGGTCGCACCGGCCTCGGAGTAGCGCTGCCAGAGGGTGCGCTGCTGCTGGATGCCCCGGAGCGCGGCGTTGAGATCGGACACGTGCACGCCCGGCCGGACGTACTCGAGCGCGAGGCGGCGCAGCCGCCGGCGGTTGGCGCCGGTCATGCCGGGCTCGTCGCGGCGCGAGCTCGTCGCGGCGATGAGCTCGCCGAGCGGGCGGTCGAACACCGTGGGCCGGAAGCGGTCGAGCGTGTCGCGCACGTCGAGCAGCAGGCGCAGGAACACGCCGAGCTCGGCGATCGACTCGAACTGGCGCAGGCGGGTCTGGGCGATGAGCGACCGCCCCCGCTCGAGCAGACGCGGCACCTCGAGCTGGTGCAGGCGTTTGGCCAGCGCGTGCGCCGCCTCGGACTCGCCGGCGGACTCGAACGTCGCGCCGTACCAGGGCGAGTCTCCCGGGCCGTACTTGAACTCGCCGAGCGCCGCGGCGCGCACGAGATCGCGCGCGACCTCGGGCCTGCGGCCGGCGATCGCGACCAGGCAGGCGTGGTCCAGTCGCGCCGTCGTCTGCGGTGCCGGCCGGTTGCGGGCGAGCCGCGACAGCTCACCGAGCGCGTCGAGCACCGAGACCCCGAGCTCGGGGTCGGGGCGCGTCAGACCGCCGCGGTAGTCGAGCAGCACCTTGCGGAGGCGCACGAGCGCGTCGTCGACGTCGGCGACCCGCGGCCGTTCAGCCTTCTCATTGCGCGAGATGGACTGGATGAGCTCGCGCCGGAGGCCCGCGGTGGTCACCGCGGCGCCCGGGAGCCCGACCTGGCCGAGCCGGTGCGCGATGCCGTCGAGGCTCGCACGGCGCGAGCCCACGACGAGCACGCGCCGGTCGCGTGCGACGAGCGCGCCCACGGCGTTCACGATGGTCTGCGTGCCGCCGGTGCCCGGCAGCGTCTTCACGACGACGGATGCTCCGGCCTCGACCTCGGCGATGACGCGCTCCTGCTCGGGGTCGGCGTCGAGCAGCAGCCGGTCGCTCTGCGGCGGGCGCTGGTCCTGCGGCACGATCGTCGCGGGCTCGCCGCGGTTCGCGAGCACCGCCTTCGCGGCCGGATGGCCGGCGACGGCGTCGATGACGGGGTGCGCGAGGTCGGTCGCGTCGAGCGCCATGGCCGGGCCGACCTCGGCGAAGCTCGACACCACGAGCCGGGGCGCGACCCGGAACCAGGGCAGGTGCGTGGTGAGTCCGCGCAGCCGGTCGATGACGGGCTGCGGCTTGAACACGCCGTTCGTGATCGCGAGCGCGACGAACGCCTCGGCGTCGAGCGTGATCTGGAACTGGCGCTGCAGCTCGCGCGCGAGCGCGGGGTTCAGGAACGGCTGCCCCTTGAGCTTGAGCTCGAAGTCGCGTCCGTAGCGGCGGATCGCGAGCGGGCGGAGCAGCACGGGCGCGAGGAACTCCTGCCCCTCGTTGCGCCACGACGCGAGCCCGATCGCGAGGTGCACCGACTCGATGCCGCGGACCGAGCGCAGCTCGACGCCCTTCTGCGTGATCTCGGCCGCGGCCATCTTGGCGTTGCGCAGCGCGAGCTCGTCGCGGATCAGGCTCGACAGCAGCGTCGACTTGCCGGTGATGAACTGCGGCAGCCCGCCGGGGTGCGTCGTCGACAGCTCGATGCGCGTACGCGGCGTGTCGACGAACCGCACGAGCGGCGAACGTCCGCCGAGCGCGCTGAGCTCCGCGAGCCACCGCCGGCGCGCGGGATCGGTGACGTTGCCGGCGACCAGGGCCGGATCCCCCAGGCTGAGCCCTTCGGGGCTCGTGTGGTGCTCACGCATGGGTCCGGGAGTGAGCCGGTCGGCGGCGACGTCGGCTTCGCGCGGGAGGAGTTCCTCCCCGTCAGGATTCCGATTCAGCCACGGCACACGGAGAGGATATGTGCGAACGCGGCAGGAACCGCGCAATTCTCCCGGCGATGCGCGTGTTTTCGCTGCGAGGTCGGGCGCGGCGTAGCCTCGAGGTATGCACGGAACCGAGCCGAACCTGCCGACCGCGACCCCCGAGGAGGTGCACGCCGCCGAGGGCGCGTACGTGCTCGACGTCCGCGAGGCCTCCGAGCTCGAGCAGGCGCGCCTCGACGACGCGACGCACATCCCGCTCGGCGAGCTCGCCGCCCGGGTGGCCGAGGTCCCGCGCGACCGCCCGGTCTACGTGCTCTGCCACGTGGGCGGGCGCAGCGCCCAGGCCACCGCGTTCCTCACTCAGGAGGGCGTCGACGCGCGCAACATCGACGGCGGCATCGTCGCCTGGTACCGCGCGGGCCTGCCGGTGACCATGGGCGAGTGACCCGCTGGTCGAGGAGCGAGCGACGAAGGAGCACGCGTATCGAGACCCCGTGACGCGGCCTCGAGATCGGCCCGCGAAGTCTCGATACGCTGTGCTACTCGACCAGCGGGGAGGGGCGTCAGGCGTGGCTGAGCTCGAGGCCGTGGGCCTTGGCGACGCCCTCGTTCGTGAGCCGGCCGGCCGTGGCATTGAGGCCCTTGGCGAGTGCGGCGTCCTCGGCGAGCGCGGCCTGCCAGCCGAGGTCGGCGATCTTCGTCGCGTACGGCAGCGTCGCGTTGGTGAGCGCCGGGGTCGAGGTCGCGGGCACGGCACCCGGCATGTTGGCCACGCAGTAGAAGATGGCGTCGTGCACCGGGTAGGTCGGCTCGGCATGCGTGGTCGGGCGTGAGCCCTCGAAGCATCCGCCCTGGTCGATCGCGATGTCGACGAGGACCGCACCCGGCTTCATCGACGCGACCATCTCGTCGGTGACGACCTTGGGCGCTGCGGCGCCCGGCACGAGCACCGCACCGACGACGAGGTCGGCGTCCTTCACCTGGCGCGCGATCTCGTAGGGGCTCGACGCGAGTGTCTTGATGCGGTGCTCGTAGCGTGCGTCGAGCTCGCGCAGCTTCGGCAGTGAGATGTCGAACACCGTGACGTCGGCGCCCAGGCCGAGTGCGGTCGCGGCGGCCTGTTCGCCCGCGACGCCGCCGCCGATGACGACGACCTTGGCGGGTGCGGTGCCCGGCACGCCCGCGAGCAGCACGCCGCGACCGCCTTTCGAGGCGAGCAGCGACGCGGCGCCGACCTGGGGCGCGAGCCGGCCCGCGACCTCGCTCATGGGGGTGAGCAGCGGAAGCGAGCGGTCTGCGAGCTGCACGGTCTCATACGCGATCGCGGTCACGCCGGACTGCAGGATCGCGCGCGTGAGCGGCAGGTCGGCCGCGAGGTGCAGGTAGGTGAAGAGCGTGAGGTCCTCGCGGAGGAAGCCGTACTCGGACTCGATCGGCTCTTTGACCTTCAGGACGAGCTCGTTCGCCCACGCCGCCTCCGCGTTCGCGACGATCGTCGCGCCGGCCTCGCGGTACTCGGCGTCGGTGTACCCGGCGCCGGCACCCGCGCCCGCCTGGATCTCGACGGTGTGACCGCGCAGCGTGAGCGCGTGCGCGCCCGCGGGTGTCATCGCGACGCGGAACTCGTTGTTCTTGATCTCTGCCGGCACGCCGATGCGCATGATGAACCCCGAATCCTCCGTGGTGCGGACCCCTCCATGGTGACCGGTTGTTCGTCGCATCGGAATAGGTTCCGCAGCTTGTTCGGTAGAATGGCGCATATTCATGCTTCTGTTCGGGAGGGGGCGCATTCATGGCCGACGCACCGAAGATCAGCACGTCGGACGCCTCCCCCGGCGGCGCGGTCCGCACACCGCCGGGCGGGGCATCCGGCCCGCTCGCGCTCGACGAGGTCGACCGGCGCATCGTGGCGCTGCTGCACGAGAACGCACGCATCCCGAACGTCGAGCTCGCGCGTGCCGCAGGTGTCTCACCGTCGACGTGTCTCGCCCGAGTGCGCTCGCTGCGCGAGCGCGGTGTGATCCTCCGGTACACCGCGGAGATCAACCCCGCCGCGCTCGGCTACACGTTGCAGGCGCTCGTGAGCGTCCGCATCCGGCCGGGTGCCCGGCACCTCATGGAGCAGATCTCCGACGAGCTCCGCCGTGAGCCCGAGGTCGCACAGCTGTTCTTCCTCGGCGGCACGGAGGACTTCCTCATCCACGTGCGCGTGCGCGACAGCGAGCACGTGCGGCAGTTCGTGCTGAAGAACCTGTCGGCGAACCCGGCCGTCGCGCTCACCGAGACGAACCTCGTGTTCGAGCACCACTCGGCCGGGTCGGCCGGGCTGCGCGCGGTGCTCTAACTCCGCGCCGCCGGACCGAGCGGCAGGATGTCGCCGAGGTCGAGGTCGGTCGGCTGCTCGAGCTGCTCGTACGTGCACGTCGCCGGGTCGCGGTCGGTGCGCCACCTGCGGAACTGGGCGGTGTGCCGGAATCGGTCGCCCTCCATGTGGTCGTAGGCGACCTCGAGCACGCGCTCCGGCCGGAGCGGCACGAACGAGAGGTTCTTGCCCGCGCTCCAGCGGCTCACCGCGCCCGGCATGCGCGTCGACGCGTGCGCCTCCTGGTCGGCCCACTCGCCCCACGGGTGCGCCGAGAGATCGGTCGCGATGAGCGGTTCGAGCTCTTCGACGAGCGCTTTGCGCTTGGCCATGGGGAACGATGCGGCGACGCCCACATGATGCAGCCGGCCGTCGTCGCCGTACAGGCCGAGCAGGAGCGACCCGACCACGTCGCCCGATTTGTGCCACCGGAAGCCCGCGAGCACGCAGTCCGCGGTGCGCTCGTGCTTGATCTTGAACATGGTGCGCTTGTCGGGCTGGTAGGTGCCGTCGAGCGGTTTCGCGACGACGCCGTCGAGGCCCGCGCCCTCGAACCGCTCGAACCAGTCGGTCGCCTCGTCGAGGTCGGCGGTCGCCGGGGTCACGAAGACCGGGTCGGATGCCTCGGCCAGCGCCTCCTCGAGCCGGCGCCGCCGTTCGGCGAACGGGCGTCCCATCAGATCGTCGTCCCCGAGTGCGAGCAGGTCGAACGCGACGAACGAGGTCGGGGTCTCGCCGGCGAGCAGCCGAACCCGGCTCGCGGCCGGATGGATGCGCTGCTGCAGCGCGTCGAAGTCGAGCCGGCCGCCGCGGACGAGGATGATCTCGCCGTCGACGACGCAGCGATCGGGCAGGTTCCGGCGCAGCGACTCCACGAGCTCCGGGAAGTACCGGGTCATGGGCCGTTCGTTGCGGCTGCCGAGCTCGACCTCGTCGCCGTCCTTGAAGACGATCGTCCGGAAGCCGTCCCACTTCGGTTCGACGTGGCCGACGTCGGGGATCTCGCGGACCGATTTCGAGAGCATGGGCGCGATGGGCGGCATCACTGGCAAGTCCATGCCCCCTGGGTAGCAGTGCGGGACGGTTGGGTCAATCCCATCCCCCTTTGTGGTGACGGTGCGTACGGTCGAGAGTGGGCACGTCCGACGCTGTGCGTGTCCGAGCCGAACATGAGGAGTGACGATGACATCACCGGATCCCCAGGAACCCGGGGCCGCCGACGAGCTGGATGAGGCGGTCCAGGCATCGGAGCAGCACCGTCTCGCCGAAGAGCACGCCGACCCCGACGAAGAGGTCGTGGTCCGTGACCCGGAGTCGGGCGACCTGCACGAGGAGCGGGCGCAATGACCACGATCCTGGAGCCCCCTGCCCCTGAACGCCCCGTCCTCTGGTCGCTGCCGCCGATCGGCGTGTGGTGGCCCATGCTCGAGCGCCCGCTCCAGCGCGAGGTGCTCGAGAACCCGAACGCCCCGCTGCGCTCGTTCGTCGTGCGCCGCATCATGGAGCTGTGCGAGCTGGACGACCGGCCCATGCCGCGCGGCACGTTCCGGCTGAGCGAGAACGAGCGGGCCTATCTCGCGGGCTGGACCCACTCGGTCGACTGGGACTGACCCGCCGAACCTCGAAGCGCCGCCGACCGGACCCATCCGGACGCCGGCGCTTCGGCGCGTCGTGGCGGCGTCCGTGCGGAGACGGCGCCACACTCGGGATCGTGGACGAAACGAAGCCGGCCCCTTCGCACTATCACCGCGACAGCGTCGAGTTCGCGCGCGCGTTCACGTTCTTCGACGCGGTCTACGCGTTCGCGCTCACACTGCTGGTCGTGAACATCGACCCGCCCGAGGCATCCGAATGGGGCGACCTCTGGACCTGGCTCTCGGGCGGACTCGGCTGGCAGCTGTTCGGCTTCCTCGTCAGCTTCGTCGTGATCGCGGTGTTCTGGCGGACGAACCATCGTCTGAGCTCGGGGTTCGTCGCCATGAGCTCCGGCACGATGACCGCGAACATCGTCGCGCTCGTGTTCGTCGTCTTCATCCCGTTCTCGACCCAGGGCATCAGCGACCCCGAGACCGGCGACCAGCCGCTCGCGGTCGCGGTCTACGCCGTGAACATCGCGGCGGCGGTCATGGCGCAGTCGGCGATCTTCCTCGTCGCCCGCCGCGACGGCGTGATCGCGAACCCGCTCCCCCGCCGTGCCGACACCGTGCGCCTGCTCGACACGGCGACGACCCCGCTCGTCTTCCTGCTCTCGATCGTCGTCGCCTATGCCTGGGGAGCCGACTGGGGCCGGTGGACCTGGGCCCTGTTGCTGGTCATCGGTCCGCTCAGCGGGCGGTGGGCGGATCGCGTCATCGCACGCATCGTGGCCGAGGATCGCGGGAACGCGGCGTCATCCTCGTAAGGCCGCAGCTCTGGGAGCTCTTGCCAGTCCCGACAACCGACCGTATGGTAGAAATGAGGCGGGGCCGAGCCCGCCGCTCGGGGAGGCAAGCATGGAACTCGCTGGATCGGTCTGCGTGATCACGGGGTCCTCGTCCGGACTCGGCCGCGCCACCGCCGAGTACTTCGTCGATGCCGGCGCACAGGTCGTCGGCCTCGACCTCGCGATGCCCGCCGACCCGACCGGCGAGCGCTTCCGCACCATCGTGGTCGACATCACCGACGAGCCCGCGGTGGCCGCGGCGATGGACGAGATCGGCTCCGAGTTCGGAGGCATCCACGCCGTCGTGAACTGCGCGGGGATGATCCGCGGCGCGGCGTTCCTCGACGACGCCGGTGAGATCTTCCCGGTCGAGCTCTTCCGTCGCACCGTCGACGTGAACCTGACCGGCACCTATCTCGTGGCCGCGCACGGTGCGCGGTGGATGGCGAAGAACCCGCCGAACGCCGACGGCGAGCGCGGGGCGATCGTGAACACCGCCTCGATCGCCGCGTTGGACTCGAGCTCGAGCGTCGCGTACGCCGCGTCGAAGGGCGCCGTGGTGTCGTTCGGCCTCACCGCGGCCCGTCAGCTCGCCGGGCACGGGATCCGGGTCAACACGATCGCTCCGGGGTTCATGGACACCGAGATGTTCGCGGGCCTCCCGCCCGAGCGCGTCGACGAGCTGAGCAGCCTGACCGTCTTCCCGCGCCGGCTCGGTCAGCCGAACGAGTTCGCCCGCCTCGCCAAGGAGCTCGTGGAGAACCCCTACCTGAACGCCGCCCTGATCCGCGTCGACGCGGGCAGCCGGGTGTGAGCAGGCGGCACGTGCAGCACGATCAGCGAGCTCGCCGTCAGGCCAGCTCGGCAGCACAGGAGGTCAGGCACGCGGCGTAATAGTCGAGCGTGTCATCGTCGAGCTGAATTTCCGGCGCAGCTTGGAGGCCGGTGACCTTCCAGATCGCACCGCTGTTGAACCAGTTGTCCATCGCCACCATCGAGATCTGACGCCTCGAGAAGCCGGCCGCTCCCGCGACGCTCACCGCGTCCTCGAACGAAAGGAAACGCTCAGGGGCGCGCATCCCCGCGTGGTCGAAGAACGGCTGGATGAGGTCCCGGATCCGGACCGGGCGCGGATACGCCGCGTGGAGCACGCGCGGCAGCTCACGAGTGGAGACGAGCGCGGCGACCAGACGACCCAATGTGCCCACGTCGATCACCGAGACGAGCGCATCCGGGTCGGCGATCCACGCGTCGAGCCGAACCATCGCCGCCAAGAGCGGCGTGATCGTTCGGCGATCTCCGGCCCCGAAGACCAGGTTCGGCCGGACCACCGTCCCGCCTGCCTCGATGATCAGCGCATCGGCGGCCGCCCTCGAACGCGCAGAGGCCGAGCCAGGCCGCACCGAGATGGCACCCTCGGCATGGCCGGTCCCGAGCACGCCGCCGTAGACCCCGCTCGTACCTACGGCAACCAACCGCTGCACTCCGCTCGCGCACGCCGCCGCGACGAGATTGCGAGTGCCCTCGACATTGACCCGCCGCTGCTCCTCCACATCCGACCCCGCGTACGACGCGCAGTGAACGATCGCACCGGCACCCGCCACCACTGCCGTCAACCGATCCGCGTCGGTGAGATCCCCGACCACCACCCGGGCCCCACCTTGGACGCGAGAGAGCCGCCATGGTTGCAGTCCCCGCAGTTCCAGCGCAGAAACTACCCGGCTGCCGGCGAAGCCGAAGCCACCCGTGACTATGACTGCGCCCGCGAGCTTGGCTGACACGGTACCTCCGAAGGTGAACCTAGGGCGAATACTAGATTCTGGATTATGGATTTTAATACTGCGTCTTGGACTTCGAATGTTAGCCTACTGATCGTTGGGCACTCATTCGGTGACCTCCAACCCCCTTGGACTTCACGTTGGCGAGCAGTACCGGCTTCGAAGCGCTTCTCGGACCACCCCAGGACCGTTACTTCGGCGCGGGCTACCGCAAGACGGCGTACGAGCTCCGCGAACTTCGGCCTGACGCTTCGAATGGGAGCACGCTCGAGGGCATCGCGACCGTAAGGTACGCGGCGGACTGGTCGATAAGAGCAGGTGTTGTCCGGACCCCGCACCTCAGCACCGTCGATGTGATCGTCTTGACGTCGTGGATGGCGCAGGCGTATCTCTCGTCCCGCGGATTCTCGGACAGCGCGATCGCGCATGCATGGATCCCAGAGATCTTCCTCAGGGCAGGAGGCCGCCCCGTCAACGACCTTGACCGGGTCCGTGTTCAGGTGGACGTTACCGGGACCGGCCCCGCGATGCAAACAAACTGGGGCCGCAAACTTCTCAAGATCAATGTGGGAACGCTGTCGGCAACCGCGATCCTCGAACACGAGGCGGAACCGGCTCGGTGCCGGCCCTTGCGCACGCGGTCGATGCCGATCCCGGAGGTCTTCGGCGTGCTTTTCCGCAACACGGATCACCGTGTATGCATTACACAGGTCGATTCACAAGGCATGCGCTGCCGTATCGAGTTCACACCCCAGAACGCACGGCCAACCGGTCTTGCGGCAGCGTACTGGCCGTCAGCAACCTTCATGGATAGCGCGGCGATCGCCGGCCAGATGACGCAAATCGCGCTGATGTACAACTCGAAGCGGAGCCGTGAGGCATCCACGAACATGTGGATCCGAAAGATCCGCTTCCAAGCCTCGGAGCCCCGACACCCAACCGTCGGAAGCGCTTCATTGCAGGTGGCCCAGTTCGGCGTTATTCGACACGGAAACACCACCTACACCACGTGTGAGACCGAGATGTCGATCGCCGGAGTTCGCGTCGCTGCGTCCGTCGCCGAAGCCGACGCGTCCCCGACATGACCGCGGGCACGAGCATGGCGTGACGGAGAGCCAGAGAGAGCGCTACACGACAACAATCGACTCAGCACGGTGCATGTACTCCTCGAAGATCTCGCGAGCCTCTTTCAGCAACGCATCCTTGCGCTCCTCAGACGCGAACCCGGGGATGATGACCAAACATAGGTCACGAAACCGCTCGAGGAGATCGGCATTCTGATGCAGAATCTCCGACCCGAGACGAACACCCGAGCAAGCCGGACCAAAGAACTTTCCCAGCATGATCGGGTCGACATCCGGACGCACATCACCCTCATCGATCCCGCGTGCGAATAGATCGGTAACCGTCTCAATCCAATCCAGCCAGGGCTGACGATACACCTCCGGGAAAAGCAACGTCTCCGTGCTGAGCGCCATGCCAGCCCGAATCACCGGATCCTCGAGTATCGAATAGCCAATAGTGGCCAACAGATGATTCAGAGCAGCTATCGCAGGAAGCCCCTTTGCCATGACTGCGTCACCTCGGGCCCTCGCACGCCGATGCTGCTCCTCGACAAGGAAACTGGCGACCTGTTCCTTCGAACTGAAATGGAAATACACGGCGCCCGCCGTCACGCCGGCTCGCCCTGCGATATCCGAAATGGTCACCGATCGGTAACCGTCCACCGCGAACAACTCCGCTGCGGATCGCACGATCTCTGCTCGTGTTCGTCTCGACCGTTCCTGCATCACCGTAGACACCTGTCCCGTGTACGTCCGGAACATTACTACAGTCCCCGATGGGAATCATGCGTCGGTAGCGTTGGTACCTCGCGTCACGGCACTCTGCCGTGGCGGTCGCCAGGATTTCAGGCTCGGGTGGCGGCTTCCGTCCAGGCTTCGAACGCGGCCGGGAGGGTGCCAGGTGTGTTCCGCTGAAGAGCGGTGATCAGGTCGGTGTGCAGGGCCCGGTTGGCGTCGCCGAACGCGGGCAACTGTGGCTGGGCGAGCCTGAGCCGGTACGCGGCAGCGGTCGTGGCGAGCCGCACACTGAACAAGTCCGCACCCACACGCAGACGCGTGAAGAACGCGAAGCTCGCGGCGACCTCCCGAGTCGCGCCCACACTGCGGGCGCGGTTGCGCAACCGCCGAAGGTCAGCGACGAGCGCCTGGTCGGTCACACCGCACAGAGCACGGGTCAATGCGAGGTGCACCATCGCCCAACCTTGGGCCTCCTGACGCGCGGTCTCCGGCGTGAAGCTGGCGATGCGGGTGTACCTGGCCGCGGCGATATCGATGATTCCATGGCCCTCCAATCGCTTGATCGCCTCTCGGATCGGCGTGCGGGACACGTTGAGCCGCTCGGCCCATTCCATATCGTGCAGCGCCTCACCGGCGACGAGATCACCCTCGACGATCGCGGCGAGCAGCAGCTCATACACATGATCGACGACGGTACGGGTTCGCGAGACGATGCGGTCGGGCTGATTCAACAACGGGGCGGCCATGGTGGTACTCCAGAAAAAAGTTTGGATTATGCTTTTATTGTGCATACTAGTCGCCAGTGCGTCAACCCGTGAATTGAAGGGTCGCCCTTCCGCGATCGAGTGCCGATCGGTCAATCGAGTACCGCGAAGCCGCCGTGGCGGGGCCGGGACCTCAGGCTCGGGTGGCGGCTTCCGTCCAGGCGTCGAACGCGGGTTGGAGGGTGTCGGGCGTGTTGCGTTGGAGGGCGGTGACGATGCCGGCGCGCAGTGCGCGGTTCGCGTCGGCGTGGTCGGGCAGGTGCGGCTGTGCGAGCCGGAGCCGGTACGCGGAGGCGGTCGAGGCGAGCCGGATGCTGAAACCGCTCGCCTCGATACGCAGCCGGCCGAAGAAGGCGAAGTTCGCGGCGATCTCCCGGGTTGCGCCCGCCCGGCGGGCACGAACGCGCAAGCCCCGAAGCTCAGCCAGGAACGCCGGGTCGGGCGCACCGCACAGCGAGCCGACCAACGCCAGATGCACCATGGCCCAGCCTTGCGCCTCCTGACGTGCGGTCTCCGGCGTGAAGGTGGAGATGCGGGTGTATCTGGCCGCGGCGATGTCGATCATGCCCTGACCTTCCAGCCGTTTGATCGCCTCGCGGATCGGCGTGCGCGAGACATTCAGACGCCTGGCCCACTCCAGGTCGTGCAGAACCTCGCCCGCGACGAGCTCACCGTCGACGATCGCGGCGAGCAGCAGCTCGTGCACGTGGTCGACGACGGTACGACTTCGGGAGACGATCCGCCCGGGGAGGGCGGCGAGGGCGGTCGGGGTCATGTCAGCTCCAAAAAAAACATAGGCAATACTCTTATTTCAGTATGCATATTAGTCGCCAGCATTTCAACCCCTGACCCGAGGCCTCCCGACCGGCCCGCTCAGGTGTAGACGCCCCCGTTGACGCTCAGCACCCAGCCGGTGGTGTACCCGGCGTCCGGGGACACGAAGTACTCGACCGCGGCCGCGATCTCGTCGGGCGTGCCGAGCCTGCCGACGGGGTTGGCCGAGTACCGCTCGCGCGCCTCGCTGGTGAGCGCGCCCAGCATGGGGGTCTCGATCGCCCCCGGCGCAACGCAGTTGACGGTGATCCCGAGCGGCCCGACCTCCCTGGCCAGCGTCTTCGTGAACCCGATGATGCCCGCCTTGGACGCGGCGTAATGTGCGTGGCCGACGCTGCCCGAGTAGGCGCCGACCGAGGCCAGCGAGACGACGCGCCCGAAGCCGTTCGCGGCCATGATCGGCACCGCGGCCTGCGTGCACAGGAACACGCTCTTGAGGTTCACGTCGAGCATGCGGTCCCAGCCCGCCTCGGGGAGCTCGAGGAACGGGATGATCTGCGCCATCCCCGCGGCGTTCACCAGGACGTCGAGCCGGCCGTGCTCGCGCTCGACCCGCGCCATGCCGCGCAGCACGGCGTCGCGATCGGTGACGTCGACGACGTCGGCGGTCGCACCGGCCGGCTCGACCGCCCGCACGGCGGCGTCCAGTCCGGGGCCGCCGACGTCCCACAGCACGACGTCGTGACTCCTGCCGAGACGCCGGGCGATCGCCGAGCCGATGCCGCCCGCAGCGCCGGTGACCACGGCCACCGGCCGGGCGTCGGTCATCCGGCCGTCCCGAGGAAGGCCCGCATGACGCGTGGGTCGTCGCGGACCTCGTCGGGCTCGCCGCGCGTGACGACGACGCCCTGCTCGAGCACCGCGGCGTGGTCGGCGATGTCGAGCGCCGCCGCGTTCTGCTCGACCATGAGCACGCCGATGCCGCGACGCGCGATCTCCACCACGGAGTCGAGGATCCGGTCGACCATCACGGGCGCGAGACCCATGGACGGCTCGTCGAGCAGCATGAGCCGGGGCTCGGCCATGAGTGCGCGCCCGAACGCGAGCATCTGCTGCTGCCCGCCAGAGAGGAGGCCGCCCGCCGTGTTGCGATACTCGGCGAGCACGGGGAAGGTCTCGTAGACGGACTCCTCGAGCGCCTTGCGATCCGATCCGCGCCGGTTCGCGAACCCGCCGAGCCGCAGGTTCTCCTCCACGGTCAGCGGCCCGATGATCTGCCGGCCCTCGGGCACGAGCACGAGCCCGCTCTGCGCGATGCGCCAGGTCGCCGTGCGCGTCAGGTCCTTCCCGCGGAACACCACGCCGCCCGAGCGCACGGGCACGACGCCGGCGATGGCGTTCAGCGCCGACGACTTCCCGGCGCCGTTGGATCCCAGCAGTGCGTGGATCTCGCCCGCGCGGACGGTGAGGTCGAGCGACCTGAGGCCGACGACGTTCCCGTACGCGACCTGCAGATCGCTGACCTCAAGCAGCGTCGTGTCGTCCTCGACCAAGGTACGCCTCCCTCACCTGCGGTTCTTGCGTGACCGTCTTCGGGTCACCGTCGGCGATCACCTTGCCGAAGTCCATGACGACGAGATGATCCGTGATGGCGGTCACCAGGCCCAGATCGTGCTCGATCAGCAGCTGGGTCAGCCCCTCGGCCCGCAATCCGAGCAGCAGGTCGGCGATCTCGCCGCGCTCGGCCGAGCTCATGCCCGCGACCGGCTCGTCCAGGAGCAGCAGCCGGGGCTCGGAGGCGAGCGCACGTGCGATCTCGACGCGGCGCTGATGGCCGTACGGCAGGGCGCCGGGGTACTCGTTCGCCGCCGACGCGAGCCCGACCCGCTCGAGCGCGGCGAGCGCCGCCTCGCGCGATCGACGCTGCGCCCGCGCCGCGGTCAGCGGACGGAACAGCGACTGCAGCACGTGCTTGCCGTCGTCGGCCCCGAGCATGACGTTCTCGAGCGCGGTGAGCCGCGGCAGCAGCCGGATGGCCTGGAAGGTCCGCCGCACGCCCTGGCGCGCGCGCTCGGGTGCGGACAGCGCGCTCAGCGACTCCCCGCCCATGCGCACGTCGCCGGCCGTGGTGTGCACGAGCGCCGAGAGACTGTTCACGAGCGTCGTCTTCCCCGAGCCGTTCGGCCCGACCAGCCCGCACAGCGAGCCGGCCGCGATGGTGAACGAGACGCCGTCGACCGCGCGCACGCCGCCGAAGTGGACCTTGATGTCGTCGACCTCGATGAAGGCCGGCTGTGCGGTCATCGCGCCGCTCCTTCCGGGATCGTCGGCGAGTCCACCGCGGGTGGCTCGGCCGGTGGCGGCGAGGACCGGCCTTTCCGCCTCGCGATCTTGAGCCGGTCGATCAGCCCGAGCACGCCGCCGGGCGCGAAGACCATCATCACGACGACCACGAGGCCGTACACGAGGTCGCGCCACTCGGCCATGAAGCCGAGGAACTGCGGGAGCAGCGTGACGACGATCGCACCGATGACCGCGCCGACCCACGATGCCGAGCCGCCGATCACCACGATCGTGAGCCCCAGGACGATGAGCGAGAAGCCCGAGTCATCCGGACCGATCGTGCTGAACGTGAGCGCGTACATCGCGCCGGACACGGCGCCGAGGAACGCGCTGAACATGAACGTGACCATCCGCACGCGGACCGTCGAGATGCCCTGCGATCTCGCGAGCGGCTCGTCGACGTTCATCGCGTCGGCGAACCGGCCGGCCGCGCGCGAGTGGAACAGCGCCACCAGGACGACGCAGACGACGGTGATCACGAGCCCGATGGGCACGGTCATGAGCTGCGGGATCGCGTAGAGGCCGAGCGAGCCGCCCGTGACCTCGGTCCAGTTCTGCGCGACCGCGACGACCAGGAGCGCGAACGCGATGGTCGCCATGCCGAGGTACAGCCCGTTCAGCCGCCTGAGCAGCAGCGCGAGCAGCCCGGAGAGGACCAGGCTCACGGCCGGCCCGACGAGGAACGCCAGCCACGCGACGTCCGGGAAGGCCTTGGCGAGGATGGCCGTGAGGTACGCGCTCACACCCCAGAAGCCGGCGCTCGCGAGCGAGAACACCCCCGAGCGGAGCACGACCTGCAGGCTGAGGCCGAGCACGATGTAGATGAGGAGGGTCTTGATGAGGATGTCGTACTGTCCGAAGAAGTCCATGTCTACGCCCGCTTCCAAGCCTTCTCGCCGAACAGACCCGAGGGGCGGAGCACCAGCACGATCAGGATGAGTGCGAAGGCGATCGCCGAGCGGAGTCCGCCCGAGAGGTAGACGACGGTCGCGGTCTCCGCGATGGCGAGGACGAACGCCCCGATCGCGGCGCCCGGGATGCTCCCGACGCCACCCAGGATGATGACGGCGAACGCCTTGAGCAGCAGCCCGTCACCCATGTGCGCCTCGATCGCGTTCGCGTTCGCGGCGAGCAGGATGCCGGCGGCGCCCGCGAGCACGCCGCTCACGCACATCGTCAGCGCGGAGTAGCGCGCGACGGGGATGCCCAGCAGCTCTGCCGTCTTCGGGGCGACCGCGATGGTGCGCAACGCCCGCCCGCCCTGGCTCTTGGACACCCAGAGCCAGAGCGCCACGGTCGCCGCGACGGCGATCACGATGATCGAGATCTGCAGATCGGAGATCACGACGGGACCCCAGCGGTGGATCGTGGTCTGCGTGGACTGGAGCGGCAGGTTCACGACCTCGGCGGGCGACAGGTTCAACGCGATCGCGATGGGGATGAGGCTCGCCCCGATGCTGGCGATGAGCGTCGCCATCTCGGCCGCGTGGAGGTCGGTCGCACGGTTGAGGATGGGCCGGAACACGAGGACCTGCAGCAGCAGCGACAGCAGGCCGCCGACGACGGCCGCGAACAGCACGAGCAGCGGCAGCGGGATGTCGGCCCCGGCGTTCTGGGTGAGAAGGTACGCGCTGAAGGCTCCGAACATGAAGATCGAGCCGTGGGCGAGATTGAGGACCTTCAGGATGCCCCAGGAGAGCGTGAGGCCCAGGGAGAAGAGGAGGTAGATCGAGCCGAGGATGATGGCGTTGACGATCTGTCCGGTGAGCACGGTCGACAGCCCTTTCTGTCAGTCACGCGGCGTGGTGCGCTGGGCCGCGTGGCTTGCGGTGCGGGTGGGGCGCCTGATGCGGCGCCCCACCCGCGATGCGCGGTCAGTTGACGATGCGGGTCGCGCCGTCGCGCCACTCGAGCAGGAGACCCTCGACGCGAGCGTCGCGGTCCTCGAACTCGACGCGGCCGACCGCACCGTCGAAGCCCGCTTCGGTCGCCGCGACGATGCCCTCGCGGATCGCCTCGCGATCGGTCGTGTCCGAGGCTTCCGCGAGGCCCAGGGCGAAGAGCAGCACGGCGTCGAACGCCTGCGCCTGGAAGCTGCCCGGCGTCTCGCCGCCCCGGTCGGTGTAGAACTCGACGAACTCCTGCGTCGACTCCGCCGAGCCTTCGGCGTTGAAGTCGGTGGGCCAGGTGAAGCCGTTGGCCGACTCGCCGAGGGGCTCGAGCACGCCGTCGAAGCCCTGCGTGCCGCCGACGAAGCCGTCGTAGCCCTGCTGGATCAGCTGCGTCGCGACCGTCACGTTGGGCGTGCCCTGACCGAACAGGAAGACGATGTCGGGGTCGGCCGCGACGACCTTCGCCACGAGTGCGGCGAAGTCGAAGCCGTCGCCCTCGAACGACTCGGTCGCGACGACGTCGACACCGCCCTCTTCGAGCAGCGGCGGGTAGACGTCCTCGGCGAGCTCCACGAGCGTGGGGTTGTTGCTCTGGTAGACGATCGCCGCGGTCTCGATGCCCTCGGCCAGGTAGTGGTCGACCTGCCGGTAGTGGTACGTCGACTGGGGCGCCGTCGTGCGGAAGATGAACTCGCCGGCGTCGATCACCGCGGGCGTGCCCGACTGCATGGCGACCACGGGCAGTCCGCCGGACTGCGCGACGGGCGCGCTGGCCTGGCTGACGGCCGAGGCGCAGCCGATGACGACGCCCGACGCGTCGGAGGCGACGATCTTCGACATCTCGGTCGCGGCCTGCTGGGGGTTCGTCGCGGTGTCGTACTCGGCGCCGACGAGGGTCGCGTCGCCCGCGAGCCCGTTCTCGTTGACGTACTCGATGCCGGCTTTGAAGCCGTCGAGCGCGGAGGCTCCGCAGAACGCGGCGCCGCCGGTGATGTCACCGAGGAAGGCGAGCGTGACCTCGCTGCCCGAGCCGCCGGCGGGCTCGCCGGACGGCTCGCCGCTTCCGCTGGCGGGACTGCATGCCGCCAGAGAAGCAGCCAGTGCTCCTGCGGCCACGACGGCTAAGACGCGTGCCGAACGCTTCATCTTGCGACTCCTTTGTCTTCGATGGGAGGGGGTGAGGTAGACCGATCTACCAACCGTTCGATTATATCGTGAGCGAACGGCGCGGCATTGTCAAGCAGCGGATGCCTCGCGGCGAGCCGCGCGCGGTCCGCGGGGCGTCAGGAGGCGTTTGCGCGGACGGCGGGGGCGGTGTGCACGCCCGCGGCGTCGAGCTCGGCCTGCAGTCGCTCACGCAGCTCGAACTTCTTCACCTTCGTGCCCGACATGGGCCAGTCGCTGACGAAGCGCACGTAGCGCGGCACTTTGTAGGTCGCGATCTGGTCGAGGCAGAAGCCGATGAGCTCCTGTTCGGACAGCGCGGCGCCCTCCACGAGCTGGATGAACGCGGCGCCGACCTCTCCGTACTTCCCGTCCGCGACCGCGACGACCTGCGCGACCCGCACCGCGGGGTGCCGGATGAGGAAGTCCTCGACCTCGATGGCCGGCACGTTCTCACCGCCGACCTTGAACATGTCCTTGAGCCGGCCGCCGAACACGAGGTTCCCGTCGGCGCGGATGAGCGCCCGGTCACCCGTGTGGAAGTAGCCGTCCTCGTCGAAGTGCGCCTCGGTGGTCACCGGGTCCTTGAAGTAGCCGTCGAAGCACGAGTAGCCGCGGAAGCAGAGCTCGCCCATCTGGTCCGGACCCAGGATCTCGCCCGTCTCTGGGTCCACGATGCGGATCTCGAGGCCCTCGATGGGCTTGCCGAGGGTGTTGTGCCGGACCTCGGCCGAGTCATCCGGCAGGCTCACCGTGAGGTTCGTCGCGCCCTCGGTCGACCCGTAGGACGTGATCTGCGGCGCCCAGGGCAGGATCGCCTCGTACTGCGCCATGCGCTCGGGGGTCGCGATGCTCAGGATGACCCGGACGTGCCGGAACGTCTCGGGGTCGAAGTCGGGGTGCTCGAGGATCGGCAGCCAGATGGCCTCGAAGGCCGGGTACAGCACCGTGCAGTGCTCGCGCTGGATCGTCTCGATCGCCTGCTTCGGGTCGAAGTGCCCGGCGTGGCAGTACTTGGCGCCGACCGCGAAGCAGCCGAGCATCGGCACGATCCCGCCGCAGTGGAACAGCGGCAGCGGGTTCCAGTGCCCCTCCTCGGGCTGCAGCCCGAACCGCTGGCGCGCGACGTTCTCACCCTGGCGGGTGAGCGCCTCATGGGTGAGGAGGCACCCCTTCGGGTGCGCGGTCGTGCCCGAGGTGTACATCAGGATCGCCACGTCGCGCACGCGGACCCGGGCCTTCGCGAGCCGCAGCTCGTCGTCGGCGACGCCGTCGGCCGCGGCCTCGAACGCGGCACGGCCCAGGAACCCGTCACCTCCGGAGAGGTCGACGACGGTGCCGATGGTCTCGGCGGGCATGCCGTCGGCGATCACCTGGCGGACCAGGTCGGAGAAGTCGGTGCCGCCCTCACCGCGCCCGGTCAGCAGCACCGTGAGCTCGGCGTGCTCGAGCACGTATCCGGCCTCGGCCCGTTTGAACCGGCCGTTGATCGGCACGGCCACCGCGCCCGCTTTCGCGGCGCCCAGGATCGCGAGGACGTAGTCGACGCTGTTGGGCATCAGGATGCCGACGCGATCGCCGTACCCGACGCCGAGGCCCATGAGCGAGCGGGCGAAGTGATCGCTGCGCCGCGCGAGCTCGGCGTAGGTCAACGACTCGGACGGCATCACGAGAGCCTTCGCCTCGGGCCGGATCGAGGCCTGGATGTCGACGAGGTCCCCGACGGGACTCACTCGAGTGGTCATTTCTCTCCTTCGGTGCTGAACTTCGTTGTCGAGCAGAGCGCGGTCGGCGCGCGGCGGCGCTAGGCGGGCGCGGGCTCCCGTGGTCCGCCGACGAGGTCCCGGATGGCCGCGTTCGCGTCGTGCACCGCGTCGCCGATGCGCCCGATGTCGCGCGAGTCGCCGATGAGCACGCTCCGGATGCCTCGGGCCTCGAGCGCGCGGTGCAGTCCGTCGTCGCTGCGGCGGCCCTGGGCCATCACGACCATCGAGGCCGGGATCGTCGCCCCGCCCGCCGCGGACTCGACGATCACGACGTCGGGCTCGATGCGGACGAGGTGCGTCTCACTGAGGATCGTGACGCGGGGGTTCGCGGCCAGACGGCGCAGGAGCACCTTGCGGTACAGCGGCTCCGCCGCCCGCGCGAGCTGCTCGGCGGACGAGCGCGTGACGAGCGTGACGTCGATCCCGTGCTTGGCGAGCAGCTCGGCCGTCTCACACCCGGTCTCTCCTCCGCCGTAGACGAGCGCCGGCCCCGCCCACAGGTCCGGGCGCGGGTCGGCCTCCTGCAGCATGGCATACGCGGACCTGACGTGCGGAAGGCCGGCTCCCGGGACGTGCGGCTGGTGCTCCACCGCGCCCTGCGCATGGATCACCGCGAACGGGTCGAGCTCGCCGATCAGGTCGACGGATGCCTCGGTGCCGAGCCGTACGTCGACGCCCGAGCCGTGGGTGCGCCGCTCGAGATAGGTCCGGTACCAGTCGAGGTTGTCCTTGTGCGGCGGAGCCGCGGACGCGATGAGCCCGCCGCCGACGCGCTCCGCGCGCTCGAGGAGGGTGACCTCGAAGCCCACGGAGTCCGCCTGGAGTGCGGCCGCGAGGCCTCCAGGGCCGGCGCCGACGACCACGAGCCGGCGACCGCCGCCGGCGTCCCTGGCCATCGGCTCGACCAGCTCGCGACCCGTGCGCGGGTTCTCGGCGCACCCCGTCGGCTGATGCTTGAAGACCCGGTCCGCGCACCAGTTGCAGCTCGTGCAGGGGCGGATCGACTCGGGCTCGCCGCGGCGGGCGGGCGCCGCCCAGAAGGCGTCGGCGAGCAGGGGGCGCCCGAGGGCGATGAGGTCGGCCTTGGATTCGGCGAGCGCGGACTCGGCCGCGGCGGGCCACCGGCTTCCGATCGCCGCGACGGGGACCCCGGTCGCCTCGCGGATCCGCTCGGCCAGCTCGAAGCGCCAGCCCTCGACGGACATCGGGTCGATCGTGCGTTCGAGCGAGCCCGCGAGCGAGCCCGTCGAGATGTCGAGCGCGTCGGCGCCGGCTGCCACGAGCTTGGGCGCGATGCGCACCATGTCCTCGATGGTGAGACTTCCGGGAACGTAGTCCTCGGCCGAGAACCGGTAGAGCACAGGCCGACCGCCGGCCTCCGCCTTCACGGCCTCGATGACCGCACGCGGGAGGGCGAGACGGCGATCCTCGTCGCCGCCCCATTCGTCGTCCCGCCGGTTCATGGCTGGAGACATGAACGCGTGCAGGAGGTAGCCGTGCGCGCCGTGCAGCTCGATCGCCTCGTATCCCGCGGCGATCGCGCGGCGGGCCGCGGCGCGGAACGCCTCGACGATCTGCAGCACCTCGTCGCCCTCGAGCGCGCGAGCGCGCACGCGGCCCGAGCCGCGCGACACCACTTCGCTCGGAGCGACACGGAGCAGGCCGTCCTGCTCCATCGCGAACTGTCCGGGCATCTGGAGCTGGAGTGCCGGCACCGCTCCCTCGGCCTTGACCACGCGGACGAGCTCGGCGTGCCCGTCGACCGCCTCGTCGGTGTCGAGGACCACCTGGGTGGACTCCGAGATCCCGAAGCGGCGGTCCACGCACGCGAACTCCACGACGACGAGCCCGACGCCACCGCGGGCGCGCTCGCGGTAGTACGCGACCTGCGCGGGCGTGATCCTGCCGTCGGCATCGGCCAGGCCGGTCGACATGGCCGCCATCATGACGCGATTGGGCAGACGCAGCGAGCCCAGCTGCAGCTCGGAGAACAGATGCGGATACTTCATCGTCGGGCCTCCATCACCGAGTTCCCATAATCAATCTAACGTACGGTGGAATTCTGCGCTGCGCAAGCGTGCGGGTCGCCACGGCTCACGCGCGGAGTGCGCGCTGCACCGCGACCCGGTTGGAGACCCCGCGCACCGACGTCACCTCTCCGGCCTCGACGTCCGCGAAGACGCCGACGAACGTCCGCACGTGCGCGCCGATCCGATCGTCGAAGCCCGGCAACCCGCCGGCATAGCGGCCCGTGACGGTGAGGTTGGCCGCAACCGTCGGACCTTCGGCGACGATCGCGTTCACCCGCACCTCGGTCTCGGTGAGCACGGGCTGGGTCGAGGACGCCTGCCCGGGATCGAGCGTCGCCGCGGCCGGGGGCCATTGCCGGAGCCCCTCGGCCCACTCGCGGAACTCCGTCTCGGCAGCCGAGGCTTCCGATGACGCGGGCTCGCCCGGCCGGGAGGCGTCCCAGGGCGCGACCGCGACCGGCGGCAGCGGATCGCCGATCCCCGAGGCGAGCTGGGCCCGGCGACCGAAGTGATCCTGCTCGACCCAGCACTCGACGAGCCGGCCACCCTCGGCACGATAGATCGCCACGCCGATCCACGACGCCGCGACCTCCGGCGCTCGCAGCGACCGGCCGTGCTCGCTGAAACGGACGGCGGTGAGCGTGTCGGTGCCGATCAGCTCATGGATGGAGTACTCGAGTTGCGGAAACTGCGCGAACTGGTGGCGCACGGCCGGCAGATACACGTCGTCACGACCGCGCAGGGTGTCGCTGCCCATGTGCAGCGTGTACTGCTCGTGCATGATCGATGAGGGCACGTCGAAGTCGTGACTGTTGACGAACCCGTAGACATACCGCCGCATGAGCTCCCGCATGACCGCTCTCCTCGCGTGCTCGGCTTCCGCCGTCGGACGATGACGAACGGACCCCACGATACCGATTCAAACAATCATTCGGTATAGTTTCGTCATGACCTCCTCACTCGACGGCGCCACGCTCGCGCCGGGATCGATCACGGTCACCGCGGGTGAGGCGAACGCCCTCGCCCAGGTCCTGGGCTCCCCCGCGCCCGAGGGCGACCGGTTGCATCCGCTGTTCGCGTTCATCGCGGCGCAGCGCGGCATCGGCGTGAGCGTCGCCGAGCTGTGCGCACTCGCGGACTTCGACGTCGCCGACGGGCCGCTGCTCGGATCGCTCGAGATCGAGTGGGAACGCGACCTCGTCGCCGAGACGGAGTATGCGGTCGACGGCTCGGTGACCTCGATCGTCCGCAAGACCGGGCGGTCGGGGAGCTTCGACGTGTTCGACTTCACCGAGCGCCTCAACGACCGCGACGGCGTCGCGGCCACGGTGGGCGTCACGTTCATCCTGCCGAGGCCGGCGCAGACCGACGGAGGTGCGGCATGACCGCCGATCTGCGACCGCACCGCGTCGGGCCGATCGGCGCGCACGAGATGCGCGTGATGGCCGAGGTGCTCGCCGACCCGAACCCCATCCATCTCGACCCCGCCGCGGTCGCCGCGCTCGGGCTGGGCGACCGGCTCATCAATCAGGGCCCCACGAACCTGGGCTACGTGATCGACCTGGTGCGCGCCGGCTTCCCGGAGCACCGGCTCCGACGCATCCGTACGCGGTTCCTGGCCAACGTGCACGAGGGCGACGTCGTCCTGGCCGGGGGCCGGGTGGACGAGACGCATGCCGACGGCACCGTCGACTGCACCGTGTGGCTCGATGTCGAGGGCGGCGCGCGGGCGATCGAGGGGACGGCGACGCTCGAACCCCGCGGCCGGTAGCTACGCCGCCAGGTAGACGGGCGTCCCGTCCGCCTCTGGAGCCGCGGTCAGCTCGCCGCGATGCACGAGCAGTCGCAGGTGCGCGACCGTCTCGTTCAGCGCGAGCGCACGGTTGAACGGATCGAGGTCGTCGAACGGCGTGCCCCGGCGCGTCCAGCCGACGCGCCTGGCGACGGCGAGCGCGGACCGCTGCCCCGCCACCACCGCCGCCTGCATGTCCGAGAGGCGCCCGTCGTGGTAGCCGAGCAGCTCGCGCGACCGGTCGTGCAGCGAGAAGCCGACCGGGCCGTGCGCCGGCATCACCCGGAAGTCGGGCATGCGGAGCATGGCCTCGAGCGACTCGAGGAAGTCGCGCAGCGCGAGCTCGGCCGGGACCGGCTCGAACCCGACCGATGGCGTGATGTGCGGGAGCACGTGGTCGCCGCTGAAGACGATCCCCTCGGCCTCGTCGACGTACACGAGATGACCCGAGGTGTGGCCGGGCGTGGCCACGGCGCGGATCTCGTGCGACCCGGCCCCGATGGTCTCGCCATCGTGCAGCCAGCGGTCGGGAAGCTCGTAGTACTCCTCGGCGAGGCGGGACACCCGCGGATTGGCCGCACGCCAGCGACCGAACTCGCCGGCGAGCTCGCCGGCGCCCGCGTCGACGAGGCGCTGCTGCTGCACGTCGTAGCCCGAGTCCCAGTTCGCGATGACCGCGCGGATGCTCGCCTCCTCGCCCGCACCGATCGCGATCGATGTGCCGTGACGCTCCCTGACCTGCACCGCGAGCGAGTAGTGGTCGCCGTGCGCGTGCGTGATCACGAACTCGCGGATGTGTGCCGGCTGCGCGCCGATCGAGCCGAGCGCATCCCCCAGGCCGCTCATCGCCTCAGGGATGGCCCAGCCCGAGTCGACGAGCACGAGGTCGCGCCCCGAGCGCACGGCGTAGGCCGAGACGGCGCGCAGCCCGTTGGTCGGCATCGGCAAGGGAATGCGGAAGACGTCCTTGGCGACCTCGAACGCCCCCGGGCGCGCCCACTCGTGTCGCGGTGAGTCGGGCATCGTCAGAACGAGCGGGGCAGGCCGAGCCCCTCGGCGATCGTGTTGCGCGCCATCTCGTTGGTGATCGGGCCGATGCGGAACAGTCGCACGTCGCGCCAATAGCGCTGCATGTCGGTCTCGGCGCTGTACCCCATGCCGCCGAGGATCTGCAGGCCCAGATCGGCCACCTTCCCCGCGTGCTCGGAGGCGATGACCTTCGCCATGTTCGACTCCTGACCGTTCGGGATGCCCTGGCTCTGCATCCACGCCGCCCGGTAGATCATGAGCTCGGTCTGCGCCTGCGCCATGGCCATGTCGGCCACATAGTGCTGGAGCACCTGGAACCTGGCGATCGGGCCGCCGAACGCCTCGCGCTCGTGCATGTACCGCACCGAGTCCTCGAGCACGGCGTCGATCGCGCCGAGGCACAGGGCCGAGAGCACGATCCGCTCGTTGTTGAGCGTCGGCAGCAGCATGTACCACGCCTTGTTCGGCTCGCCCAGGACGTTGTCGTCGGGCACGAACACGTCGTCGAGGAAGACGTCGCACGACCCGAGCGCGCGCATGCCGAGCTTCGGGATCTCGCGGATCGTGACGCCCTCGGACTTCGCCGGGAGGATGAACAGCGTCAGGCCCTGGTGTCGCTTCTCCACGTTCTGGTCGGTGCGGGCGAGCAGCAGGATGTGGTCGGCGACGTGCGACATCGAGCTCCACGTCTTCTGCCCGTTGAGGACCCACCCGCCGTCGACCTTGCGCGCGGTCGTGCGCATCGCGCCCAGCACGTCGGTTCCGCCGCCCGGCTCGGTGAAGCCGATGGCCCACTTCTCCTCGCCGGCCGCGAGCTTGGGGAGGTAGCGCTCCTTCTGCTCGGGCGAGCCGTAGAGGCCCACGGACTTGGCCCCGGCGAACGAGGGGATGCCCCACACCCAGGCCAGCCCGCCCAGCGTGCGCGCGAGTCCGCGCGCGAGGATCACCTGCGTGATCACGTCTCCGCCCTGACCGCCGTACTCCTCGGGGATGCCGATGCCCATGAAGCCGGCCTCGGAGAGCTTGTCCCACAGCTCGTGCGGCCAGTCGTGCTCCTTGGCCTCGAGTTCGCGCGCCCACGACTTGGGCGCCTCCTTCTCGGTCCAGGCGCGGACGAAGTCCTGGAAGTCGGTCTGGTCCTCGGTCAGGGAGAAGTCCATGTGGTGAGTCCTTTGCTGGAAGTGGTTCAGACGGAGATGACGACTTTGCCGATCGCGTCTCCCGAGGCGAGTCGGGCCACGGCTGTTGCGGCGTCGTCGAGTGGATGGATGGAGTCGACCACGGGCTTCACGCCGGTCGTCCGGACCCAGCTCGCGAGTGCGCGCAGGTCGTCGACGGTGCCGAGCGACGATCCCAGGATCGACACGTGCTGGAGGAATACGCGGTTCAGGTCGAACGTGACCTCGCCACCGGTGGTCGCACCGGCCACGACGATCACGCCACCCGGTCGAACGGAGCGCATCGAGTGGCTCCAGGTCGCCGCGCCGACCGTCTCGATGACCGCGTCGACACGCTCGGGCAGCCGGGTTCCCGAGGGGAAGACGCGTTCGGCGCCGAGGCCGCTCGCGGCCTCGAGCCGCGAGGCATCCCGCCCGGTGACCCACACCCGCATGCCGGAATGGGCCGCGAGCGCGATGGCCGCCGTCGCGACGCCGCCGCCGGCCCCCTGGACCAGCACGGTCGAGCCGGGCGCGAGGCACGCCTTGCGGAAGAGCATGTGGTAGGCCGTGAGCCAGGCGGTGGGCAGGCCGGCGGCCTCCGCGAACGTCGTGTTCGCCGGCTTGTCGACGAGGTTCCGCGCCGGGACGAGCACGCGCTCGGCCGCTCCCCCGCCGGAGGCCTCGGCGAGCATGACCCGGCCGGGCGCGAGGAGCTCCCCACCGGCCGCGGCTGCACGATCGGGGTCGGTGACGAGCGAGTGCACGATGACCTCGCGTCCGTCGGCGGTCACGCCCGCGACGTCCGAGCCGAGGCCGAGCGGGAACGCGTCGGGCTCGACGCCGACCCCCTTGATGGCCCAGAGGTCGTGCTGGTTGAGCGAGGTGGCGCGCACCTCGACCTCGACCCAGCCGTCCTTCGGCGCCGGATCGTCGACCTCCTGCACGGCGATCACCGACTCCGGCGACTCGAGCGCGATCGACGTGGCGACAGCGCGTCTCATGTGTGACCTCCGGCAGCGTAGCTCGTCGACCCTCGTTCATTCACGCTAAATGAGCTGGGCATACTTGTCAATCGGTCGTTTGATAGATTTACCGTGCACCGGCCAGGAACGCGCGAAGGCCCTCGACGGTCCCGGGCGCGGACAGGCGCTCGACGAAGAGGTCGCGCTCGACCGCGAGCCCCGCGGGCTCGTCGAGCTCCAGCGCCGCGCGCAGGGCGCGCTTGGCCGCGGCCACCGCCGAGGCATCCAACCCGGCGATCCGGTCCGCGATCTCGTGCGCGCGCTCGAGCGCCGAGCCGCCGACCGCCTCGTTCACCAGACCGATCGCCGCCGCGCGCGTGCCGCCGATCAGGCCGCCGGTGAGGAGCAGCTCGGCCGCGTGGGTGCGCAGCACGCGTCTCGGCAGCCGCTGCGTGCCGCCCGCGCCCGGGATGAGCCCGAGCTTCACCTCGGGGAACCCGAGCCGCACGTGCTCGGCCGCGATGACCAGGTCGCAGGCGATCGCGAGCTCGAGCCCGCCGCCGACGGCGTGGCCGTCCAGGGCCGCGATCGTCGGGAACGGCAGCTCCGTCAGGCGCGCGAAGAGGCGGCCGGTGAGCCCCACGTGCTCCTCGATGGCCTCGCGGTCCCCCACAGCCTCGAGCAGCTCGTGCACGTCTCCCCCGGAGGCGAACGTCGTGCCGGAGCCCGTGAGCACGAGCACCCTCGTCCGATCGTCCGCGACGATCGCCTCGAGCTGCTCGTCGAGCTCCGCGAGCGTCGCCATCGAGAGCGTGTTCACGGGCGGATGGTCGATGGTGAGCGTGGCGACGACGCCGCCGGTGCGCGTGACCGCCATGCGCGTCAGCCCTCGACGAGCTCGAGCAGCGTCGCGTTGGCGAGCCCGCCGCCCTCGCAGATCGCCTGGACCCCGTACTTGATGCCGTGGTCGCGCATGTGGTGGACGAGCGTCGTCATCACGCGCGCTCCCGACGCCCCGAGCGGATGCCCCAGGGCGATCGCCCCGCCGTTGACGTTGAGCCGGTCGGGGTCGGCGCCGATCTCGTCCTCCCACGCGCCGATGACCGAGGCGAAGGCCTCGTTCACCTCGAACGCGCCGATGTCGTCGACCGAGAGCCCGGCACGGCTCAGCAGCTTCCTCGTGGCCGGGATCGGGCCGGTCAGCATCGTCACCGGGTCCACGCCGACGACGGCCGAGTGGGTGATCTTCACGATCGGGCGAAGCCCGAGCTCACGCGCCTTCTCGGGCGTCATGATCAACAGCGCCGAGGACCCGTCCGAGATCTGCGACGCGTTCCCCGCATGGATGACCCCGCCCTCGCGGAAGGGGCTCTGCAGCTCGGCGAGCGTCTCGAGCGAGGTCCCCGGCCGGACGCCGCTGTCGGTGTCGAACACCGTCGTCGAACCGTCCTCGCCCGGGATCTCGACCGGGACGATCTGCCCCGCGAACGCCCCGCTCTCGATCGCGGCGACCGCCCGCTCGTGCGAGCGCACCGCGATCGAGTCGACACGTTCCCGGCTGAGGCCCCACCGCTCGGCGATCATCTCGGCGCCGACGCCCTGCGGCACCAGCCGATCGCCGTAGCGCTCGACGATGCCGCGGGCCGAGTTCGGCTCGCCCGGGCCGTTCTCGACCGACGAGAACATGGGGACGCGGTCCATCGACTCGGTCCCGCCGGCGACGACCACGTCGTAGTGGCCCGCGATCACGCCCGCGGCCGCGAACATGGCCGCCTGCTGCGACGAGCCGCACTGCCGGTCCACGGTGGTCGCGGGCACCGACTCGGGCCAGCCCGCCCCCAGCACGGTGTACCGGCCGAGGTTCATCGACTGCTCGCCGACCTGGCTGACGCACCCCCAGATCACGTCGTCGACGACGGCCGGGTCGATTCCCGTCCGGTCGGCGAGCGCCGTGAGCACGGTCGCGCCGAGATCGATCGGATGGACCGCGGCGAGCGCGCCCTTCCGGCGCCCGATCGGGGTGCGCACGGCTTCGACGATGACTGCTTCACGCATGT
Organism: Agromyces aerolatus; assembly: GCF_031432255.1. Taxonomy (NCBI): domain Bacteria; kingdom Bacillati; phylum Actinomycetota; class Actinomycetes; order Micrococcales; family Microbacteriaceae; genus Agromyces; species Agromyces aerolatus. The sequence goes on along the minus strand of NZ_JAVKGQ010000004.1, from coordinate 275,926 downwards.
GACTTCTCCCTGGTCGTCGGTTGCGGGGTCGGTGCTCCTGAGACGGCGAACGGCGGCGCGACCTGCCAGAGCGGGCCGGCGGCCGTCGCGCGCTGCTGGAGCGAGCCTCGATGCACGAGGTGCGGGTCGTCGAGCAGCTCGGCGCTGCTCCGGACGGGCGTCACGCACGTCTCGGCCGCGTCGAGCAGTCGCGACCACTCGTCGCGGCTGCGCTCGAGGAAGACCCGCTCGAGCTCGGGCACGAGCGCGGGGTCGTCCTGCCGCGACTCCCACTCCGGATGCTCCAGGAGCGCGACGACGTTCCGCCAGAACTTGGGCTCGATCGCGGCCACGGCGACGTATCGCCCGTCGGCGCAGCGGTAGGCGCGGTAGCACGGCGAGTTCCCGTCGAGCGGCGTCCCGACCGGTTCGTCGAGCGCGAGCGCGCCGAACTCCTCGGAGAGCGGCATCCCGACCGTGAACAGTGCGGCGTCCATGAGCGCGACGTCGACCTGGCGGCCTCGACCCGTGGCCCTGGCCTCTGCCGACCCCGCGGCGATCGCGAGCGCCGCGAGCATGCCGCCGGCCACGTCGGCGTGCATGGCGCGCGGCGGCGTCGGCCCCGCGAGACTCGCGAGCGCGGCGAAGTTCAGATCGTGACCGGCGAACTGGGCGCGCGGGCCGTCCTGCCCGTAGCCGGACAGCGAGACGTACACGAGGCGCTCGTTCACGGCGGACAGATCCCGGTAGCCGATGCCGAGGCGGTCGGCGACGCCCGGCCGGAAGCTCTCGATGACCGCGTCGGCCGAGCGGGCCAGCTCGACGACCTGCTCGCGCCCCTCGGCGGTCTTCAGGTCGATCCGGTGGGAGCGTTTGCCCCGGTCGAGGTACTGGTGCTGCGCCGAGGAGTCGTCGCCGATGGCCGGGCGGAGGCGCCGGGTGTCGTCACCGCTCGGGTGCTCGACCTTGTGCACGGTCGCCCCGAGGTCGGCGAGCAGCAGCGTCGCGGTCCCGCCTGGCAGCATGCGCGAGAGGTCGAGCACGACCAGGCCGTCGAGCGGACGCCACGCGCGATCCGCGCTCACGCGAAGACTCCCCGGCCGACGATCTCCTTCATGATCTCGTTCGCGCCGCCATAGATCCGCTGCACCCGGGCGTCGCGCCACATGCGCGCGATCGGGGTCTCCTCCATGAAACCGTACCCGCCGTGCAGCTGGACGATCCGGTCGATGACCTCGCCCTCGAGGTCGGTCGCGCGGTACTTCGCCGCGGCGGCCTCCTCGGGTGACAGCTCGCCGTCGTTCAGGGCGAGGATGCATCGGTCGATGTGGCTGCGGGCGAACTGCAGCTCGGTGTGCATCTCGGCGAAGGCGTGCAGCACGGTCTGATGCTGGTGCAGGGGGCGCCCGAACGTCTCGCGCTCCGTCGCGTAGCGACGGCCGATCGCGAACGCCCGTTCGGCCGAGGCGACGGCGGTGACCGCGATCGCGAGCCGCTCCTGGGGCAGGTTGCGCTTGACGAGCGCGAACGCACCCCCGCGCTCGCCGATCAGGTTCCCCACCGGCACGCGCACCTCGTCGAGCACGACCTCGGCGGTGTCCTGCGCGCGCCGCCCGACCTTGTGCATGGGCGCGGCCTGCGTCAGCCCTGGAGCGCCGCGCTCGACCGCGAGGAGGCTCATGCCCCGGTCGCCGGTCCTCGCGAGCACGAGCACCAGACCCGCCATGTGGCCGTTGGTGATGAAGGTCTTCGCGCCGGACACCACGAAGTGGCCGTCCTCTTCGCGTGCGGTGGTCGCGATCCGCGCGAGATCGGATCCCGCGCCGGGTTCGGTCATGGCGATCGCGGTGATGAGCTCGCCGTTCACGAAACCCGGCAGCCAGCGCTCGCGCTGCTCGGCGGTCGCGTACTCCGTCAGGTACGGCGCGACGATGTCGTTGTGCAGCGAGAACCCGTCGGTGGCGAGTCCGCACGAAGCGACCTCTTCGTCGATGACGGCGTTGAACCGGAAGTCGCGGATGCCGAGCCCGCCGTACTCCTCGGGGGCTTGGAAGCCGAGGAACCCGAGCTCGCCGGCGCGACGCCAGAAGTCGGGGCTCGTGTACCCCTGTCGCTCCCACTCCTCGTTCCGCGGGACCCCCTCCGTGAGGATGAAGTCGCGGAACGCGTCGCGGAAGTCCTGATGCTCGGCATCGAACAGTCGGCGCTTCATCGGCTCATCCCATCCGTGCGCCGGCGTCCAGGCGGACGACCTCGGCGTTGAGCAGCTCGACCTCCATGAAGGTGCGCACGAGGGTCGCGAAGTCCTGGGCGGTGCCGAGTCGCTTGGGGAAGAGGTGCAGGTCCATGAGCCGCTCACGGCGAGCCTCGTCGATCGAGGCGAGCATCGGCGTGTCCATAATCCCCGGCGCGATCGCCATCACCCGGATGCCGAACTCCGCGAGATCGCGTGCGAGCTGCAGGGTGAGCTGCGCCACGGCCCCCTTGGAGGCGGTGTACGCCGCCTGCCCCATCTGCCCCTCGAACGCCGCGACCGATGAGACGTTCACGATGAGACCGCGCTCGCCGTTGGCGCCGGGCTCGTTGCCGGTCATCGCCTTGGCCACGTGCCGGCTGACGTCGATCAGCCCGACGAGATTGACGTCCAGGGCCTTGCGGAACGTGTCGAGCGGGAACATCTCGCCGCGCCGGTTCACGAGACGGTGGGCGGGCGAGATCCCGGCGGCGTTCACGAGCACGTCGATCCGGCCGAACTCGGCGATCGCCGCGGCGACGCCCTGCTCGACCTGGGCCGGCTCGGTGATGTCGACCGGCACGAACAGTACTCGCTCGCCGAGCTCGGCGGCGAGCGGCTCCCCGCGCCCGGTCGGCAGGTCGAACAGGACCGCGCGGCCCCCCTCGGCGACGACCATCCTCGCGGTTCCCTCGCCGAGGCCGCTGGCCCCGCCGGTGATCGCTACCACGCTGTTGGCGACCTTCATCGGCTCCCCCTTTTCGGTGATCTGCGTTCGAGCATACGACAATTTACAACCGACTGATAGTTTGATTTTGTGATCAGCCCGGTCGACTGCCGACTCAGCTCACCGGCCCACCCGCGACGTAGAGCACCTGACCCGAGACGAACGATGCACGCGGTGAGGCGAAGAAGGCGACCGCGTCGGCGACGTCTTCGGGCGTGCCGACCCGCCGCACCGCGATCGCCTCGGCCGTGCGAGCCTGGAACTCCGCGACATCGACGCCGAGGCGGGCAGCCGTGGCCGCGGTCATCTCCGTCGCGATGAACCCGGGAGCCACGGCATTCACCGTGATCCCGAACGGCCCGAGCTCGAGGGCCAGGGACTTGGTGAAGCCCTGCACGCCGGCCTTGGCCGCGGCGTAGTTCGCCTGTCCCCGGTTGCCGACCGCCGACTGCGACGAGATGTTCACGATGCGCCCCGTGCGTGCGGCCACCATCGCGGCCTGGACGGCACGCGACATGAGGAACGCCCCGCGAAGATGCACGCCCATGACGGCGTCCCAATCGTCGTCGGACATCTTGAACAGGAGATTGTCGCGCGTGATGCCGGCATTGTTCACGAGGATCGTGGCCGGCCCGAGCCGATCGGCGACGCCGGCGACCACCGCCTCGACCTCCGCCGTGGACGAGACGTCCGCGCCGAACGCCGAGGCGACGCCACCGACGCCCTCGATCAGGCCCACCGTCTCGGTGCACGCCTCAGCGGTGAGGTCGACCGCGGCGACCCGCGCCCCCATGCCGGCGAGCTGCAGGCTGATCGCCCGGCCGAGCCCTCTCGCCGCCCCGGTGACGATGGCCGTCGTGTCCTGCAGGTCCATCCTGACTCCCCTTCGAGTGACCTCATCGTGATGCGACGCCGGCGCCGCGTGACCTCCTCGTCGAGGACGTCGCGGACAAGCCAGAGCGTCGAATTTCAATCGATCGGTTGGTAAATCCTTACGGCCGAAACTATACTCCAGCACATGTCAGACGCCCCCTCCTCGGCCGCACTCACCGGCCGGATCGCCCTCGTCACCGGCGCCTCGCGCGGAGTGGGACGTGCGATCGCGATGACCCTGGCCGCACGCGGCGCCACCGTCGCCGTGAACTACCACGCCAACGACGAGGCGGCCTCCGCCACGGTCGCCGCGATCCGCGACGCCGGCGGGCACGCGCTCGCCTGCCGAGCGCCGATCGGCGACGACGACGCCGTCTCGGGCATGCTCGACACGATCGGGCGGGAGCTCGGCGCGATCAGCATCGTCGTGAGCAACGCGGGCCGCGCCAGCAACGGCAAGAAGATCATCGCGACCGCGCCGCAGGAGTACACCGACATGCTCGAGGTGCACACCCTCGGCCCACTGCGACTCATCCGCGAGCTGCTGCCGCAGCTGCGCGAGCACGAGCGCAGCGACGTGATCTTCATCTCGAGCACGGTCACCCGAGCCTTCCCCAGCCATTCGGCGCCCTACACGATGGCCAAGGCCGCCACCGAGGCCGCCGCCCGGTCGCTCGCGTTCGAGGAGCGCGGCCACGGCATCAGGACCAACGTCGTGGCCCCGGGCCTGGTCGCGACCGACATGGGCGGCGACCTCGTCGGCGCGATGACGGGCAAGGACATCGCCGCACTGGACCGGGAGTCGCCCTACGGCCGGGTCTGCCGGCCGGAGGACGTCGCGCGGGTCGTCGCATTCCTCGCCTCGAGCGACGCCGACTACCTCAACGGCCAGCGCATCGCGGTCGACGGAGGCGGTCCGATCGGTGCGATCTACTGATCGCCGAGCCGGAACCGCTGATAATCTGACGTTCGATTGATTCACAGGCACTGAGACGAGGACCCATGGCCCAGGCGGGAACACGGGCGACGGATTCGCCGCGCACCTCGAAGGGGATCGAGCGCGAGCAGCAGATCCTCGCGATCGCGGAGAACCTCTTCCACAAGCGCGGCTACGCGCAGACCTCGGTCGGCGACATCGCCGAGGCGACCGGGCTGCTCAAGGGCAGCCTCTACTACTACATGGAGTCGAAGGAAGACCTCCTCTACCGCATCGTCAGCGAGGTGCACGAGGTCTCGCATCAGCAGCTCGCCGACGCGCTCAAAGACACCGGGACCCCGGCCCTCGAACGACTCGTCGACTTCACGCACGCGCAGCTGCTCTACAACGCGGAGCACCACACGCGCGTCGCGGTGTACCACCACGAGTGGCGGCGGCTCGAGGGCGCGCGCCTCAAGGACGTCCGCAGCCGCCGGCAGGAGTACGACCAGGAGCTGGCCTCGCTCATCGCCCAGGTGCGCGACGAGGGCGGCCTCCCGGCGGATGTCGACCTCCGCCTCGTGGCCAACAACATCCTCGCCGTCGTCTGCTGGCCGTACACGTGGTATCGCCCGGCCGACCTGACGCCCCGCGCGCTCGCCGACTTCGGCGCGGCCTTCGTGCGCAGCGCCCTCAGCGGCCTGTCTGCGACGTGACCGCGGCCGCTCCGGACGACGACGTCCCCCCGTTCAAGGCGCTCATGCGGCGGTACGCGTTCGCGTACACCGCGAGTCACGACTTCTCGGTCGCCGACGAGCTCATGGTCGACGACTACGTGCTCAGGATGGGCGAGCACGAGATCCGTGGCCGCGAACAGGCGTACAAGCCGGCGACCGCGCGGCAGTACCGCCAGTATCCCGGGCTCGGCTTCACGGTCCACGACCTCATCTCGAACGGCGATCGTGCGGCGATGCGGTTCACCGAGCACGGCCGCAGCATCCGCGCCGGCGTGTCGACGTCGTGGCGCGGGATCAGCCTGTACCGCTGGAACGGCCGGCGGCTGACCGAGTGCCGCGTCGAGCAGGACTACTGCGCGCGCACCGTCCAGGTGGAGACGGGGCGGTCGAACCCCGTCCCCGCTCCCGCGCTCGACCCGTGGTGCGTACCCGACGATGCCGAGCGCGCGGATGACGTCGCCCGCGTCCGCGAGTGGCTCGCCACCTCAGCGTGGCTCGACGACGATCGCATCGAGCTCGACGACGAGGCGCACGGCTCCCGCGCGCGAGTCTCCCTCGACGACCCCGCGACCGAGGTGCTCGACCTGTTCGGCGCGGGGCCGTCGGTCGCGTTCCACGTACGCACCGACGGGGTCTACCGCGGCGGCCTGCCGCTGGCCGACGACGACCTGCTCGGAGCGCGCGTCCAGCTCTTCGCGACCGGCATCGTGCAGGCGTCCGACGGCGTCGTCACGGGCCATGCGGTGACCGACCGCCTGAGCGTCGGCCGGCGCGTGCGCCGCTGACCCTCACGCGACGTCGGCGCGACGCGCCCGCCGAGCACCAGAAGCGCTTCCGGTGATAGCATTTCCTATATGCACGAGAGTCAACTGGAGGAAGTTCTTCGGGAGGCCGCTCGTCGGGCAGATGCCATGCACGAAGAGTCTCGGCGAATCCTGGTCGAGTCTGCGCGGGCGGGCGCGAGCGCCGGGCTCTCGCAACGTCAGATCGCCAAGGCGATCGGGCGCAGCCAGCCCGAGGTCTCGCGGCTCCTCCGATTCCACGGTCGGTCACCGCTGGCTCGTGCGCTCGAACGATACCGCTCGGCCATTCTCCGACGCCTCGCGCGATCCGGCGCACACCATGTGCGCGTCTTCGGCAGCGTCAGCAGGGGCCAAGATGGACCCACGTCCGACATCGATCTGCTGGTCGATTTCACCACTCCGCCGAGCCTCTTCGAACTCGCCGAGCTCGAGGCCGACCTGAGCGAACTCGTCGGCGCACAGGTCGATGTCGCGGTCGCGAGCGACCTCCGGGCCAACCTCGCGCCACGCGTCCTTGCGGAAGCGGTTCCCCTGTGAGTCGCAACGATGCCGAGCTGATCGGCGATGCGCTCGAGCACCTCGCCATTCTGCACCGGCACCTCGAACGCGCCGATCTCGACGACGGAACGGTCGCTGAGGCGGTGAGCCTGCGACTGGCTTCGGCGATCGAGGCGCTCGCCGGTACCTCCGATGAGGTGCGTGCACGAATCAGCGGAGGTCGATGGCATGCCATCTGGGCGACGCGAAACCGCATCGCGCACGGCTACGCCAGCATCGACTCCGCAATCATCCGGGCGACGGTCGAACGCGATCTACCGGTGCTCGAGGCTGCGCTCCAGCGGGAGATTCGGCAGCGCTGAGAAGACGCCGCCGCGGTAGGCGGCGGCGGGGTGCCGGTCGGGCAGCCGCGCGCCCTCGCCCATGATGCGCTCGCGGAGCGTCTCGCCCGGGACGTAGGCCTCGCGCAGGCGGCCGCGACGGCGCAGCTCGGGGGCGACCAGGTCGGCGAAGTCCTTCACGGTGTCGAACGAGTGGTACTGCTTGAGGTTGATGCCGTCGATGCCGTCCACGTCGAGCCAGTGCTCGATCCGGTCGGCGACCTGCGCGGGTGTGCCCACGGCGAGGAACCGCGAGTCCCACGCCTCGTCGGCCGCGTCGATGAACGCACCGACCGTGAGGTGCAGGGGAAGCCCGCCGGCCTCGATCACGTCGTGCCGGCCTTCACGTTCGAGCGCCTCGCGCACGGTGATCGCCGGGTCGTGCTCGAGCGGGTGGAACGGCACGCTCATGTGCACGAACAGGCCCTCGCGGTCGCGGAAGCTGCGGTAGCGCTCGTACTTCGCGCGCGCCTCCTCCTCGGTCCGGCCGACGATGATCGACGCCATGACGAGGTACCGGGTGTCCGAGGCGAGGCGGCCCGCGGCGACGGCGGCCTCGCGGATCGTCCGGATGTTCCGCTCGAGCGCGCCGGCCGGCCGGTCGGCCGTGAACAGCACCTCGGCGTGCCGTGCGGCGAACGCGATCCCGGCGGTCGAGGCCGACGCCTGGAACAGCAGTGGCACGCGCTGCGGCGACGGCTCCGAGAGGTGCGGCCCGGCCACCCGGAAGTACTCGCCGACATGATCGATGCGCCGCACCTTCGCGGGGTCGGCGTACAGGTCGCCGGCCTTGTCTACGAGGACCGCGTCGTCGTCCCACGAGCCCTCCCACAGCTTGTACAGCACGTCGACGTATTCCTCGGCGATCACATACCGCTGATCGTGCGGGACCTGGTCCTCGAGGCCGAAGTTCCGCGCCGCGTTCGGCAGGTAGGACGTGACGATGTTCCAGCCGATCCGGCCGCCGGTCAGGTGATCGAGCGTCGACATGCGCCGCGCGAACGCGAACGGCGGCTCATACGTGGTCGAGAATGTGATCCCGAAGCCGACGTGCTCGGTCACGGCGGCCATCGCGGGCACGACCAGCATCGGGTCGTTGTTCGGGATCTGCAGGCCGCGGCGGAGCGCGGGCGCGAAGTCGCCGTCGTACACGTCGTACGCGCCGACCACGTCGGCGAGGAAGATCGCGTCGAAGCCGCCGGCCTCGGCGTGCCGGGCGAGCTCGGTCCAGTAGTCGATGCTCGTGTACCGCTCGCGCTGGTTGTCGGGTTGCCGCCACAGTCCGTGTGTGATGTGGCCCGGCGTGTTCATCTCGAACAGGTTCACGATGAGCCGCTTGGTCATGCGTTCGCTCCGTCCCGCGTGCGCGCAGGAGCGTCCGCCGCGGCCTCGGCCGAGGCATCCGCTCGCCGTGCCCATTCGGGTGGCGTGCCGTTCAGCTCCCAGTCGCCGATCGCGCGCTGCCGGTGCACCGCCGGATTGTGCGTCGCGATCGTGCGCGCGTTGCGCCAGTGCCGGTCGAGCGCGAGCTCGGCGTCGACCGCCGACGCGCCGCCGACCTCGAACAGGCGCGACGCCGCGTCGATCACCGTCGGGAGGACCGTCTGCTGCGCCCGGTACACGTCGAGCTGCGCCCGGGTGAACTCGGCCGGGTCGCCACGCCCGTCCAGGTACGCATCGAGCGCGCGGTCGAGCGACCGCGCCGCCTCGAGCGTGATCGCGCGGGCCGAGAACGCGCCGGCCGACAGTTCGCCGACGATCGACTGGACGAGCGGATGCTCCCGCGGCAGCGCCTCGCCCGCGTAGCCGAAGATGCGGCGCCGCGGCTGCACGTAGGCGACCGCGTCGTCGACGACGGCCTGGCCAATGCCCGCGACCACGGCGAGGAGCACGAGCTGGAAAAACCCCATCAGGTACGGGTGCCGGAACCCGTCGTGGTCGGCCGAGTACGGCCGCACGTCAGCGGGGTCGACGGCGACGCCGTCGAAGGTGGTCGTCCCGCTGCCGGTGAGTCGCTGACCGAAGCCGCGCCAGTCGTCGACCGATTCGACGCCGGGTTCGCGGGTCGCGACGAGCACCTGCAGGTCTTCGTCACCGCGCCGCGCGGAGAGGTCGATCCAGTCGGCGTAGATGCTGCCGGTCGTGTAGAACTTGCGGCCGTTCAGGCGAAGCACGTCGCCGTCGTCCGTCAGCGTCGTCGCGAGGCCCGAGGTCGCGGTCAGCTCCGACTGCGCGTTGCCGACGAGCTCCCCGGCCAGCACACGCCGGTACCAGACGACTCGACGCGCCGGGTCGGGTTCGAAGAACTGCTGCTCGATCACCGCGAGGTGACCGCGGAAGACGTGCGCGATGTTCGAGTCGGCGGCCGCGAGCGTGATCAGCTCGTCGGTCAGCTCGGTCACCGAGACCCCGGCACCTCCCGCCGAGGCCGGGACCCGCGCGGCGGGCAGCCCCGTGGCGATCACCTCGGCGACGAGGTCGCGCGGCAGCTCGCGCGATCGGTCGCGCTCAGCGGCCCCGGCGCGGATCCGTTCGAGCAGTTCGGTCGAGAGGGGCACGTGGTCTCCTGGTTCGGTTCGGAGGTCTGATGCGGGCGGTGTGCGTCTGGCGGTGAGCGGTGCGGGCCCGTGCGGGCCCGTCATTTGACCGCGCCGAGCGCGAGCCCGCTGATGAGGCGCTTCTGCGAGATGAGGAACACGAGCAGGAGCGGGAGCGACGTGATCACGGCGAGCGCCATGAGGCTGTTCCACTCGGTCGAGTAGACCGAGCTCTGCTGGGCGAGCAGGCCGCTCACGGGGAGGACGACGCCCTGCGGCAGGAAGTTGATCGCGTACACGAACTCGCCCCAGACCGAGATGAAGACGATCGCGAGCACGGTCACGATGCCGTTCCCGAGCATCGGCACCGCGATCCGGCGGAAGGTCTGCCACCGACCGGCGCCGTCGAGCTCGGCCGCCTCGTAGACCGACGTCGGGATCGCGAGCACGAACGGGCGCAGCAGCATGATCGCGAACGGCAGCAGCAGCGCGATGTCGGCGAGGATCAGCCCGCCGAGCGACCCGAGCAGACCCCACGACGCGAGCACGCTGTACAGCGGGATCACGGTCATCGGCTGCGGCACCATCTGCAGCACGAGGAGCGCGGCGAGCACCACCGCGATGACGATGCTCCACCGCCGGCTGATCCGGCGGGCGAGCGCGAAGGCCGCGGGCACCGCGAGCAGGAGCACGACCGCGGTCACGACGACCGCGATCTGCAGCGACGTGAGGATCGCGCCGATGCCGTCCCCGACGACGTCGGCGTAGGTGTCGAGCGTGGGCGCGAAGATCACCCCGTTCGGGTCCTTCAGCACCTGCTGCTGCGTCTTGAGCGAGGTGAGCACGACCCACAGCAGCGGCACCAGGTAGACGAGGCCGAGGGCGATCGCGACGAGCCGGAACCAGCGTCGCGTACGACGCGAGATCACGAGGCGGCCTCCTCTCGGCGCACGGCGCGTACGTACGGCACCGCGAACAGTGCGACCGCGAGCATGGCGATCAGGGCGACGGTCGCCCCCTCGCTCATCTGGAAGTCGTTGAACGCGAGCTGGTACGACAGCACGGGCAGCGTCGTCGTGGTCGTCCCGGGCCCGCCCTGGGTGGTGACGTAGAAGAAGTCGAAGCTCTTGAACGCGTAGAGCACGGTCAGGATGGCGAGGATGCCGAGCGTCGGTCGCAGCAGCGGCAGCACGATCCGCACCTGGGTCCGCCAGAACCCCGCGCCGTCGAGCGCGGCCGCCTCGAGCAGCTCGGGCGAGACCGCGAGCAGACCGCCGCGGATCACGAGGATCGAGAACGGCAGCGCCGCCCACGCGATGATCGCGGCGACCGAGAACAGGGCGAGATCGGGCGAGCTGAGCCACGACACCGTCGGCAGGCCGAGCGCCGCGATCGCGGTGTTGATCGGCCCCGAGTCGTCGAGCAGGAACTTCCACGCGCTGCCCGAGACGATGGGCGGCAGCGCCCACACGAAGACCAGGAGCGCGAGCACCGCCTCGGTGACCCGGCCGCCCGCCGACAGCACCGACGCGGCCAGGAACCCGATCACGAAGTTCGACGCGAGCAGGACGAGCGCGACGACGAGGGTGCGCCAGACCGCGGCCCACAGCTCGGCGTCGCCGAGCGCGGCGGCGAAGTTCTCGAGGCCGACGGCCGGCCACTCGCCGATGATGTTGGACGGCCCGACATCGCTGAGGGACATCCGGACCAGGACGATGAGCGGGTAGATCGCGAGCCCCGCGAGCAGACCGGCGGCCGGCACGAGGAACCAGATCGGGGTCCTCGTCACCAGCCGCCGGACCGCGCCGGGTGTGCCCGGTCGCGCGGGCGGCGGCGCGGCCGGGCGCTCCGGGGAGGTCTGCCCGGTGGCGTCCTCGGTGAGCGCGAGCGTCACGAGCAGGTCCCGCCGCCGTCCTCGATCGCGGCCGCGATGTCGGCGACGGCCGTGGCGCTCGCGTCGGCGGCCGAGGTCTGCCCCGACCAGACGCTGCTGATCGCCTTGCCCAGCGCGGTCTGGATGCTCGCCGTGTTCTCATTGTTCGGCCAGGCCGCCGCGGTCTGCGCCGCCGCGACGAAGGGCTGCACCTCGGCGTTCTCCTGGATCACCGGCAGCTCCGAGACATCCGCCCGCACCGGGATGGAGCCGGCCGCCTCGAAGATCGCCTCGCCCGCACCCGAGCTGAGCACCGCCTGCTCCAGGAACTCCCACGCGAGGTCCTTGTGCGGCGACGCGGAGCCGATCGCGAACCCCTCGCCGCCGGGGTAGACGATGCTCTCGCCGCCGGCCGGTGCGGGGTACTGCGCGGTGCCCCACGCGAAGTCGGCCTCTGCCGCGTTGCCGAGGTTCCAGTTGCCGTTGATGCCGAACGCGAACTCACCGGTCGCGAACTGCTGCCAGGCATCGGTCTGATCCCAGGTCGCGGTCGCCTGCGGCGTCGAGCCCGCCTTGGCCCAGCTCTCGGCGCGGGCGAACGCGGCCTCGACCTCGGGGCCCTCGAAGTCGCAGTAGTCCACGCCGAGGCCGATCAGCTGCGGCGCGAACAGCCACGCCCCCTCGACGCTCGGCGCGCCCGAGAGCGCGAGCCCCTTGTACCGGCCGTCGGCGGCCACGGTCGCGAGATCCTCGGTCAGCTCGTCGAGCGTGGCGGGCGGACCGTCGATGCCGACCTCGGCGAGCACGTCGGCGTTGTAGTAGAGCCCGATCAGGTTCGTGAACGGCAGCAGGTTGTAGACCTGGCCGTCCGTGCGCCAGGCGGCCGCCTCCGGATACTGGCCGGCGTCGGCGTACTCGTCCCAGTACTCGGTGAGATCGGCCGTGACCTCGCCCGCGACGAGCGTCGGGTAGTCGACGACGATGTTGTTGATGAACAGGTCGGGCGTCGAGCCGGTCGCGACCGACGCGAGCAGCTTCTGGTCCTGCTGGTCGCCGACCGTCTGCACGATGTCGATCGTGACGTCCGGGTGCTCGGCCTCGAACTGCTCGACCTGCGCGGCGAGCCAGTCGGCCTGCGTGCCCGTGTAGTAGCTCCAGAACGTCAGGGTCGTGCGCTCGCCGTCGCCACCGCTCTGCGAACTGATCGCGCAGCCGCTGAGGACGAATGCGGCAGCGGCGCCTGCGGCGATGGTTCGGAGCGTGCGGGACGCGGGCATGGGGTTCCTCTCGATCACGGGCCGGGGGTTCGGCGCGTTCGAGGAGACTACGAGGGTCGCGTGGCCCGCGTTCGAGGCGGCGACACGCGTTGACCAGGTGCGTCACGCGACGCAACACTCGGCGCGATTCGAACGGATGCCGCGCGCTGCGCGCCGTCCGCCGCACGCCGTGTGACGCCGTGTGTCACGTTCGGGGCCGGGAGCTCGCGCGCTCCCGAGCGGGCCGAGCGGCGGCGGCGGCGGCGCGTCACTCGATGAGCGCCGCGACGATCTCAGGGAAACGGACGGCGATCGCCTGCCAGAGGATCTCTTCGTCGGTGCCGTCGTAGTCATGAGCGATGAAGTTGCGCACCGCACGGATGCCCCGCCAGTCCACGTCGGGGTGCGCGGCACGGAACGCCTCGGGCAGGCGATCGGCGGCGGCCGACAGATCGATGAGCAGGGATCTGGCGATGCGACGCTGATCGTCGTCCGCGGGGTCGACGAAGCGGTCATGGCCGCGATCGACGACGCGGCGAGCGGTGACCGCGAAACGCGCGATGTCCGAGAGGATCGCCGGTGTTCGGTCCAGGCTCTCGTTCATAGGGCGAGGCCGTTCACAGGGCCACCGCCTCGTCACGGATGCGGTCCATCGTCGGCCCCCTGCCACGATCGGAGACCACGTCGACGCCGACGCCGAGCAGCTCCTCGAGCTCCACCATGAACCCGGCGAGGTCGAACAGCGAGGTCTGGGGGCCGGGATGGACCAGCAGATCGACGTCGGATCCCGCACCTGCCTGGCCGCGGGCGACCGAACCGAACACCCGGACCTCGCTCAATCCGCGCCGAGCGGCAGCGCGAAGGATCGAGTCCTTGGCGGCACGGACCCGTTCGAAGGTCGGCACGCGCAGCACCGCTTCCAGCCGCTCGAGGGTCTCGGCGGCCGGCGCGCGTCGACCCGTCTCGTATGCGGCGATGTTCGGCTGCGGCACCCCCGCGCGCATGGCGAGCTCGCGCTGCGACAGGCCGGCCTCCAGGCGTCGGCGCCGCAGTGTCTCTCCCACGGTGGGATCGCCCATCCCCACATGATAGCGCCTCGCTATCGGCTCGGTGCCCCTGGAGGGACTCGAACCCCCAACCCTCTCCTTAGGACGGAGCTGCTCTTCCATTGAGCTACAGAGGCTGACCGGGGACGAGTCTACCGGCTCGCGATAGCCTGGTCGTCGGCGTGCACACGGCGTGTGGAGGGGTGACGTTGACGATGACAACGAGGTTCTGGATCGGCGCGTCGACGGTGGGCGAGCTGGGTTCGCCGGCGCGAGGCATCCGCCCCCTCGACGTGGACGCGGACGGCTCGGCCGTCCTCGGGGAGCCCGTGGATGTCGGCCCAAACCCCATGTTCCTCGCGCGCGACGCGCGCGGCCGGCTCGCGATCGCGCACGAGCTCGACGCGGGCGAGATCTCCACGTGGCGCATCGAGGGTGACACTCTGCACGCCGTCGCCCCGCGGTCCACGACGGGCTCGGCGGGCCCGTGCCATGTCGCGTTCGACGCCGACGGCGCCCGCATCTTCGCCGCCAACTACGGCGGCGGACGGCTCTCGGTGCACGACGCCGAGACCGGGGAGCTGCTGGGCGCGTTCGACTTCGAGGGCGACGGCCCCCGGTTCGATCGGCAGGAGTCGCCGCACGCGCACCAGGCGGTGGTCGACGGCGCGCGGTCGAGGCTGCTCGTGAGCGATCTGGGCTCGGACCGCATCCGCGTCATCCGCTTCGCGCCGACGGGCGAGCCGACGCACGAGCCCGCCGACGACCTCGTGCTGCACGCCGGCGCCGGCCCCCGGCACCTCGTCGTCGTGGACGACCTCGCGGTGGTCGCGAACGAGCTCGACCGGACCGCGAGCCTCGTCGACCTCGCCTCCGGCGAGGAGCTGCAGCGCATCCCGATCGGCTCGGAGGTCATGCCCCGAGGGCTCGGCGCATCCGCGATCCGGCTCACGCGCGCGGGCACGATCCTCATCGGCGATCGCGACCTCGACGGCGTTCAGGCACTGCGACTGGATGCCTCGCGGCGCAGCCTCTCGCACGTCGCATCGCTCGTCACGGGCGGGACGCACCCGCGCGACCTCGAGCTCACGCACGACGAACGGCACCTGATCGTCGCCGATCAGGCCTCCGACTCCCTCGCGGTCGTCGCGCTCGACGAGCAGGGCGTGCCGACGCATGTCGTCAGCACACTGGCCACGCCGGCGCCGACGTGCGTCGCGCGGGTGTAGCCGCCGTGCCCGCTCAGGCCGGCGGGTAGAGGAACAGGTTGACGCTGCTCGCCGGGATCGTACGCGTGTGGTACGCGTGGTCGTTGCCCCAGTTGTACTCCTCGAGCGTGACGGTGCCGTCGTCGTGCACGGCCTGCACGTAGGCGACGTGGTTGCCCGTGAACCAGGCGACGGCGCCGACGATCGGAACGTCGCTCGTCTGGCGGCCGCGGTCGGCCCACTCGGCGGCCCACCGGTGCGCGCTGCCCGAGGCGAGGTTCGCCCAGTCCCACTTCCACGGGCCGGACGTCACGCCCGCGTCGCGGTTGAGCCGCCAGGCGACGAAGTCGACGCACTCGCGGTAGTAGTACCGCAGCGGCGAGAGCCCGCCGCCCTGGTTGTCGGAGGCCTGGTCCCACCAGGGGTAGTCGTCGCCCTCGGCCTGCTGGGCGGGCGTCGAGTAGCTGCCCGGCCGGTTGCCGACGTTGCCGAGCGCCGCGGACCGTTCGGCCGCGGCGACACGTGCCGCCTCGGCGTCGATCTCGGCCTTGGTCTGCACGGCATAGGCGTCGTTCGAGCGCAGTGTGCCGCCCGCGAGCGCCGACACGTCCATGTTCTGCGCCTGAGCCTGCGTGAGGCTGAACTGGTCTGACGCGCCGAAGCCGGGCGCGCCGGGAACCATCGCGTACGCCGGCAGCGCGACGGTGCCGATGATCGCCGGGACGACGAGGACGGTCGCGGCGACGCGGGCCGTGCGGCGCACGGACCCGGTCGAGGGTGCGGGTGCCGCGATGGGTGCGGCGACCGGCGCATCGGCGGGCCGGATCGCCGGCGTGGTGTTCGCCGACGCCGCGTCGGCGCGGTGACGCAGCCGGCGCACCGCCGACGCGAGACTCACGGAGCGTCGAGTGGGTCGAGACGCGGCCTGTTCGGCGGCTCGGCGGGCTGCTCGCGTGGGCGGCAGCTCGCCGCGCGTCTCGTCACCACTCACGTATCGGACCTCCGGGACCACCGCGCCCAGGCACGGGCCGGCGGAAAGATCGACTCACTCGGAGCGGGGGTGGCGCCGAGCTTCCACCACCTTAGAGCAGCTCCTCCCGATTGTCACGATCCGGTCACGCGCGCCAACGATGGTGAACGCACGAGCGGATGGCTCGGGCTCACGTGCGCCCGAGCCATCCCCTCATCGATCCCCCGCTCAGTGCCCGAGCGGGATCGAGTTCGCAGTCGCGCCCAGCCCTCGCACCTCGATGCCGGTCCTCGTCTTCGTGGCGTACCCGGCGCCGCTCACGCTGACCGAGTACGTGTCGTCGCCAGGCACCGCGATGAGGTAGCGGCCCCTCGCGTCCGTGGTCGTGGTCCCGGCGCCGGGAACCGACACGCTCGCCCCGCTCACCGCCGCGAACGTCGACTCGTCGTACACGTAGCCCGAGATGACCGGGCCGCTCATCGAGGGCGCGACGGTCTCGAGTTCGATGATCGTGAACGAGTGTGCCGGGAACTCGTGGCCGAACGAGCTGCCCAGCCCGGTGAGCGCCGCACTCGTCGGCGCCACCGTGTCTGGATCGGCCCACGAGTTCACGTCGAGGAACGAATCCGAGTTCAGCTCGTGGACCGTCCCGGTCGAGGCGATCGACGTCGTGCCGTCGATCTCGATCGGCGCGGTGATCGCCGCACTCGGGTGCCGGTTGACCACCGAGACGTAGATGCGCGTGCCGTCGGCCGAGCGGGTCGTCGTGACGTCCAGGTAGGGCACCCCGACGCGGGCCGGCATGTTGCCCATCGCCGGCGCGTCGAACGTGTCGGACGTGACCTCGGTCGGGAGCAGGACGTCCCCGACGTGGTTCGCCTGCATGGACATCACGTGATGGGTCGCGGTCCGGTAGAGGCCGCGGTTGCCGATGCGGATCCCGCCGCCCTCCCAGAGGTTCACGAGACCCGAGATGTCGTTCACCTCGAGCAGGTCCGGCCGCCGCAGGAAGTAGTTCGTGTTGGCGGCCGTCTGCAGCGCTCCCTCGAGGCTCTGCGCGCGGCGCGTCGCATCGTTGAGGTAGTTCGCGCTGTACTCGGTCATCGCGACCTTCACATCCTCCGACGTGTACTGGACGATCGTCTGCTCGGTCACCGCGAGGATGTCCGCCAGATTGGCCGGCACGCCATTCGACGCCGCGAACACGAACCCGTCGTCGTAGTCGAGCGGCAAGGTCTGCGGTGCGTAGATGTGCGGTGCGAGGTGATCGACCTTGCCGGTGCCGAGAAGCGCGATGTTCCGCGCCTGAGCGGGTGTCGACCCGTCGTCGGCATCGGCGAACAACTCGATCTCGGGGTCGGCCGCGAGCATGGCGGTCGCGAAGTCGTCGTAGCTCGCGGCGAACGCGTTCGCATCCGGCGTCCAACCGGGCGTCCAGAAGCCCCAGGTCTCATTGCCGATCCCCCAGTTCCGGATGTCCCACGGCTCGGTGCGCCCGTTTGCGGCGCGGGTCGAAGAGGTCGGCGCGTTCACGTACTCGACCCAGTCGGCGGCCTGCTCTGGCGTTCCCCGACCCCAATTGACCTGAAGGTCGAGCTCGATCCCGAGCGCCTCGGCGAGGTCGAGGATCTCGTGCGTCCCGACGTCATTCGTGAGCCACTGCGCATCCCACTCGGCGTAGAACGTCGGCGCCCGCGCTTCACGCGGGCCGACGCCGTCCGCCCAGTCGTACCAATCGGCGATGATGCCGCCGGGCCATCGGACCGAGGACAGCTTCATCTCCTCGAGCGTCTCCACGAAGTCGGCGCGCCAGCCACCGAGCACCGCCTCCGACTCGTCGAGCGGCATGACGCTCACCATGTCGATGTCGAGCGTGCCCTCGCCCTCGGCGCCGATGAACAGCTTCGCAAGGACATCGGTGGTGTCCGGGGTGAGCACAGCGGTCGCCTTGGTCCAGCTGCCGGTCACCGCGGAGGTCGTGGTGCCGTCGTACTCGACGTACCCGGGTCCGTCGCCGACCGCCGGGCCGAGCTCGATGTCGACCGGCCCGACGTCACCGCGCAGGTAGGCCTCCACCCGGTACTCGTGACCGGCCTGCAGCGCGAGGCCGCGCTGACTGATGCCTTTTCGGCCGTCACCGGCCGCGATATCGACCCGCTGGAACCGGTCGCCGTTCAGCGCATCGCCACGGACCTGTTGGTACGCCGCACGGCTGGCATGGCCGTCCTCCTCCCACGCCGTCCCGAGCTTCGCGAACGTCTGGTGATCCCACGTCGTGGTGGTCGCGCCGTACCCGTACAGGAACGTGCGGAACTCGCCGCCCCCGAGCGCCGCACTGTCGTCGATGGAGTGCACGAGGCGGTCGTTGTAGAAGAAGTCGAGGTCACGGGCGCCGTCGCGCGGGGCGGAGACCTCCACCCGAAGCACGGCCGGTGTGACCGCCGCGCCACCGGTCCAGGGCGGTGCGCCTTCCTCGAACACCCGAAGCTGGCCACCCTCGATGCCGAACTCGACCGTCTTGCTGAAGTCGCCCTCGCCCGTGCCACCGTACAGGCTCAGCAGGCCGTTCGTCCCGCTGATCGAGTCGAGCTTCGCCTCGACGGCGTACCCGTAGAGGTCGCTCTCGTCGACGATCTTCGACAGCACGCCGAATCGGCTGTTCGGGGCTCCCGTGATCGTCACCCGGCCACCGCTCTGCGACGTCGAACCGTATCCGCCCTCGAGCGCGACCTGCGCCCAAAGGGAGTTGAGCCCGCCGTCGACGTCGTAGGTCGACGCGACGATGTCGTTCCAATGGCGCTGCTCGACCCGGACGTCGTCCCAGACCGACGTCGAGCTGCCATAGCCGTAGAGGAAGACCCGGAAGTCGTCCTCGGGCACGTCGGTGCTGTCCTGGATGGTGTGCACGACCGTTCCGTTCACGAGGAAGCGCAGGGTCCGGCCGTTCGCCCACGACGGGCCGACCTGCACCTCGAGCTCGGCCGGCAGCGAGACGGCGCCACCCGTGAAGCCGCCGGGACCGGAGGAGGTGAACACGCGCGCGACACCACCCTCGACGCCGAACTCGACGAAATCGTCGAGTCCTCCGTCGCCGCCGTAGATGCTCATGAGGGCGTTGGTGCCGCTCTGCGAGACCAGCGTGGTCGACACGCTCGTCCAGTCGACGGCGGAGTTCTCGAGGTGCGCCGACATGGCGCCGTAGCGGCTGGCCGGCGCGCCGGTGACCGTGAGCCGGCCGCCCGTCGTCGAGACGGTCCCGTCGTTCGCGCCCTCGAGACGGCTCGGCGTCC
Source organism: Agromyces aerolatus (assembly GCF_031432255.1). Classification (NCBI taxonomy): domain Bacteria; kingdom Bacillati; phylum Actinomycetota; class Actinomycetes; order Micrococcales; family Microbacteriaceae; genus Agromyces; species Agromyces aerolatus. The sequence continues at coordinate 256,600 of NZ_JAVKGQ010000004.1, read as the reverse complement.
AGCGCGACGAGAGTGCGCCGTCGTTGAAGGCGTCGTACGTCGTGTCGGTCCAGGCGGCGATGCGGTCGAACGATGCGGTGCCGGTGTGGCCGTAGGCGAAGGCGCGGTACGGCGCGGGAAGGGCGCCGTATCCGGTGATCGTGTGGACGAGCGCATCGTCGACGAAGAAGTCGAGCGTCCTGGATGAGCCGGGTGTCGCCTCGATGCGGAAGTCGGCCGGGAGGTTCACGGCGGCTCCCGTCCACGGCGCCACTCCGTCGGCGAAGACGACCGCGGATCCGTTCTCGACGCCGAACTCGACATTGTGACTGAAGTCCCCGGCACCCTCGCCGCCGTACAGGCCGATCAGCGCATTCTGCCCCGAGGCCGCCGCGATCCGAGCCTCCACGGAGACCGTCGCCCGATCGGAGCGCTCGATGTCGCGCGAGAGCAGTCCGAACCGTCCGGGCTCTGCCGCGGTGACCTCGACGACGCCGTCGTCGACGACCACGGTGCCGGCATCGGCGTCGTCGAGACTCACCGGCGTCCAGAGCTCGGTGCGCAGCGCGGTGCCGCGGAATGCATCGTGCCAGCCGGCCGGACGATCGAGGTCGGACATCTCGATCGACCGGTTCAGTACGCGCTCGGCCCAGGCGCCGTTCATGTTGGGGTAGCCGGCCTCCATCATCTGCCCGAGCGTGGAGTGCGAGACGATGCCGTTCACGCCTGCGGCGTCGATCGAGATGGCGCCGGCCGGCGCACGGAGAAGCGTCAGGTCGATCGCCTCGGCCATGGCCGCATACCCGGCGTCGTTCGGGTGCACCCGGTCGCCGACCTCGTAGGCGGGGTTGAGCCAGTTCGCCGCGTCGGGCGAGCCGGGAGCCGGGTAGTCGGGGTCGGTGTTGCGCATCACAGCGTCGAAGTCGACGACCGCGTCGAACGCTCCGCTCGAGCGGATGGCCTCGTTGACCTCCGCCCGGACCGAGTCTTTGGCGGCGTCGTCGCCGCCCCAGCCGCCGTGTCGCGGAAGCAGGGTGCCACCGACGGCCCAGAGACCCGCCGCGCGGGCTTCGTCGGCGAGCGTCTCGAGCGCGCCGATCACCGTGGCGGCATCCGCGCCGCCCGCGATGTCATTGCTGCCGAGGAGCACGATCACGGTCCGCGCACCCGCCTGGGAGATCACGTCGCGATCGAAGCGATCGAGGCCGGTCGGTCCAGCGCCTCCGGCCAGGGTCAGTCGGTTGCCGCTGATGCCCGCGTTCACGACCGCGGCCGTGTGGTCGCCGCTCGCGAGGCGATCGGCGAGCAGGTCGGGCCACGTGGCGTACGCATCGACGCTCGCGCCGAACCCGTCGGTGATCGAGTCGCCGAAGGCGACGATCGCGCCGCCGGCATCGCCGACCTCCACCCCTGCCAGCCACGCGACGTTGGCGCCGTGTCCGGGCCATGCCGTCGTCGAGCCGTCTCCTACGCGGTTCCCGGCGGACCCGTCGAACGCCGTGCAGTGCTGCGTGACGTTGCCCTCGGCGTGGTTGGGGAACTGCGCGATCGCGCCCGCCACGTAGGTGCTCACCGCGATCTCGTCGCCGTGTGAGACCGGGAAGGCGATCGGATCGCTCGTGATGGTCTGACCGGAGGGAACGGTCACCGAGGCGGAGCCCCCGAAGGTGACCGGCTCGGTACTTCCGGCGGCGATGTCACCGCCGCCTGTGTGCGCGGCCACGGTGACCGCGTCGAAGGTCGTCGGCGCCGTGACGAACTCGTTGGAGAGGGTCACCCGGATTTCATCGCCGGCCGCGCTCGTCCGGGCGATATGACGGCACGTGAAGTCGCTCGCGACGAGGCTCGGCGCGTCCTGCATCGGAGCGGTCCACGCGCTCGTCCATTCGTCTGCGGCCGATGCTGGAGCGGCCGCGAGCGGAAACGCCTGCAGCGCGCTTGTGCCGACGAGGGCCGCGGCGACGAGTGCGGGAATGGCGATACGACGTGGCATGGGTCCTCCCTTGGACACAAGCTAACTCGATTTACCACGGAGCCTAGGAGTTCGACCTCCGGGCTGTCAACGATGAGCCGAATCCCGCTGGAGAATCGAGTGAGCGCTAGGATCGGATCGCACGAGAGGGGACCAGGTTGGCAGCTTCCGGGAAGGGTCGTCGCGGCGCACCCCCGACCATGCGCGACATCGCCGAGGCCGCGGGCGTGTCGCGCACGACGGTGTCGCTGATCCTCAACGAGAAGTCAGACGTGCGCATCCCCGAGCGCACCCGCGAGCTCGTCCGCGAGACGGCGCGTCAGCTCGACTACCGCCCCTCGGTGCTGGCGCGGGAGCTGCGGACCCAGACCTCGTCGATCGTCGGGTTCATCGGGGACGAGATCGCGAGTGGCCCGTTCGGCGGTGAGCTGATCGCGGGCGCACAGTCCGCGTTGTCGGAGTCGGGGCGCGTCCTCATGGTCGTCAACACCGGCGCCGAGGGCGACCTCGCGTCAGCGCCGCTCTCCGTGTTCAGCGATCGAGGAGTCGACTCGATCATCCTCGCCACCGTGCTCACCCGCGAGGTCGAGATCCCCGCGGACCTCTGGGACGGCTCGTCGGTCCTGCTCAACTGCTTCTCGCGGCTGCCCGAATCCCGCTCCATCCTGCCCGACGACTACGCGGGCGGGCGGGCGGCGGCGCGTCATCTCCTGGGCCTCGGTCACCGCAGCTTCGCCTACGTCGGCGGTGAGGCCGAGAGCCACCCGATCGCTCGACGACTCGCGGGCGTCCGAGACGAGCTGGCCACGCATGACCTCGGCCTGCCGGACTCGCATGTCGTGACGCGTGGCTGGCACGCCGACGCGGGGTATGACGGCATGGTCGAGCTCGACGCGCGCGACGCCCTGCCCACCGCGGTCGTCTGCGGCAACGACCGGGTCGCCCTCGGCGTGCTGGACTGGGCGAAGCACCGCTCGATCGACGTCCCCTCGCAGCTCTCGGTCGTCGGATTCGACGACCAGGAGGAGATCGCGGCATACACACATCCTCCATTGACGACGCTCCGACTCCCGTACCGAGAGATGGGGCGGGCGGCGATCGCGCTGCTCACGGGGCCGGCCGGCGAGAGCAGGACGCTCGACTGCCCGCTGATCGAGCGTGCTTCGACGGCGCCGCCGCCCGGGCGCTAGGCGGTCGGTGCCAGCGGGAGCGGATCGGTGAGCTCGCCCACGAACCGTCCATCGCGTTGGTCGGTGAAGCCGATCAGCCGTGGCGTTCCCCGGTCGAGAACGATCCTGGCGGCATAGAGCCCCGCCGGACCGACCGGCTGCGCATGCTCGATGTCATAGGGGCCGAGTGGCCCGGCCGCGTCGGCGAGGTAGACGTCTCCGCGCTCGTAGGCAGCGTCGCGTGCGGCACCGAGCTCGGCGGGGGCGCAGGAGAACAGCAGCACGTGTCTCCCGTCGACGACGGTGGTCTGGATGACCTCCAACTGCGCGAACCCTGCGGGTCCGCTGAGCGGCGGCCCCGCCGACCAGCGCCGGAGGTCGGGGCTCGTCGCATGCCCCACGACTCCCCGCTCCCGTGGATCGCCCGTCTTGGCTCGCGCGGTGAACAGCATGTGCCATCCGTCGCCGTCGGCGTCCGGGAAGACCCATGGGTCCCGCCAGGCGGTCTCCCGCCACACCGGATCGTCGACCTCGTACCAGCGTGGATCGGGCGAGAGCACCGGCGCGTCACCGACGCGTTGCCAGGACACGAGGTCGTCGGACACGGCCGCGCCGATCTGCTGCCACGCCGTGCCGCGCTCCTGCGAGATGCCGGTGTAGAAGAGATACCAGCGACCGTCGTCGCCCTGCACCGTCGATCCGGTCCAGATCGCCTGGTCATCCCATGCGGGTGCGTCCGCGGGGACGAGGGCGTCGGCCTCGAGCGTCCAGGTGCGCAGATCCTTCGACACGGCGTGCCCCACCGAGGCGCGGCCGTGTCGGCGTTCCGGATCGCCGAGCGCCCGAGACGCCCGGAGGAAGAACGCGTGATGCGTGCCCTCGCTCTCGGCGTACCAGCTGTCCCAGACCCAATGGTCCTCAAGCCGCAGCATCGTCGCCCACGTTCAGTCCGAACGAGCACATCGTCCACGAGGCAGGCGGCAGCTCCAGCGTCACGCGACCAGGGCGATCCATCTGGAGTGCCGCGGACTGCTCGCCTTCGGGCGTCAGGGTGACGACGTCCTGTGGCTCGACGTCCAGGTCGGCCAGCTCGAGCGCGACCTGGACCGACTCGTGCGGGTTCCGGTTCACGATCGACACGGTGAGCCCGGTCCGGTCGGCGGCCAGCACGACCGCACTGGCCACCTCGGGCAGCTCTCCGAACCGTTCCGACGGGAGTGCGCGGGTCGAGATCGCCGATTCCAGGACGACGCCGCCCACGGTCCTCGACAGCAGCGCGAACGGGCGGAAGATCGACTGCCTCGTCGCCTCGTCGCGCGTGGTCATGATCGGGGCGAGTACGTTGACCAGCTGCGCGAGCGCCGCGATGCGGACGCGATCGGCGTGCCGCAGCAGCGTCGTGATGAGATCGCCCACGACCACCGCGTCGAGTGCGTCGTACGCGCCCTCGATGATCGGCGAACCGGCGTCGACCCAGGCGTCAGGCTGCGGCGCGAACCTCGCGGGGTCGTAGATGTTCCACTCGTCGAACGCCAGCAGCATGGGCTTCGACTCGCCCAGGCGCGCTTTGACGGAGTCGGCGGTGGCGATGACGCCCTGGATGAACAGATCCATCGAGTGACCGGCCTCGAGGAGGCGCCACGGGTCGCCGGGATCGGGTTCGTAGTAGGCGTGCAGCGAGATGTAGTCGACGAACGGATAGGTCTCCTCGAGCACCTCACGTTCCCACTCGCCGAAGGTCGCCATCCGCTCGTGCGAGCTGCCGCAGGCGATCAGCCGCAGCTCGGGATCGATGGTCTTCATCGCCTTCGCCGTCTCGCGGGCGAGTCGCCCGTACTCACGCGCGGTCTTCTGCCCCGTCTGCCACGGGCCGTCCATCTCGTTGCCGAGGCACCAGTACCTGATGCCGAAGGGGTCCGGCGCACCGTGCTCGATCCGACGGTCCGCCCACTCCGTGCCAGGCTGCCCGTTGGCGTACTCCAGGAGCGCGCGCGCCGCATCGACACCGCGCGTGCCGAGGTTCAGCGCCATGATCGGCTCGACCCCGGCCTTCGCGCACCACCGCATGAACTCGTGCAGACCGAAGGTGTTGGGCTCGCGCGTCTTCCATGCGAGGTCGAGTCGGGCCGGTCGGTCGCCGACCGGCCCGACGCCATCCTCCCAGCGGTATCCCGAGACGAAGTTGCCGCCCGGATACCGCACGGCCGTCACGCCGAGCTCGCGAACGAGCTCGAGGACGTCGGTCCGGTCGCCGTCCGCGTCCGCCTTCGGCGACTCGGGGTCGAAGATGCCGCCGTAGACGCACCGGCCCATGTGCTCGACGAAGCTGCCGAACAGCTCCGAAGCGACGGTGCCGCGACGGAATGCGGAATGGATGGTGAGGCGTGCACTGCTCATGACTCTCGTTTCTCTGCGGTTCATTTCAGTCCGGACGTCGCGATGCCCTGCACGAAGTAGCGCTGAGCGAACAGGAAGACGGCGGCCAGTGGTGCGATGGAGATCGCCGCGCCGGCCATGAGCGCGGCATGGTCGACACTTGCGGTGGAGCTCGAGAAGAGGGTGAGCGCGGCGGGTAGCGTTCGCATCTCGAGGGAGGACGAGATGACGAGCGGCCAGAGGAAGTCGTTCCACAACGCGACGAACTGGATGATGAACAGCGACGCCAGCGCGGGCTTGCTGAGCGGCAGGATGACCCTGGTGAAGATCTGCCAGTTGTTGGCGCCGTCGATCCGGGCGGCCTCATCGAGCTCCATCGGCAGCGCCATGAAGAACTGGCGCATCATGAAGATGCCGAGCGCGCTCGCCATCCTCGGGATGATCAGCCCGTGGTAGGTGTTGAGCCAGCCGAGGTCGCTCTCGAGCAGGAAGACCGGGACGATCGCGGTCTGGAACGGCACCATGAGCGTGGCGATCACGACGAGGAAGAGCACGTTGCGCCCTCGGAACCGCAGGCGCGCGAACGCGAAGGCGGCCATCGAATCGAGCAGCACGAGCGCCACGGTGGCTCCGCCGGCGAAGACGACCGTGTTCACGATGAGCCTCAGGAACGGCAGGTCGGTCCAGATCGAGACGTAGCCCTCGACGCTCCACTCGCTCGGCCAGAGCCGGGTGGGGTCCGCGAAGAGGTCGGCCGGCGTCTTGAACGACACCCCGAGCATCCACAGGAAGGGCAGCAGCACGGCCAGCGCCGCGACCGCGAGGATCACGATGGCGAGGACCCGCAGGACGATGACGACCGTGCGCGCCGCGAGCCGGGGGCGTCGGCCGAGCACGATCTCAGTCGACATCCTGGTACCTCATCATGCGGAGTTGGACGAAGGAGATCGCCAGGATCACGACGAACAGCACCCAGGCGATCGCGCTCGCGTACCCCATGCGGAAGTCGATGAATCCGCGCTGGTACAGGTACATGACGACCGACTCGGTCGAGAAGAGCGGTCCGCCTCTCGTCATCACATAGGAGAGCTCGAACAGCTGGAGGCTCTGCACGGTCGCGATCACCGTCGCGAACGTCGTCGCGGGCCGCAGCAGGGGAAGGGTGATCGACCAGTACTGGCGCCATGGGCCCGCCCCGTCGATGCGGGCCGCCTCGTACAGCTCACCGGGAACGGACTGCAGCCCGGCGAGGATGATGATGAGCGTGAAGCCGAGCCCCTTCCAGATGCCGACCACGACGATTGCCGGGAGCGCGGTCGCCGGATCACGGAGGAAGTCTGGAGTGTCGATTCCCGCGGCCTGCAGCCACGTGTTGACGAGCCCGATCTGCGGATCGAGCAGGAACTGCCAGATGACACCGACGACCGCGAGGGACACGATCGTCGGGAAGTAGTACGCCGATCGCAGCAGAGCGGTGAACCAGCTGGTCTTCCGCAGCGCCTGCGCGATGGCGAGCGAGAGAGCGATCTGCACGATGACGACGACGACGGTGTAGGTGACCGTCACGCGCATGGCGTTCCAGAATCGTGAGTCGGCGGCGAGCTCCGCATAGTTGTCGAGCCCGATCCACGCCGACCGACCGCCGACGGACCAATCGTGGAGGCTCATCCACCCGGTGGCGATCAGCGGGTAGATCACGAATACGCCGAGCACCAGCCCGGCGGGCAGGAGGAAGAGGTAGGCGCTGTTGAATCGTGAGCGGCGCCGACCGCGGGCGCGAGCGGGACGTGGTGCGTCGGCCCCGGGGCGGACGTCACGCGCTGCACGATCTTCGATCATCGAGAGGGTCACTGAAGCTCCGATCGGGGCCGGGGTGGCGCGGTCCGCGCCACCCCGGCCTTCGGTGGATCCGGCCGCGGGCTATTCGCAGCCGGTCAGGGCGTTGATGGTCTGGCCGGCCTCGGCCGCCGCGGCGGCCGGGTCTTCGCCGCGACTGATCTTGCCGAGCATGGGCACGTAGGCGTCACTGGTGATCTGGGACGCCTCCGCGACGCCGGGGAGCACGAGTCGACCGGTCGGCAGCCCCTCGAGGAAGGGCGTCAGCAGCTCGTTGCCGTTCGCGACGTCCGGCATGTCGGTGCGCACGGGCGGGAAGCCCGAGTCGGTCACGAATTGTTCTTGCGCGGTCTGCCCGGTCCACCACTCGAGGAAGGTCGCCGCCTCCTCAGGATGCGCCGACTTCGCCGAGACCATGAACGGAACGGTGGAGATCGCGGTCACGGGGCCTGCCGATCCTTCGGGCATGGTCGTGATGCCGAAGTCGATGCCGGCGTTCGTGAAGGTCTGGACGAGCCACGGCCCGCCAACGATCATCGCCGCCTTGCCGGTCGAGAAGAGGTTCTCCGCGGCCGGCGCGTCGAGCCCGGCGGGGCTCACTCCGTCCTTCGAGATGAGCTCGCCCCAGGTCGTGAAGACCTCGAGGTTCTCCGGGGACTCCAGCGCTGAGCAGGAGTCCTCGTCGAGGATGTCGCCGCCGTTGGACCACTGGAGCACGGTCCAGCCCAGCGTGAATCCGTTGTCGGGGATCGCGAACCCTGAGACCGAGCCGTCGGCGGCCGTCAGCGTGCGCGCGGCCTCGGCGAGCTCCTCGGTGGTCGCCGGGACCTCGACGCCCGCTGCCTCGAGCAGCTCGACGTTGTAGAAGAGCGCCATGTCGGCCATGTTGGCCGGCACCGCGTACACCGCGCCTTCGCTCGTGAACGCGCTCGTCACCGCCTCCGGGAACGCGGTCATGTCGATGCCCGAGTCGTCGAGCGACAGCGCACTGCCGTTCTTGACGTACTGGAACATGACGTTCGGATCGTAGCTCGGCGTGGCGATGTCGGGCCCCTGCCCGCTCGCCCAGGCCGCGGGCAGGGTCTGCGCGATCGAATCCCACGGCTGGATGTCCATGACGACCTGGATCTCCGGGTGCGTGGCGTTGAACTCCTCGATCAGCGCTTCATAGGCCGGACGGTCGGAGCCGGTGAAGCCGGTGAGGACCGAGAGCTCCACGGGCCCGCCGTCGGCCCCGTCGTCGGATGTCGCGCAGCCTGCGAGCGCGACCGCCGCGAGTGCGGCCAGCCCCAGGCCGAGGGTCTTCTTGAGCGTCATTGCTGCCTCCGGTGCATTCGGATACGTTCGCGGGTAGACCTCGAAACCCCTTTGGTGAATCGAGTTATCAGGAAGGTATCCGCAGCTCGAGCAGCTTGTCAAGCGCGCCCCATCGCAGCCAGACCGGCCCGGCGGAGCCGCAGGCCGTTCACCGCGTGCAAGCGTGGTCGCGAATCACCGCGGCGGATCCGGCCGACAGGCTCGTGGAGGGCGCACGGCAAACGGCACCCGGAGGTGGGTCAGCTCACGCGGCCTGGAGGAACTCGCTCCACTGCGGCAGCGGTCGTTCGACCCCGCGCACGACCCAGTCGCGGCCACGAGGCATCCGCGGGGTGAATCGCAACTGCCAGCCCATCTCGGCCGGCGTGTGATCGCCCTTCACGTTGTTGCACCTGAGGCAGCAGGCGACGAGGTTCTCCCAGGTGTCGCGCCCGCCGCGCGAGCGCGGCAGCACGTGGTCGATCGTGGCGGCCGAGGCCGCACAGTAGGCGCATCGATGCTCGTCGCGGCGGAGCACGCCGCGCCGGCTCACGGGCACATGCTGCAGGCGCGGCGGCCGCACGTATCTCGTCAGGACGATCACGCTCGGCCGATCCCAGGTGCCGCTCGTTCCGATGACCGGGTGGGCCTCGTCGCGCAGGATCACCGTCGCCTTCTGGTGCATCACGAGGAGGAGGGCGCGTTTGAACGAGACGACGGCGAGCGGCTCATAGCCGGCATTGAGCACGAGCGTGCGCATAGGGCGCCTTTCGATCGGGGCTGGATGGCTTCCAGCCGCGTGTACGGATCGACGGCCCGCGCGATGGCGCGACGGCGCGCTGGAACTCCCCCGGAAACGAAGAACGGGCACTGCCAGGAAGACAGTGCCCGTCGGCGGCATGCGGCGCGCGGAGCTCACGGTGCCCGCGCGGCTGACTGCTGCGGCGCTGGTCGAATTGCGCGCGCGCACCCCTGGGAAGGATGCCTCGCGCCTCGGCCATGGCCACTCTCCGTTCCGGCTCGCGGATCGTCAGGAGACCAGGGTACGCGACGAACGGCGCACCGGGACCCCCCGGCGCGCCGTTCTCTGGCTCGCGTCACGCGCTGTTCACGCCTCGTTCGTCAGATCCCGATGCGCACGATCTGGTAGCTGCTGGTCCAGATGGGCTGTACGCGAACGGATGCCCCTTCGTACGGCGCGTGCAGGATCATCCCGTTGCCCGCATAGAAGCCGTCGTGGCCCGACATGATCACGAGGTCGCCCGGCACGGCCGCCGACTCGGCGATGGGCGTGCCCATCGCCCCCTGACCGGAGGACGAGTGCGGCATGGAGATGCCGAACTGCGCGAATACGTACATGACGAAGCCCGAGCAGTCGAAGCCCGCGGGCGTCGCGCCGCCGTAGACGTAGGGCACCCCGATGTACTGCGTCGCCACGTTGTAGACCGAGGCGAGGTCGAAGTTCGGGTACGGCGGGTTCGCGAGCAGCGACGACACCGACGGGCCGCTGGACGATGCCGCATAAGAGGCGAGCTGCGCCTGCGCGGCCTGGCGCGCGGCCTCGGCCGCCGCGGCGGCCGCCTCGGCCTCTTGCTGGGCGCGGATCTCTTCACCCGTGACCATCGCATAGGCGTCGGAGGACTTCGGGGCGGCGATCACGTCGGTGGGGACCTCGACCGACTGCGCGCCGGCCTCGGTGAGCTTCGCCTGGTCGGTGGCGCCGAACTGCGGGCCGACCGAGCCGGGCGCCATCGCATAGGCCGGGATCGCGAGGGTTCCGACGATGCCGGCGGAGACGGCCATCACGGTGAGGTTCGCGAGCCCGCCGCGGCGCAGGCGCCGGGTGGACGGCAGCGGACGCTCGGGGGTGTCGGGGGTCTGGGTGTCGGTGCGACGGGACACGGGGGCCGGTGCCGCCGGGGTGGGGTCGGCGTTCGAGCGACGCCGGATGGATCGAGCCAAATCGGGTACCTCCGTCGCCCACGACACGAGGCCGTCTCACCTGGGTTACGCGCGGGGGGCGCTTACGGATACCTCGATCGAGCGGTGAGCCGAAGGGGAGGCGACTCGATCTCAGGTTCCCAACGGCTGGCTGCTGCCGCGGGACCCGACCGACTGTACGCGAGGATCACGCGATTGTCACACTCTGATAACGGTTTCCCCAGGAAACTGTCAAATATGCGTGCGCATTTGCATTGCCGAACGCGGCTCGAGCTCGCCCGCGGAGCACTGCGCGGGCCGATCCGCAGGGCGGATCAGGCGCTGATGAACAGGTGCCCGGCCACCTCGGTCGGGAGCTCGAGCCCGCCGTCGACGCCGTCGATCCGCACCAGCACATACCCGCCGTTCATGGTGAAGCTCGCCGCCGCGCCCGGGACGATGCCGGCCTGCTTGAACTGGCCGAGCAGCTCGGGATCGAACTGCACGGGCTCGGCGAGCCGGCGGATGACACCCTGCACCGCTCCCCCGCTCTCGTCGAGCGCGACCAGCACGTTGCGCACGCCGCTCATGAACGGCTGCGCGGGTGGCAGCCCGAGCTCTTCGAGACCCGGAATGGGGTTGCCGTACGGGGACTCGGTCGGGCCGCCGAGGATCTCAATGAGCCGCCGCTCGACCTGCTCGCTCATGACGTGCTCCCAGCGGCACGCCTCGTCGTGCACGTACTCCCACTCGAGGCCGATCACGTCGGCGAGCAGTCGCTCGGCGAGCCGGTGCTTGCGCATGACGTGCACGGCCTTGCTGCGGCCGGTCGGCGTGAGCTCGAGGTGACGGTCGCCGGAGACCACGACGAGGCCGTCGCGCTCCATGCGCGCGACGGTCTGCGACACGGTGGGCCCGGAGTGCCCGAGCCGCTCGGAGATGCGTGCGCGCAACGGCACGATGTGCTCTTCCTCGAGATCGAGGATCGTGCGCAGGTACATCTCGGTCGTGTCGATGAGATCCGTCACCAGCGTCCCTCCCTGTCGGCACGGCTCGGCACGGCTCGCGGAACGCCGTGCGTGGCCCGCGATCCAGCCTAGCGTGAGGCCGCTCGTCGCTAGACTCGTGCGCATGCCCAGTCTCGTGATCCCCAGCGACCTCCTGCCCGCCGACGGACGTTTCGGCTGCGGACCGTCGAAGGTCCGTCCCGAGCAGCTGGCGCATCTCGCGGCCGAAGGGCCGCGCCTGCTCGGCACCTCGCACCGTCAGGCGCCCGTGAAGCAGCTCGTGGGGCGCGTGCGCACGGGGCTCGCCGAGCTCTTCTCGCTGCCCGACGGGTACGAGGTCGTACTCGGCAACGGCGGGTCGACCGCGTTCTGGGACATGGCCGCGTTCGGCCTGATCGAGCGCCGTGCGCAGCTCTGCTCGTTCGGCGAGTTCGGGGCGAAGTTCGCGAAGGCGGCCGGTGCACCGTGGCTCGAGGCACCCGACGTGCGCAAGGCCGAGCCCGGCACGGGCAGCGAGCCCGAGGCCGTCGAGGGCGTCGACGTCTACGGCTCGCCGCAGAACGAGACCTCGACGGGTGTCGCCGCGCCGGTGCGCCGGGTACAGGGCGACGCGGGTGCCCTCACCGTGATCGACGCGACGAGCGCGGCCGGCGGCATCATGGTCGACGCCGCAGAGTTCGACGCCTATTACTTCGCACCCCAGAAGAACTTCGCCTCCGACGGCGGCCTGTGGTTCGCGCTGCTCTCGCCAGCCGCGATCGAGCGCATCGAGCGTCTCGCGGCGAGCGACCGGTACATCCCCGATTTCCTCTCGCTCAAGCAGGCCGTCGACAACTCGCGCCTCGACCAGACCCTGAACACGCCCGCGCTCGCGACGCTGCTGCTCATGGAGAACCAGATCGAGTGGATGAACGCCTCGGGCGGCCTCGCCTGGGCCGACGCGCGCACGCGCGAGTCGTCGGGCGTGCTCTACGACTGGGCCGAGGCCTCCGCCGTGGCGACGCCGTTCGTCGCCGACCCGGCGCACCGTTCGCAGGTGGTCGTCACGATCGACTTCGACGAGCAGACCGACGCGGCCCGCATCGCGAAGGTGCTCCGCGAGAACGGCGTGGTCGACACCGAGCCGTACCGCAAGCTCGGCCGCAACCAGCTGCGCGTCGCGACGTTCACGGCGATCGAGCCCGACGACGTGCGTGCCCTGACGGCCTCGATCGACTACGTGCTCGAGCACCTGGGCTGAGCCTCATGCGCCTCTGGTTGAGCGAGGACGAGCGCCGGCCCGATCCGGCGCCCGCCCGCGCCGACGCCAGGAAGGCGCTCGTCGCGGGCACGGCGGCCTGGCTCGTCGCGCTCATCGTCTGCTGGTGGTTCCTCGAGCCGCTCGACGACGCCGGCTTCGGATGGCTCGTCCCCATGTCGGTCGTCGGCGTGGTGTTCGGCGTGGCCGGCGTGGTCGTGGTGCAGGTGCACCGCGCGCGGCACCGTGGAGCGTCCGACGGCACGACCTGACGCTCGGCGGGTTCAGTTGTACTTGCCCTGGTAGAAGGGCTTCGGCACGTACTTCTTGGAGAGCTGTTCAGCAAGCTCGAGACCTGCCTTGAACTCCTTGCTCGCATTGGGCACCCTGCTGGTGAGCTCTCGAACCTCAGCGAGACCCTCGTGGACCTTGATGAGGACACGGTTCGCCCCCTCCCGTTCGGCCCTCGAGAGGGTCGCGTCGGCCAACGGACGAACGTGACTCAGTGGCCGGCTCGAAACGTTCAAGTTGAGGTCCCAGATCTTCGTCGTGGCTTCCCCGATGACCCCGGTGGTCTTGTTGCCGAGTTGGCGCTGCCACAGCATGCTGGTCCGGTCCCAGACCTCCGACACGATGGCTTGCGGTGAGCCGGTCGCGTCGCTCGTGCTCCCGAGGAACTTCGAGACCTCCTTTCCATAGGCCACTTCCGTGAGGAAGTAGGTACGGATCTTCTTCTCCTGTGCCTGCTCCGCCTTCTCGTACTTGGAGAGCTTCCGGCTGGCCGGCGAAGGAGTCGTCGTGATGAACGGCGGCGGCGCCGGGGTCGTGGCCGGCTCGACGAATTGCGGGTTCGGTGTGAGGTCTTTGCGGCCGGCGTTGATGTGCACGCCGTCCGGGATGGCGGCCGTCGTGCGGCCTGAGAGCTTCCCGATGCCGGCCGCCACACCCAGGCCGAGCCCGGCGACGGCCAGGCCGACGCCGAGGCCGAGCGCGGCCTCGTCGGGCATGAACTTGGTGTCGGTGTGGATGGCGTACGTCTCCGCGGCGGTGAACACGGCGTCGGCCAGACTGAATGTGCGCGCTGCGATCCCGAGGACCGCCATGCCGAACGTGGCCGCCCCAGCGGTCCAGATCGCGCCGAGCACCCCACCGACGATCCCGACGATGTTCAGCGCGAGCGTGAGCGCGTCCATCTGCGACGCCCTGCCGGACGGGTCGACGAGCATGATCGGGTTCGCATTGGTGTACCCGTACAGGTCGTGGAGCGACTCCACGTCCTTGCTCGTGAACCCGAGCTGGGCCGGGTCGTAGGTGCGCTCGCGCAGGAACTGGGTCCCGTCGGCGTGCGTGTACTCCAGCGCGTACTGGAACGGGTTGTGCTCCAGCTGCCCGACCGCGCCCGGCACCTGCCGCATCGCCCCGGCAAGCTCATCACCCATCGCCACGACCCCGTAGTCGGAATAGGTGTAGCTGCCGACCTGGTTGCCGGTCTCGTCCGTCAGGCCGGTCACGTTCCCGTGCCGGTCGGTGCTGTAATACCGCGTGCCCGCCGCCGAATCCGTATCGGGGTGCGTGATCCGCGCGTGCCGCGACGCCCCCACGAGATACGACGCGACCCCGTCGGCCACGGTCTCGTCCACACTGGCATGGGCGTCGTTGAGCAGCGTCGTGTCGTCCCAGTAGAACGTCGTCGACCCGGCCGCGGTCACCCGGCTCTTCCGGGTGCCGTCGGCCCAGTACGCGGTATTGATCCGGGTGCCGTCGGTGAGGATCTGCCCGGTCTGCCGGTTCATCGCGTCCCACTCGTACCGGGTGCCGTCGGCCGCAGCGACCACCCGGCCGAGCACGTCACGCACCTCGGTCACCGAAACCCCATCCGGACCCGTGACCGTGACCTCATTCGCCTGCGCATACGACGTCGTCACCACCCGGCCCGCCGCATCCTCCGCCGACACCATCCGGCCCGCCTCGTCATACGTGTACGACTCCGTCCCGGCCCGCACCCCACCAGCCCCGTCCAAGAACCGCACCTCAGCCGCCACCGGCTTCCGGGACGCATCCCCCACCCCGACCGGGTCCGACTCCGGGTAGGTCAGCTCCTGCTCCTGAACCACCCGCTCACCCGCACCCGAAGACACCACCACCCGCTTCCCCGAAACCCGACCCCACTGATCGAACTCGGACACCACCCGCGTCTTCCCATCCGACACCTCCACCGAACGGGAACCACCAGTGGTCCCGTTCACGGCAGCCGGGTCTACGGCGGGCCACCCCGACGGCAACACCCCATCCACCTGCCGCCACGACCTCGCACTCAACTCCGTCCCATCCCGGTCAGCGACCCCGACCCGGTCCACCCGCGACACCCCATCCGCATCCGACCGCCACACCACGGTCGTGGTCGCACCAGACCCAGACACCACCCGATCCACCCGACCCGACCGATCAACCCCCACCAGGCTGCGACCGCCCACCGGATCCACCACCTCACCAACCCAGCCCTCGACCAACACCACCCGCCACACCCCAGCACCACCACCACCAGCGGACACGTTCACCCCGGGCCGGACCACCATCTGCCCCGGGTCCGACCAATCCAGCCCCGTCACCACCCCATCAACCCCCACCACCGACACCAACCGATGCCCACCACCAGCCGCCCACGTCCAGTCCGACCGGTCCCCACCAGCCGACACCCGCGCGACCGGGTCACCGGCCGCGTTGAAATACGTCACCACCCCACCCAGCTCATGCAACTCAAACGCGATCGGCTGCGCGCCCACCACCCCATCCACACGCCCCGACAACACCCCACCCGGCGTCTGCCGGAACACCACATCGCTGCCGGTGTACCCCAACAGGCCCGACGAAACCGACTCCGCCGCCTGAAACACCCCACCCGATGACGGACGCACCCACACCCCACCGGCAACATCCACCACCGCAAACCCGAACCCCCACCCCACCCCCAACCCATACCGATCCACCCCAACCCGCGAATCCCACCCCAACCCAAGACCCGCAACCGGCACACTCACCCCGAACGACCCATCACCCTCATTCACCACACCCTCAAGCCCATCCCCCACCCCAAACGACCCCAACTCCACCACCGAAGGCCCACCAGGCCCACCCGGCCCCGACGACTCACCCGCCCACACCGGCGACACCACACCCACCACCAACACCACACTCAGCACACCCACCACGCCACCACGAACACACCGAACCGACACCACACACTCCAACCACGAGAACGTGGTGAGCATATCAATATGTCAGGTCTGCCGCTCCTCGGCTGGGCACCGCTGTGGATAAGCCGCAACCGTCCGGCGCAGCCGGCCGACGGCGTGCGGCGCCATGCGTGTCAGCTCACCAGTGACGACGACGGACGACGTGCCCGGCGGGACGTGCAGGCCCGGCGGTCCCAGACCGACGCGATGCCTCGGGTCCGCCGGCCTCGGCGGTCGCGCATGCGTCGCCGGCGGGACACGTCCGGGCGAGACATCCGCCGCTGCTCTCAGGCCGGCGTCCGGTAATCGCGGGCGCGTTGACAACCGATCAGGACCGCGAGTCAGCGCGCGCCGGAGGCCCGACGCGCATCACATCAGGGCACGCACCAGCGCAGACGGCCGACTTCGTCGCCGCCGGCCTCCGCGTCAGCGACCCTCCCGGGACCCCTCGTCGTCGGAGCCCTCGTCGACAGAGCCCTCATCATCGGAGCCCTCGCCGTCAGAGCCCTCGTTATCGGAGCCCTCGTCATCGGAGCCCTCGTCATCGGAGCCCTCGTCGTCGGCCTCTTCGACGTCGACGTCGTCGTCGAACTCGTCGTCGACGCCGAAATCGTCCTCGTCGTCGGCCTCGTCATGCTCGTCGAGCTCGTCATCGTCGTCGAACTCGTCGGTGTCGAACTCGTCGGCGTCGCCGTCGAACTCGTCGTCCGAGGCATCCGTCTCACCCTCGGCGGACTCACCGGCGGCGCCACTCGCGGCCGCTTCGGCGGCCGCGCCCGCCTGCGCGGCGCGGTACTCCGCGAGCCGGTCCGACCAGGGGACCCACTCGGGCGCGAGCAGCGCGCCGTCACCCGGCATGAGCTCGGTCTCGAGCACGGTCGGCTCGGCGCCTTCCACCCGAGCGATGGTGGCCGCCCAGTGCCAGCCGCGGTAGCCGGGGACGTCCGCCGCGAAGAGCAGGGTCAGCACGTGCTCGCCCTCCACGACATGCCCGATCACCGAACCCACGGTCTCGGGCGCGGTCATCTCCAGCAGCGCGCGCTGCGCGAGCGCCGCGGACGCCAGCAGGACCTCGTCGGCGACGACCTCAGCCTCGGCGACGGCGTCAGGCTCGGCAACGGCGTCAGGCTCGGCAACGACCTCAGGCTCGGGCTGCGCCTCGCCCGAGGCATCCGCCGCATCGATCGACTCGCGCGACTCCTCGACCGGCATCTCCCGTTCGTCAGGCATCCAGGTCGTCCGCGACTCGACGGAGCACCGCCGCGACCGTGCGCGCCTTGCTCTTGTCGGGGTAGCGCCCGCGGCGCAGGTCGGCACCGACCGCGTCGAGCACCTTCACGAGGTCTTCGACGATGACCGCCATGTCATCGGCGGGCTTGCGGTGCATCTTGACCATGCTCGGCGGGGCGTCGATGACGCGGACCGAGAGCGCCTGCGCGCCGCGCTTGCCGTCGGCGATGCCGAACTCGAGCTTGGTGCCGGCCCGGACCGTCGCCCCCGCGGGAAGCGCGGACGCGTGCAGGAAGACCTCCTGGCCGTCATCGCTGCTGATGAAGCCGAAGCCCTTTTCCTCGTCGTAGAACTTGACCCTGCCGGTGGGCATCGATGAAACCTCGCTCGTGTCGTGCAGCCGCGCCGGGTTCGCGGCGGGCCTTCCATCTCTCAGTCTAGAGTCGCGAGCGCGCGGAGGGCGCCCTAAGCTTGGACGGTGACCAGCCAGCGACCCGTGATCGACCACCGTGCCGAGCGCATCCTCGCGTACATGGTCGCCGGCACGGTCGGCGCCTCGATCATCGCGTTCTTCGCGGTGATGATCGGCACCCTCGCCAACCAGGGCGACGCGGGCTGGGCCGATCAGGGCATCTGGCCCTTCGTGCTCGTCTTCCCGCTGATCGGCCTGCCGATCGGCTTCCTCCTCTTGGTGGCCCTGCTCATCGTCAACGGCGTCCGGCGTTCCCGCGCGTCCCGGCAGAGCTCGGACTGACGGCCGCCCATGCTCGAGCTCGCCGCACGGCTCCGCGCGATGTCGCGAGATGAGCTGGCGGCTGCGCTCCGCGGGCGCCAGTTCGACCCGAACGGCATCCGCGACCTCTTCGACCTCGCCGAAGCCCTGCTCGCGTCGGAGAGCCTCGACATTGCGATCAGCCGCCTCGACCGGCCGCACCTCGCCGTGCTCGCGGCCGCGTCGAGCATCGCCACAGCCGACGGCGGCTACGACGACGACGCACTGACGGCCGAGATCGACCGGCTCGACGCCGACGACTCGATCCGGCGCTCGCTCGGCGCGCTCGTCGCCGACCTCGAGAGCCAGCTGCTGATCGTGGCCGGCGAGCACCGCAGGCACGTGCCCGCGCCCGTCGCCGGCCGACTGGTCCCCCGCCTCGGCGCCGACCTGCCCGAGCCGGCCGAGCTCGCGGCCCCGGCCCCCCGCGTGCTCGAGCCGGTCGACCCTGTCGACCGCCGCCTGCTCGACCGGCTCGGCGCGGAAGCGGCCTACGCGACCATCGCGACCACCGCCGAGCTGATCGCCGCGCTCGGCGCTCAGCCCGCGCGCGAGCTCGCGAAGGGCGGGCTGTCCCTCCCCGACGCGAAACGGCTCGCCGAGGCGATCGGCATCGAGCTCGACCGCCTGCCCCGTGTGTTCCAGCGCGCGGTCGAGGCCGGACTCGTCGCCCGCGAGGGGGCCTACTGGCTCGAATCCGACCTCGGCGGGAGCTGGGTGCTCGAGCCGGCCGCGGGGCGCTGGCGCCGCCTGGCCGAATGCTGGCTCGACCGCATCCCGCCGACGCTTCGGGAGCTCGTCGCGCGTCGCAGCGACACGTTGTCGGCGACCGCGTTCCGCGACGACGTGCGCTGGCTCTACCCCGCGGGCGGCCGGTGGCTCGACGAGGGGCTCGAGCGGCTCGCCGACGACGCCGAGGCGCTCGGCCTCGCGGTGGGCGGCGAACCGGTCGACGCCGCCCGGCTCGTCGTCGCAGGTGCGCTCGACGAGGCGGCCGAGCAGCTCTCCGCCCGCTTCCCACCACAGGTCGACCGGGTGTACCTCCAGCACGACCTCTCGGTGGTCGCGCCCGGCCCGCTCGCGCCCGCGGTCGACGCCCGGCTGCGCGGGTTCGCCGACCTCGAGGCACGCGACCTCGCGGCGACGTACCGCGTGAGCGCCGCATCCGTCAACCGCGCGCTCGCGGCCGGCGAGTCGGCCGAGTCGATCCGCGACTTCCTCGAATCGATCTCGCTGACGGGTGTGCCGCAGCCGCTCGACTACCTGGTGCACGAGGCCGCGCGCCGGTTCGGCAGCGTGCGGGTCTCGGTCGCCCCCGAGACGGATGCTCCGGCCAAGACCTCGATCCGCAGCGACGACGCCGAGCTGATCACGACGCTCGAGGTCGACCAGGCGCTGTCCCCCATCGCGCTGCGGCGTGCGGGCGACCATCGCCTGCTCTCGCGGTTCGCGCCCGACGTCGTGTTCTGGGCGCTCTCGGATGCGCGGTATCCGGTCGCCGCCGAGGATGCCGAGGGCCGCATCGTCCGCCTGCAACGCCACCGACTCGTCCCGGCGCCGGCACCCGTCGAGAAGACCGACCCGGTCGACGAGCTGCTCGAACGCGTGCTCGACCACGGTGACGGCCCCGCGACCGAGCAGGCCTGGCTCGCGCGCCAGCTCGAGGCTGCGGCGCGCGCCAAGGAGACGCTGACGGTCACGGTGCACATGCCGGGCGGGCAGACCGCGGACTACCTGCTGGCCCCCGCGAGCGTCGCCAACGGCCGCCTGCGCGCCCGCGACCGCAAGGCCGACATCGAGCGCACGCTGCCGCTCTCCGCGATCGCGGCCGTCGGGCCGGCGCCGGCGGAGTAGCGACCCGTGGGGCGCGTTCGCGGCGAAGCAGCGTAGACTGGCGCGCTATGTCAGACGGCCCCCTGATCGTGCAGAGCGACCGAACCGTGCTGCTCGAGGTCGCGAACCCGCTCGCCGAGGATGCACGCCACGACCTCGCCGTGTTCGCCGAGCTCGAGCGTGCGCCCGAGCACGTGCACACGTATCGCATCACCCGGCTCGGCCTCTGGAATGCGCGCGCGGCCGGTCACACCGCAGAAGACATGCTCGGCACGCTCGAGCGGTACGCGAAGTTCCCGGTTCCGCAGACCGTGTCGGTCGACATGCGCGAGACCGTCGCGCGGTACGGCCGCCTCGTCATCGACCGCACCGACGACGGTGCGCTGCGTCTTCGGAGCTCCGATGCCGCGGTGCTCACCGAGGTCGCGGGCGCGAAGCGCATCGCACCCCTGCTGGCCGAGCGCATCGACGACGAGAGCTTCCTCGTCGCGGCCTGGGCCCGCGGTGCGCTCAAGCAGGAGCTCGTGAAGCTGGGCTGGCCCGCAGAAGACCTCGCGGGCTACACGCCCGGCACGCCGCACGACATCGGACTCCAGGAGAACGGCTGGCACCTGCGCGGCTATCAGCAGCAGGCCGTCGACAACTTCTTCGAGGGCGGTTCGGGCGTCGTGGTGCTGCCGTGCGGCGCCGGCAAGACGCTCGTCGGCGCGGGCGCCATGGCGACCGCGAAGACCACGACGCTGATCCTCGTGACGAACACGGTCTCGGCGCGCCAGTGGCGCGACGAGCTGCTGCGGCGCACGAGTCTCACCGAGGACGAGATCGGCGAGTACTCCGGCCAGGTCAAAGAGGTCAAGCCCGTCACGATCGCGACGTACCAGATCCTCACGGCGAAGCGGAAGGGCGAGTACGCCCACCTGTCGCTGCTCGACGCGCTCGACTGGGGGCTCATCGTCTACGACGAGGTGCACCTGCTGCCGGCGCCCGTGTTCAAGCTGACCGCCGAGCTGCAGGCCCGTCGCCGCCTGGGGCTCACGGCCACGCTCGTGCGCGAGGACGGACGCGAGAGCGACGTGTTCAGCCTCATCGGGCCCAAGCGGTTCGACGCCCCCTGGAAGGAGATCGAGGCGCAGGGCTTCATCTCGCCGGCCGCGTGCTTCGAGGTGCGCATCGACCTGCCGCAGAGCGAACGCCTGCAGTACGCGGCCGCTGCCGATGACGAGCGCTACCGGCTCGCTGCGACGGCGCCCGCGAAGCTCGGCGTCGTCCGCCAGCTCGTGGCACGACACCGGGGCGAGCGCATCCTCGTCATCGGCCAGTACCTCGACCAGATCGACGAGCTCGCCGAGGCGCTCGGCGCACCGCAGCTCACGGGGTCGACCCCGGTCGACGAGCGCGAGCGGCTCTTCCAGGAGTTCCGCGACGGCACGACGCCCGTGCTCGTCGTCTCGAAGGTCGCGAACTTCTCGGTCGACCTGCCCGAGGCGACGGTCGCGATCCAGGTCTCGGGTTCGTTCGGCTCACGGCAGGAGGAGGCGCAGCGCCTCGGCCGCCTGCTGCGGCCCAAGGAGTCGGGCCTGTCGGCCAACTTCTACACGCTCGTGTCGCGCGACACCGTCGATCAGGACTTCGCGCAGAACCGCCAGCGGTTCCTGGCCGAGCAGGGGTACTCGTACACGATCCTCGACGCGCACACGCTGGCGGCGGCGGCGTAGGTCACGAGCGGCGTGCTAACAGCCCTGGCCGTATGGCGGGATGGGCATTGTGCCGCAGATCGGGAGCTTTCCGCCCGTGCGGGGGTCGTACGTCCGCGGGGGCAGCACCCCATCATCCCCGTCCCCGGAAGTCTCGATGAACGGCGGGCTGACCACCGGCGGCTGTTCCACCACCGGCCGCCCCGACAAATCGGACGTCGCCGACAGCGGCACCACCTCGACGCTCACCACGCCGGCACCCTCATCGAAGCCTGCCGGTACGGCGGCCATCGCCGCGGTAGCCTGCAGACCGCCGACCGTGAGGAACGAGAGCGCGGTGGCTGCAACCAGACCGCGACCGAAACGCATGGACATACGAACCCCCTGAAGCGAGATGGAATGCACTCCAATATACTGAAACGCTTCCAATCCCGCAAGCCTTGGACCCGTCGTCTCCCCGACGCTCAGGCCCGCGCGTAGCGCAGTAGCAGCAGGTCCCCCGCCGGCATCGCGTGCACGAGGCGCATCCGCCGCGCCGCCTCGCCCGCCCCGCGCACGATGCGACCGGCCTCCCCACCGACGAGGGTCGGGCTCAGGCTGAGGCACAGCTCGTCGACCAGCCCCGCCTCGAGCAGCGCGCCGAACAGCCCCGGGCCGCCCTCGCACAGCACCTGGCGCAGCCCGTCTCGCGCGAGCCGGTCGAGCATGGCGTCGAGGTCGACGGCGCCGTCTCCGCAGACGAGCACGTCCGCGACCTCGGCGAGCGCGGCGCGCTTCGCCTCGGGGGATCCCGCGTGCGTCACGACCATCGGCCGGGTCACGGCCTCCGCGAACACCGGATGCCCCGGGTCGAGGTCGAGCCGGTTCGACACGATCGCTAGCCGGGGCTGCGGGGCCCATCCGCGCGACTCGCGCCACGAGGCATCCGTCTCGCTGACGCGCACCCCGCCGTACCCCTCGGCCCGCACCGTGCCGGCGCCGACGACGATGACGTCGGCGAGCGTGCGGATCGCCTGCATGGCCGCGCGGTCGCTCGCATCGCCGAGCCCGCCGCTCGTGCCGTCGACCGTGACGGCCCCGTCGAGGCTCATGATGAAGTTCATGCGGACGCGGGGCGTACCGCGGTCGGGCAGCGCGTAGGCCTCGAGGAGGGTCTCGCGATCCGGGACGGCCATGACTGCTCCTTCGGCTACCGGTTGTGCTCGAGGAACGCCGGCTCGCGCCATCCCTCGATCGCCTCGATCATGCGCATGGCGTCGACCGTCTCGCGCACATTGTGCACGCGCACGATGCGCGCACCCCTCGTGACCGCGTAGACGGCGGCCGCGATCGACCCCTCGACGCGTTGCCGCCGGTCGCGGCGGCCGAGGCTCTCGCCCACGAAGTCCTTGTTCGAGAGGGCCACGAGCGTCGGGTGTCCGAGCGCGACGACCTCGTCGAGGCGCCGGGTGAGCTCGAGCGAGTCGAGCGTGTGCTTGTTCAGGTCGTGGCCGGGATCGACGATGATGCGGTCGAACGCGACGCCCCTGGACTCGGCGAGGGCCACGCGCTCGCGCAGGAAGGCCACGACCTCGTGCACGACGTCGTCGTAGCGTGGCGACGGCAGCGGCTCACGCGGGCGTGCGGCGCTGTGCGTGATGACGACGCACGCGCCGGCCTCGGCGACGACATCGGCCATCGCCGGGTCGTGCAGTCCGGTCGTGTCGTTGATCACGTGTGCGCCCGCGACGAGCGCGGCCCGCGCGACCTCGGGCTGGAACGTGTCCACCGAGATCACCGCACCGGATGCGGCGAGCGCCGCGACGACCGGGACCACCCGGTCGATCTCCTCGGCGACGGGGACCGGCGGACCCGGCGCGAACTTCGCCCCGCCGATGTCGATCCAGTCGGCGCCGTCGGCGATCGCCGTCTCGGCGGCGGCGACCGCGAGATCGAACGCATCGGTGCGGCCCTGGTCGTAGAAGGAGTCGGGCGTGCGGTTCACGATCGCCATCACCGCGATGCGCCGGTCGAAGTCGAACTCGATCGGGCCGATGCGACGCGCGCCGTACCGGCTGCTCCGATCGTCTGTGCGCATGTGCCGAGTCTTGCACGGGGCATCCGCTCGGTGTCAGCGCGCCGCGCGACACACACATCGATCGCCACTCGAAAAACGTTCAGGAAAGATTCAGCCCACCCGCAGGAGAATGAAAACATGAGTGACGGACCTCGCATTCTCATCGTCGACGACGAACCCAACATCCGCGACCTGCTCACCACGAGCCTGCGGTTCGCGGGGTTCGCCGTCCGTGCCGTCGGCAACGGCGCCCAGACCATCTCCGCGGTCCTCGAGGAAGAGCCCGACCTCATCATCCTCGACGTCATGCTGCCCGATATGAACGGCTTCAGCGTCACCAAACGTCTGCGCTCGGCCGGGTACACCGCGCCGATCCTCTTCCTCACCGCGAAAGACGACACCGAGGACAAGATCACGGGCCTCACCGTGGGCGGCGACGACTACGTGACCAAGCCCTTCAGCCTCGACGAGATCGTCGCGCGCATCAAGGCGATCCTGCGCCGCACGATGCACGCCGAGGAAGACGCGGTCATCCGCACCGGCGAGCTGACCATGGACCAGGACACGCACGAGGTGCTCGTCGGCGACATCCCCGTCGAGCTCTCGCCCACCGAGTTCAAGCTGCTGCGCTACCTCATGCTGAACCCGAACCGGGTGCTGTCGAAGGCCCAGATCCTCGACCACGTCTGGGAGTACGACTTCAACGGCGACGCCGGCATCGTCGAGAGCTACATCTCGTACCTGCGCCGCAAGCTCGACCAGCACTCGGCCGAGCCGCTCATCCAGACCAAGCGCGGCTTCGGATACATGCTGAAGTCGTCCAAGGCCTAGTGCGCCTCCCCCGGCCCGCCCTGCGCGCCCCGGCACAGCGGCGCCCCAGGCTGGCTCCGTAGACTCGCGGCGCCATGCATCAGACTGTCTTCGAGCGGTGGAGCCGCGTCTCCCTGCGCACCAAGATCACCGGGGTCACGGTGCTCATGCTCACGCTCGGACTCCTGGTGTCGGGCATCGGCACCGCGGCCATGCTGCGCGGGTACGTCGACCAGCAGATGAAGGACAAGCTGCAGTCGATCGCGCAGAACGGGGTGGACCAGTACTTCGAGTCGCCCTCGCGAGGCAGCATGTACCTCGATCGGCTCGACTTCTCCGACCAGACCGAGGTGTTCGTCGCGCAATACGACGCCGCGGGCGAGTACCAGCGCAACAACTGGGAGGACCGGTCGCGCGACGAGCTGCCGAAGATCCCGCAGACGCTCCCGCCGACCTACG
The DNA here is from genome assembly GCF_031432255.1 of Agromyces aerolatus. NCBI lineage: Bacteria > Bacillati > Actinomycetota > Actinomycetes > Micrococcales > Microbacteriaceae > Agromyces > Agromyces aerolatus. The sequence continues at coordinate 231,721 of NZ_JAVKGQ010000004.1, read as the reverse complement.
TCGACGCGATCAACGACGGCCACTACGCCATCCTCGAGCTCGAGGACATTCACGGCCAGAAGACGTTCCGCGGCATCGCGATCCTCGAGACCTCGGACGCGCATGGCACGTTCGTGCCGATCCTGATCGCGATCTCGACGAAGGACACCGAGCAGCTGCTCACCGCGTACCTCACGATCTTCCTCGGGTTCGGCTTCGGCGTCATCGTCGTGGGCGCCCTGCTGACCCGCATGCTCGTGACGACGACGTTCGCCCCCCTGCGCGAGGTCGAGCAGACCGCCGCGGCCATCGCCGACGGCGATTTCAGTCAGCGCCTCGGCGGAGCGACCCCGAACACCGAGGTCGGGCGTCTGAACCGTTCGCTGAACACCATGCTGAACCGCATCGACCGGGCGTTCCGCGATCGCGCGCGCACGATCGAGCAGATGCGCCGCTTCGTCGGCGACGCCTCGCATGAGCTGCGGACGCCACTGGTCTCGGTGCGTGGCTACGCCGAGCTCTACCGCATGGGCGCACTGCAGACGCCCGAAGAGGTCGGGCAGGCGATGGACCGCATCGAGAAGGAGGCCATCCGCATGGGTGGGCTCGTCGAGGACCTGCTCGCGCTCGCGCGCCTCGACGAGGCCAAGCCGCTCGTGCTCGCCGAGGTCGATCTCGTGCCGCTCGCGCGCGACGCCGCGCTCGACACCATGGCGGCGAACCCGGGCCGGGTCGTCACGGTCATCGCCCCGGAAGAGCGGGCGGCGGATGCCACGGGCACGGCGCCGATCCTCCAGGTCGAGCTCGAGCCGGGGCCGGTGAAGACCGCCCGCGGCACCACGACCGTGTCCTCGCTGGCCGGCGCGACCCTCGCACGGCTCCGGGGTCGCCGGGTGCGCGGGCACAAGGGCGTGGAGGAGCACGGTGCGGCGGCGAACGGGGCTGCGGCGAACGGGGCGAGCGCCGCTGCCGCTCCCGAGGGTTCGCGTGCGCCGTCGACCGAGACGGAGACCGGTCCGATCGCGGCCAAGCCGGTGCGTCGCGCGATCGTGCTCGCCGAAGAGAACAAGATCCGGCAGATCATCACGAACCTCATGGGCAACGCGGTGCGGTTCACCGCGGTCGACACGCCGATCGAGATCCGGGTGTCGGTCGACGACGAGGCCGAGCGTGCGCGCATCGAGGTCGTCGACCACGGCGAGGGCATCCCGCCGCAGATCCGCGAGAAGATCTTCCAGCGCTTCTGGCGTGCCGACACCTCGCGCACCCGCGAGACCGGAGGCTCCGGGCTGGGGCTCGCGATCGTGTCGTCGATCGTCGCGGCGCACAACGGCACGGTCGACGTCGTCGAGACGCCGGGCGGCGGCGCGACGTTCCGCGTCTCACTCCCGCTCGCGGGCTCGGCGGCTGCGCCGCAGCGCGTCGCCGACGCCTGAGCGCGCTGCTGTTCCCACCCGGTTCCCCCGCCCCGAACCGACCCCACCCCGTTCCCCCGGTCGAACCGACCCCACCCCGTTCCTTGCTCAGGAAGAACTGAGGCATCCGCGGCGTGTCGACCGCCGACACGCCGTAGTCGGGCACGAAATTCCTGAGCAAGGAATCACCCGCGATCAGGAGACCGCGATCAGGGGGACCGTTTCCGGGGACGCGTGGTGGAGCCGAACGACGAGGCGTACGCGGGCGCAGCAGTCGGGTTGCCGGTCCTGCACAGGGTCGCGTCGCGTGGCTTCCATCCACGGTTCCCGGTCGCACGGGTCAGGCCCGGCCTGGCGGCCCCTACGGTTGCGGCACATCCAACCGAAAGGATCGACATGTCCACATTCCAGGTCGACAGCGACCAGCTGCACACCGCCACCCAGGGCGCCCAGGCGACGATGGAGCGCATCCGCGCCGACGTCGGCGGGCTCATGGCCCAGCTCACCGGGCTGCAGGCCTCGTGGTCGGGTCAGGCCTCGGCCGCGTTCCAAGGGGCCGTCGCCCAGTGGCGCGCGACGCAGCTGCAGGTCGAGCAGTCGCTCGAGAGCCTCAACCAGGCGCTCGGCGTCTCGGCCTCGCAGTACCTCGAGGTCGAGCAGGCGAACGCGAGGCTCTTCGCGCGCTGACCGCGGTCGCTCGCGCGGTGACCACCGCGCGGATGACCGCCCGCGCGGCGGCCACCCGCGGCGTGGCCATCCGCGCAGCACCCCCGCTCAGCACTCCCCCGCGCAGCACCGCCCAGCGCAGCACCGCCCAGCGCAGCACGCCGCGGTACCGCCGGATACGACGAAGGGCGCCCCCTCGCGGGGACGCCCTTCGTGCGTGTGGTGCGTCGAGACGCGGCCGGACTTTAGAAGTCCATGCCACCCGTGGGGTCGCCGACCGGAGCCGGCGTCTTCTCGGGCTTGTCGGCGACGACGGCCTCGGTCGTGAGGAAGAGACCGGCGATCGACGCGGCGTTCTGCAGCGCCGAGCGGGTCACCTTGGCGGGGTCGATGATGCCCTGCGCGAGCAGGTCGCCGTACTCGCCGGTCGCGGCGTTGAGGCCGTGACCCGCGGGCAGCTCGGAGACCTTGTTCGCGACGACGCCCGGCTCGAGGCCGGCGTTCAGCGCGATCTGCTTGAGCGGCGCCTCGATCGCGACGCGGACGATGTTCGCACCCGTCGCCTCGTCGCCGTCGAGCTCGAGCGAGCCGAGCACTGCGGCGCCGGCCTGGATGAGGGCGACGCCACCACCGGCGACGATGCCCTCCTCGACGGCGGCCTTCGCGTTGCGGACGGCGTCCTCGATGCGGTGCTTGCGCTCCTTGAGCTCGACCTCGGTCGCCGCACCCGCCTTGATGACGGCGACGCCGCCGGCGAGCTTGGCGAGGCGCTCCTGCAGCTTCTCGCGGTCGTAGTCGGAGTCGGTGTTCTCGATCTCCTGGCGGATCTGCGCGACGCGGCCGGCGATCTGCTCGCCGTCGCCCGCACCCTCGACGATGGTCGTCTCGTCCTTGGTGATGACGACCTTGCGCGCCTGACCGAGCAGGTCGAGCGTGACGTTCTCGAGCTTGAGGCCGAGCTCTTCCGAGATGACCTGGCCGCCCGTGAGGATCGCGATGTCCTGGAGCTGCGCCTTGCGACGGTCGCCGAAGCCGGGGGCCTTGACGGCGACCGACTTGAAGATGCCGCGGACCTTGTTGACGATGAGCGTCGCGAGGGCCTCGCCGTCGACGTCTTCGGCGATGATGACGAGCTGCTTGCCCGTCTGGATCACCTTGTCGACGATCGGGAGCAGGTCCTTGATGTTCGAGACCTTCGAGTTCGCGATGAGGATGTACGGGTCCTCGAACACGACCTCCTGGCGCTCGGGGTCGGTCACGAAGTACGCCGACAGGTAGCCCTTGTCGAAGCGCATGCCCTCGGTGAGCTCGAGCTCGGTGCCGAACGTGTTCGACTCCTCGACCGTGACGACGCCTTCCTTGCCGACCTTGTCGATCGCCTCGGCGATGATCTCGCCGATCTGCTGGTCGGCGGCCGAGATGGACGCGGTGGCCGCGATCTCGTCCTTCGTCTCGATCTCTTTGGCGGTGTCGAGCAGCTGCGCGGAGACGGCCTCGACGGCCTTCTCGATGCCGCGCTTGAGGCTGATCGGGTCGGCGCCGGCCGCGACGTTGCGCAGGCCCTCGCGCACGAGCGCCTGAGCGAGCACGACCGAGGTCGTGGTGCCGTCACCGGCGACGTCGTCGGTCTTCTTGGCGACCTCCTTGACGAGCTCGGCGCCGATCTTCTCGTACGGGTCGTCGAGCTCGATCTCCTTGGCGATCGAAACGCCGTCGTTCGTGATGGTGGGAGCGCCCCACTTCTTCTCGAGCACGACGTTGCGGCCGCGCGGGCCGAGGGTCACCTTGACCGCGTCGGCGAGCGTGTTGAGGCCACGCTCGAGACCGCGACGGGCCTCCTCGTCGAAAGCGATGATCTTTGCCATGTGTTTCTCTCGTCCCTTCCCGGACGTCCGAAGAATGGTGGTTAGCACTCGAATCGAGCGAGTGCTAACACCGATTCTGGCACTCTCGATCCGAGAGTGCAAGCGAGCGTACGGCGTGAGACGCCCGGCACCGCGGCGGTGGGCGGAGGCCGGGATCAGGGCGTGAAGGTGACCGCGCCCTCGGGCGGCACGAGCTCGACCCACGTGGTCCCGGGCGCGAGGCGCAACGGTGTGCCGTCGTCGGCGGTGAGCGTGATCGGCGACTCCCGATCGGGCTTCGTCCACCGGCCGTGCGCGGTCCGGCCGGCCGCGGAGACCCACACCTCGCCCTCGCCGACGAGCACGGTCCGCGGGACCTCGCCGAGGCTCCAGTCCACGTCGACGCGCATGGTCACGACGTTCGTCGCCCGCACCCGGTCGCCGGATGCCTCGAAGTCGGGCCCGCCCTCCTGCGACCTGACCCATGTCGAGCTCTCCGCCTCCCATTCCCAGGTCGGGTAGCGGGCGTCGGAGAACACGAGGTCGATCCGGCCCGTCGGCGCCGCACCCGGCGCCGCGGCCAGCGGGTCCTGGGCGCCGTAGGCGAACTGCACGCCCGGCGCCGGACGGTCGGCGTGGCGCTGCACGGCCTCGGCGGCGGCGAGGATGACGTCGTGCGGCCCGGGCCGGTCGTCGGCGCGCCAGAACAGTCCCGTGTCGTCGTAGTCGAACACGAGGTTCACCACGGGCGTGTCCTGCATCATCGCGACGAACTGCTCCTGCCCGCCGGAGTAGGCCACGAGTCCGCCGAACGGCACGATGATGTCGGGGTCCATCGGTCGGATGGAGCGCACCGGGCCGAGCTCGTCCGGGACATCCGAATGCCAGACGGCCGCGTATCTGGTGATGCCGCCCTCGACGAGCTCCTCGAAGACGATGTCGGCGCGGTTCAGCGCGATCTGGGGCCTCGCGTCCGCGTGGTTGTCGATCTTCACCGCGAGCGACGGACGCGCGAGGACGGCCGAGTCGGTCAGCGTGCCGCGCAGCGGCGCGTAGGCGATCGACGAGGCCGCGGCGACGGCCTCGGGCGCCGGCCGGGTGATGACCGGCGCGACCTCGCCCGCAGGAGCTCCGGCCGCACAGCCGGCGAACGCGAGCACGAGCGCCCCGATCCCGATCGTGCGGGTGAATGGCGTCCGACTCCGCACGGGATCCCAGGGCATTCCGTCATCGTAGCCACGGCATCGCGCGCATCCGCGGCGACGCGCGGCACACACGAACGCGCCGCCCGGGCCACGGACGGCGCGTGTCGCAAGCGGCGCCGATCAGGCGGGACGGACCGATTCGGCCTGCGGGCCCTTCGACCCGGTGCCGACCTCGAAGACGACCTGCTGGCCCTCTTCGAGCACCTTGTAGCCGGCCATGTCGATGGCGGAGTAGTGGACGAACACGTCCTGGCCACCCTCATCGACCGTGATGAACCCGTATCCCTTTTCAGCGTTGAACCACTTGACGGTCCCGTTCGCCATGCGTTGCTCCCAATTGCCGTGTGTCATCAGCACGTGCCCTCGGCCTGTACCGGGCCGCCTGAACGTGCCGACGTGCATCTGGGGGATGCGGGGCGTGCTGCACGGGTTCGGACGACCAAACTCCACATTGCTGGGCTAAATCCGCCCGCACAAGGCTACTTTCGTTACGAATGGTCGCAGAATGACAACGATTCGGACCTCCGAATCCGAATCGCCGTTCAGCCGATGTTCAGTCGCTGCTCAGCTCGCGGAGCGGTCACGCGCGCCGCCGCCGACCGCCACGGGGTCAGCCGCCGGTCGCATCCGCGTAGTCCGATCCGAGCACGACGACCAGCGGGGTCCCCGTCTCGGCGAACTTCGCATCGAACCGGACCTCGGCCTCGGGCAGCGCCTGGGCGACCCCTCGGGCCGCGCCCTCGAGGTCTTCCGAGGCGTAGTACACGTACGTGACGGTGAGGTCGTCCTCGCTCGCGTTCGCGGTCGTGCCGACCGGGACGCCGGCCGCGCCGAGCGCCTCGGCCGCGCGCGCCGCCAGCCCGCTCGTCTGGGTGCCGTTGAGCACCGTGACCGGGACATCCGGCGCGATGGTCGCGGGCACCGTCTCGGCCGGCGCCGCGGTCGCGGTCGGCTGCGGCGCGTCGCCGAAGTCGAGCCGGTCGTTGAAGACCATGATCCCGATGATCCCGGCGGTCGCGAGCACGACGGTCGCGAGCGCGGCCCACGCGAACGTGATCCAGCCCTGGCCGCGGCGACGCGGCGCGCGATGCGCGCCGACCCGCTCGATGCCGTCGGGGATGCGGTCGAAGCGGTCGCGGGGGAACTTCTGCGCCATGGGATCCAGTCGGAGTCGGGGCCGGGCTCAGTCGAGCGCCCGGCCGAGGCTGAGGGAACGGCGGTCACGCGACGCAGCACGTGCATCACGCATGCGCTGCAGCCGCTTCACCAGCATGGGGTCGTGCCGCAATGCGGCCGGGGAGTCGATGAGCCCGGCGAGGAGGCGGTAGTACCGAGCGGCCGAGAGACCGAACTCCGCGCGCACCGCCTCGGCCTTGGCGCCGGGATGCCCGAACGACCGCGCCTCGAACGCGAGGATCCGGCGGGATCGTTCGTCGAGCGCGGACTCGGCTGCACTCGTGCCGCTCGCGGACGTGTCGGCTTCACCGGGACGCTCGGGGGCAGGCGCACCCGTCATGCTCGCCTCCCGTCGTGCCCGGCCCTCTACCGCGCTTGCCCCACATCCTAGGCAGTGCCGGGCTGGGAACCCGCCGAGCCGCGCGGCGTGCCCGCGCAGCCGCGTCCGCCCCGCACGAACCCGAACCCGCACCCGCACCCGCACCCGCACACCGACCCGCACCGCGCGGAACAGGATGACACACACCGACGTTGCACCTCATGCGGGATTAGGCTGAACCGCGCCCGCGAGCTTTCGGCCCTCCCGGCCGGACCTGAAGGAGAACCATGGAATACCGCGTCCAGAAGAGCGACGACCAGTGGCGTGCCGAGCTCGGCGACGAGCAGTACGCCGTGCTCCGCGAAGCCGCGACCGAACGTCCGTGGACCGGTGAGCTCCTCGACGAGGAACGCGCCGGCATCTACACCTGCGCGGCCTGCAATGCCGAGCTGTTCAAGAGCGGCACGAAGTTCGACTCGGGCTGCGGCTGGCCGAGCTTCTACGAGTCGGTGCGTCCCGAGGCCGTCGAGCTCATCGAGGACACCTCGCTCGGCATGGTGCGCACCGAGGTGCGTTGCGCGAACTGCGGCTCGCACCTGGGCCACGTCTTCCCCGACGGGTTCGGCACCCCCACGGGCGACCGCTACTGCATGAACTCGATCGCCCTGAACTTCGCCGCGGCAGGCGAGTCGGCCCCCGCCGACGAGACCGCGCCGGCGACGCCCGCCGCATCCGACGCGCAGGCCTGATCGGTGGCGTCGGTCCGCGACGCGGCACTCGCGCGGCGTTCGTCGCCCAAGGTGACGGATGCCTCGCCGGCCGACGCCGAGCTTCGTGAGCTGCTCGACGCCGCCGGCCGGGTCGCCGATCACGCGTCGCTCACCCCGTGGCGGGTGATCGCGCTCCGCGGCGACGCGCGGGTCCGCCTCGGCCGGGCGCTCGCCGAGGCATCCGAACTCGAAGGCGACCATGCGGAGAAGCTCGCCGCCAAGCCGCTCCGCGCCCCGCTGCTGCTCGCGATCGTGGCGACCGTGACCCCGCACCCGAAAGTGCCCGAGTGGGAGCAGGAGGCGGTGGCCGCGGGCGTCGCCCACGTGCTGAGCCTGCTCCTCGACGAGGCGGGCTGGGGCGTCATGTGGCGCACCGGGCCGCACACGAGACGGCCGGCCGTCGCGGCCATGCACGGCCTCGCGGCCAACGAGCGGCTGCTCGGCTGGCTGTACGTCGGCGGGCGCGCCGCGGACTCGAAGGCGCCGCGCGATCGCGCGCCGCGCGATCGCCTGACGATCCTGGACTGAGCCGGGTCAGCGCTCCGGCGCGGCCGCCTCAGGGCTAGCGGATGCCTCGGGCTGCGCGGATGCCTCGGGCTCCGCCGTCGCGTCGGGCTGCGCCGCTGCCTCGCCCGGATCCGCCGGCGCCGCGACATGCTTGTGCCGACTCCGCGACACGCTCGCGATGCCGACCGCGATGAGCGCGAGCACGGTGGCGCCGATCGTGGCGGTATCGACCACGCGTCCGTGGGCCGGGACCAACAGGTCGAGCGCGAGCGCCGCCGTGAGCTGGCCCGCGACGCCCGCGAGCGCGAGCACGAGCACGCCGATCACGCGCACGACCATCGCCTGCCCCGCGATGAAGAGACAGCCGAGCGCGCCGCCGAGGTAGAGCCACGGCTCGGTGGGCAACGCGGTGGGGAACCCTTCGAGCACGGCGTGCACGAGCATGACGACCACGAGCGCGGTCGTGCCGACGACGAAGTTCATGACCGTCGAGGTGAGCGCGCTCTCGGCTGCACCGCGGACCCGCCCGTTGACGGCCTGCTGCCAGGCGGCGCCGACGCCCGCGACGAACGGCAGCAGCATGAGCAGCACGGGCACGTCGTGGGCGAACTGGCCCGAGACGGCCCAGCCGATGGCGGCGAGCGCGAGCACCGCGCCGACGAGCCGGGTGACGCTGATCCGGCGGGGGCCGCCCGGCCCGAGCCCGATCAGGTCGAAGACGAGGCCACCGACGGTCTGGCCGGCGACGACCGCGACCGTGAACACCGCGACGCCGAGCACGCCCGCCGAAAGCCCCTGCGTCGTGACGAAGTAGGCGCCGCCGAGCCCGCCGAGCAGCATCCACCAGGCGATGCGACGATCGCGCAGCTGCCGGGTGAGCTTCGCGAACCCCGTTCGTCCGGGCTTCCAGAAGGCGAGCGCGACGACCAGGATGACGAGGCCCGACCCGAACGAGATCGCCGCGGCGGTGTACGGGTCGGCGAGCTCGCGCGCGAGCTCGCTGTTGACGCGGGACTGCAGCGCGGTCAGCGCTCCGCACACGATCGCGATGACGACCGCGACCGTGACCGGCAGGTGCAGTCGTTCGGCGTGCCGGTGCTCGTGCACGGCCGGCACCGCGCCGCTCGCCGCATCGTCAGGCCTGCTCGACCCATCGCTCACCGCATAACCCCGCTCGTCTCGACGCCCACACCGTCGCGACCGTGCGAAGGTACTCTCGGAGCCGGCTGCGGGACTCGAACCCGCAACCACCGCTTTACAAGAGCGGTGCGCTACCAATTGCGCCAAGCCGGCGAGGATGTGAACCTCGGCTCCATCCTAGCGCCGGCCGCCGCGCCGCAGCCGATGAGGCCGGGACTGCGCCGCCGAGGCATCCGCTCGCCCTAGATCGAGTCCTGTCTCGGGAACACGACCTTCTCGACGATGGTGATGAGCGAGGCCGCGACCGGGATCGCGACCAGCGCGCCGAGCACCCCGCCGAGCGTGCCGCCCGCGACCGCGGCGATCACGACGAGTGCGCCGGGCACGGCGACGGCGCGGTTCATGATGCGCGGGCTCAGCACGTACGCCTCGATCTGCATGTAGATGAGGTAGTAGATCGCGGCGGCCAGGGCCGTCTGCGGCGACGCCGCGAACGAGACGAGCGTGATGATGATGGCGCCGGTCAGCGTGCCGATGAGCGGCACGAGCGAGCACAGGAAGGCGACGAACGCGAGCAGGATCGGCGCCGGGGCGCCGATGATCGACAGGTAGATGAAGCTCAGCACGCCGTTGATGAGACCGAGCGAGCCCTGGCCGATGACGTAGCGGCCGACGGACCCCGTGATCTCGTCGGAGACCTCGACGAACTTGCGACGCGAGCTCTTCGGCACGAAGCGGGTCGAGTAGCGCTTCATCGAGTGCAGCGACGCGAGGAAGTAGAGCGTGAGGATGAGCACGATCGTCGCGCCCGTGAACCCGCCGGCGATGCCGGCGCCCACGGCGAGGATGCCGCCGGTGAGCGAGCCGAAGTTGTCGGGGTCGCCGAGCCAGTCGCCGATCGCGGTGACACCCTGCGCGATCGCGTCGCCGCCGATGATCCCATTGAGCCACACGACGAAGTCGGAGTGCTCGACGTTGTCGACGATCGTCGGCCAGTCCTCCACGATGATGCGGGTCTGCTCGATCACGATCGGCACGATGGTCGCGATCAGGCCCACGAAGAGCCCCACGACCGCGACGACGACGAGCAGGATCGCGAGCCACCGCGGCATCCGCTTCTGCAGCCAGCTGACCAGCGGGTCGAGGCCGAGCGCGAGGAACAGGGCGAGCGCGACGTAGAGGATGACGGTGCCGAGCTGGCCGACGATGCTGCCGAGCAGCAGCGCGAACAGCACGCCGATCGCGCCCACGAAGCCGATCCGGAACGCGCGGATCTTCACCTCAGGCGCGCGCGCGTCGACGGCTGCGGTCAGTTCGGCGGCGGCTTGTTCCGGCGAGTCGTCGCGGCGTCGCCGCCTGGCACGGGTCCACATGTCTCGAAGCTAGTGCCGTCGTCCGCGCAAGTTCCAGAACGACCCGCCGCGACGACCGGATGTCTCGCCCGCAGCCTTGCGGCGTGCGGCACGGGTTTCGCGCCGGGAGCGCATGGCCCGGCGGTCGGCGATCATGTCCCGGGTGAGGTCGCGCAGCGTCGCCGCGACGTCGTGCGCGGTCGGCCGCACCGCCGGGTCGTCCGAGGTCATCGCCTCGAGCAGGGCACGCCACTCGTCGGAGAGGTCCTCGGGGATCGTCGGCTCGCGGTGCAGCCGCGCGAGCGCGGCCTCGATCGGGGTCCCGGTGTACTCGCGCTCGCCGCGCAGGGCCTCGAGCAGCACGAGCCCGAGCGAGTAGACGTCGCTCGCGGGCTCCGCCTCGGCACCACGCGCCTGCTCGGGCGCGATGTACGCGGCGGTGCCCATGATCGAGCCGTCGCCCGTGAGCCGTGTGCCGTCCATGAACTGTGCGACGCCGAAGTCGGCGAGCTTGACGGTGAGCGAATAGCCGTACACGGGGTCGTCGCTGATCAGGATGTTCTCGGGCTTGATGTCGCGGTGCACGACCTGCCGGCTGTGCACGTACGCGAGCGCGTCGGCGACCTGTGCGCCGATGTCCGCGACCTGCCGCTGCGGCATCGCGCCCGAGGCGAGGCGGTACGACATGGCGCGTCCGCGCACGAGCTCCATGACGATGAAGCGCCGGCTCGCCTGCTCGGGCGGCAGGAACCCGGCGTCGTAGATGCCGACGAGGCCGAGGTGGTTGAGCTCGCCGAGCAGCTGGATCTCGCGCTCGCGGCGGAGCCGGTCGGCGGGCGTGTCCTGCTCGGCGCGGAACACCTTGACCGCGACGTCGCGGCCGAGCTGCGTGTCGGTCGCGAGGTAGACGTCGGCCATGCCGCCCGATCCGATGAGCTCGCGCACGGCGTACCGGCCGGCGAACGAGGGCGTCGTCGACGGCAGTCCGGTGAGGGGCGTCGCGTAGGGCGCGCTGCCGCCACCGGTCGGCATGCCGCTGATCCGGCTCGCGGGAACGGCGCCGGGCGGGAGCCGAAGATCGCCCGAGGCGCGCAGCGGCTCCCCCGCGAGGTGCTGCGGACCCGAATGCCGCGGTCCGGCGCCGAGGTGGTGCGGGCCGGTCCCGGATCGGTAGGGTGGTGGCTCGGGCTGCTGCCCCTCCGTCACGATGTTCGACACGGTGCCTCCAGGATCTCCGGGTGACCCCCGGCCGGTCCGCAGGGGTGGCCCATGCGTGCAGCCAGCCTATTGAAGCTGCCCGCGAGCGGCGCGGGCTTGCGTTCACGGCCCGAAAGCCTCACACTGTCGGGCCGAGAACCGGTTCAGTCCCCCAGCTCCGCCGGCCGCACGACCTCCCCCTCGAGCGTGCGGACCCAGCGGGCGCGCCCCGTCCGGTACTCCGCACGCGTGGCGAACCGGTACCGGTAGGCACGCACCCGTATCCATCGCGGCCGCTCGCCGTCGAACGGGTCGGTTGCGAGCAACCGCAGCGTGGGGGCATCCGCCTCGAGCAGCCGGACCAGCAGGCGCTCGAACCAGGGTTCCCACATGCGTCCCAGCGGCAGGAACCACATGAGCCAGTCGAGCCTCAGGTGATACGGCGCCCACTGGCGCGGAATGCGGCGCACGTCGCCGGGCTTGCCCTTGAACCCGTACTCGCGCCAGGCAGTGTCGTCACCGCCCGGAACCGCGTCGAGCGTGCCCTCGATGACGTACTCGACACGCCGCTTCGTGACCGTGCCGAACGCGCCGTAGGCGTTGACGAGCATGAACCGGTTGAAGCTCGCGTTCATGAGCTGGCGTCGGCTGAAGAGGTTCAGCAGGGGCTGCCGGCTCAGCACGAGCAGCAGCAGCGCGACCGCGAGCACCACGACCGCCCACCAGAGCGGGATCGAGGACGCCCCCGCGCCGAGGTCGGCCGGGATCGCGGGGATGAGCCAGTGCCACGCCGAGTCCGAGATCGCGCCCGCGGCGAGCACGACCGTGATCCAGTTCAGCCACGCGAAGTTGCCGGTGAGGATGAGCCACAGCTGGGTCAGGATGATCACGGCAGCTGCGACCGATCCGACCGGCCCCGGCACGAACAGCAGGAACGGCACACCGAGCTGGGCGACATGGTTGCCGATCACCTCGAGCCGGTGGAACCACGGCGGCAGCAGGTGCGCCTGCCGGCTGAGCGGCCCGGGCATGGGCTGCGTCTCGTGGTGGTACATGAGCGCCGTGAGATCGCGCCACTCGCGCCCGCCGCGGATCTTGATCATGCCCGCCCCGAACTCGAGCCGGAACACGAGCCACCACACCGCGATCAGGATCACGAGCGGCGGCGGCTGGTCCGCAGATCCGAGAAACGCCACGACGAACAGCGCCTCGCAGAGCAGCATCTCCCAGCCGAACCCGTAGAACGTCTGCCCGGCGACGACGATCGACAGGTACAGGATCCACATGGCGAGGAACACGAGCATGGGCACCCAGGGCGGGCCGAGCTGCGGCAGACCCACGACGACGGATGCCCCGAGCACGAGCCCGATCGTCGCGACCGCCACGAGCCGGCGGTCGGTGTAGCCCCACCGGAACACGCTCGGCCCGCGCAGCCGCCGCACCATCCGCATGAGCTCGGGCACGGGCAGGAGGCCGTGCTCGCCGAGCAGCGGCCGGAACTGGTTCAGCGTCGACCAGAACGCGACCACGGCGAGCGCGGCCACGCCGCGCTGCAGGACCTCGCGGGCGATCTCGTAGTCGCGGGCGTCCAGCCACCCCAGCCAGTCGACCTCCACGCGCCCACGGTATCCATCCGCCGCCGGGCGGCAGAAGGGCGTTGCGCGGTCAGAAGTCGCTGAGGTACACCCAGGGCAGCCGCTCCATCACGAGGCGATGCCGCGCGGCGACCGCGGCGCTCGCGCCCGCGGGTGCGGGTGCGGGTGCGGGTGCGGGTGCGGGTGCGGGTGCGGGTGCGGGTGCGTACTCGTCGTCCTCCTGCCAGACCACGGTGCGCCGGTCGTCGGTGAACCGCGAGCGGTAGGGGCGGATGTCACGTGCGCGGAACGCGTCGAGCGCCGCATCGACGGACGGTGCGGCGGTGAGCCCGTGCAGCGTCACCCACGTCGGCGGCCAGAGCGTCATGCTGCCGCTCGCGTGCCGGGCGAGCGCGTCGGCCGGGCGGATCCACGCGAGGTCGACGACCTCGCCGGGCTCGGGCCGGAGCTCGCCGTCGGGCACGCGGACCGCGAAGAACGTGGTCACGAGCACTTTGGGCGAGCCGACGGGCGGCGTCCAGCGCGAGAACGGCACGAGCTCGCCGGGGTCGACGACGAGCCCGACCTCCTCGTCGGTCTCGCGGACTGCGGCCCGGCGTGCCGTGGCCTCGCCGGCGGGGTCGCCATCGAGCACATCGCCCGGCTCGACCAGCCCTCCGGGGAACACCCAGGCGCCGGCGAAGGAACGCGCCTCGTGCGGTCGCTGGGCCAGCAGCACCTCGACGCCGCGCTCACCGTCGCGCAGCAGCACCACGGTTGCGGCGTACCCGTGGACCACCTCGCCGGGCGCGGAAGATGTCGACACCGGTTCAGCGGACGCCGGCTTCGCGGCCGCGACCGCCCCATCACGATCCATCTCCTCACCCTAACGACCACGCCGGTCGCGGGGCGAGCCCGCCCACCCGCTGGTCGAGTGAGCTACGCGCCAGCGAGCGTATCGAGACCCCGCGAGCCGCCCACCCGCTGGTCGAGTAGTGAGCGCCAGCGAGCGTATCGAGACCCCGCGAGCCGATCTCGACACCGGCTCACCGGGGTCTCGATACGCGTGCTCGTCCCTCGCTCGCTCCTCGACCAGCGGTCGGCGCGAGAAAGATAGGCTGCCGAGCATGGGAGCCAACGCCGACGATCCGCGCCCGATCACGCCCGTCTCGGAGCTCGCGAGCCTCGTGCTCGCACCGAACCCGGGCCCGATGACGCTCGACGGGACGAACTCGTACGTCCTGCGCGCACCGGGTGCCGCGGGCGCCGTGGTCGTCGACCCGGGGCCGGCGATCGACGGCCATCTGCGGCTCCTGGCCGAGGCCGGACCGGTCGAGCTGATCCTGCTCACGCACCACCACCTCGACCACACCGCGGGCGCGGCCGAGTTCGCGTCGATGACGGATGCCCCGGTTCGAGCGATCGACCCCGAGCTCTGCCTCGGCGGCGGGGCGCCGCTCGCCGATGGCGAGCGCATCGAGGCGGCGGGCCTCGAGCTCGAGGTGATCGCAACGCCCGGCCACACGGCGGACTCCATGTGCGTGCTGCTGCCCGGCGACGGCGTGCACGGCGCGGTCCTGACCGGGGACACGGTGCTCGGCCGCGGGTCGACGATCATCGTCGACCCAGACGGCTCGCTCGGGCCGTATCTCGACTCGCTCGAACGGCTTCGCACGCTGGCTTCACCCGGCCCCGTGACGGTGCTGCCCGGCCACGGGCCGGTGCTGCCCGACCTCGCCGCGATCTGCGGCGCGTATCTCGCGCATCGCGCGGAGCGGCTCGATCAGGTGCGGGCCGCGCTCGCGGAGCTCGGCGCCGAGGCCTCGGCCGAGGAGGTCACCTCGCTCGTGTATCACGACGTCGATCCGGCGCTGCGGCGTGCCGCTGAGGCATCCGTTCGCGCCCAGCTGACCTACCTGCGCGACCGCGCGTAGCCAGCTGGGCGGGCCGCCCGGGTGCGCCGCACCGGCGGCGTCAGGCCGCGAGCAGCGCGAAGCCCGCGCCCCAGCCGACCTTCTCCTGCACGGCGAGCCCGAGCTGCAGGAAGCCGAGCGCCTCGAGCTCATGCGCCCGCGCGAGGGATCCCGCGTCGACGGCCTCGACGCCGCCCGCGCGCACGACCTCGGCGAGCGCCTGCTTGGCCGCGTCGTCGTCGCCCGCGATGAGCACGGTGGTCGGCACGCCGCCGACCTGCTTCGAGGCGAGCGTTCCGGCGAAGTTCGTGTTGAACGCCTTGAGCACCGTGGACTCGGGGAGCTGGTCGGCCAGCTGGGCGGCGAACGATGAGCCGGCGGGGACGACGAGCGAGTCGAACGTGCTGAAGTCGACGGGGTTGGTGATGTCGACGACGATTCGCCCGGCGAGCTCGGCGCCTCGGGTCGCGACGATGTCGGCGACCGACGGGTGCGGGACCGCGAGCACGACGAGGTCGCCGGTGATCGGGGTCGAGGTGTCGCGCCCGATGAACTCGACGTCGGTGCCGCCCGCGCTCGCGAGCGCGCCGATCGCGCTGCCCATGTTGCCGTGGCCGATGATGCTGAGCTTGGTCATTGCCGGTCCTCTCCTGCGCCGTCCGGCGCGTGTGCCGCCTCGCTCGAGGCGCTTAGTTGTTGGAACAACTAAGACCATACGCGCAATCAGTTGTCGCGTCAACTATTGCGCTACGATAGTCACTATGAGCGACCCGACGCCCTGGCTGACCGACGAGGAGTCGGCGGCATGGGTGCGCCTCGTGGCGGTCACCGAACTCCTGCCGACGGCGCTCGACGCGCAGCTCGGCGCCGACGCCGGGCTCACCCACTTCGAGTACCTCGCGCTCATGGCACTCGGCGACGCCCCCGCGCGCACCATGCGCATGACCGCGCTCGCGGCGCTCACCAACGCCACGCTCCCCCGGCTCTCGCACGTCATGCGTCGCCTCGAGGACCGCGGGCTCGTGCGGCGGTTCCCCTGCCCGGAAGACCGGCGCGCGACGAACGCGACCCTCACCGAGGCGGGCGTCGACCTCATCGAACGCGCCGCGCCGGGTCACGTCGAGACCGTGCGACGCAACGTGCTCGACGTGCTCACGCCCGAGCAGCAGCGGCAGCTCTACGACATCGCCGGCGCCGTGCTCGGCCGGCTCGACCCCGACGCGCGCCTCGATGCGACCAGCTGCCGGTTCAGCCAGGGGCCGGCCCGCCCCGCGGCCGCGGAATCCGCCGCGCCAGACCTGTCGTCGGTCGAGTAGCGAGCGAGGAACGAGCACGCGTATCGAGACCCGGTGCGGTCTCGATACCGCGCCGGCGCGCCTACTCGACCAGTGACGTGCGGGCTCCGCCCGACGGGACGATCGCCGGGCTCACGCCCGCTGCTCGTAGGTGAGGCAGTCGGCCTCTTCGGCCCCCGGGCCGATGCGCACGGCGGGCGCGGTGCACTCGAGGCTCGCATTGTGCACGCACTCGGAACGCTGACAGGCACCGACGTGCGAGACGACCTTGTCGAGGCCGCCCTTGGCCCCGAGCGGGATGAACGTCGCGCACTCGGCGTCGCCGGGCGCACCGGCGATCGTCACCGCGGCGGCGTGGCAGTGCGAGTGGTCGTTGTAGGAACAGCCGCTCACCGAGCACTCGGCAACGGCGGGCAGTTCGTCGAGCGTCAGGCTCATGATTGGACTCCGTCTCGTGGTGGCGACCCTCGTGCGTTGGCGTCGATGCTACGCGCGCCGACGCCGCAACGAAACCTCGACACGCAGGATTTTGCCTGGTCAGACGGTATTTTTAGGTTAGGCAACCCTCACCTCGTGTCGGCGGCGCGTGCGAGGATGGGGCCATGGATGCCGCCGAAGCGCTCGACGAGATCGCCAGCCTCCTCGAGCGCGAGCTCGCGTCGTCGTACAAGTCGAAGGCGTACCGGCGCGCCGCGAACCTGGTGCGCGACCTGTCGCCCGACGAGCTCGCGGCCCGCATCGCCGACGGCCGGCTGCGCCGCACAGCGGGCATCGGCGACTCGACCTATCGGGTCATCGTCGACGCCGCGGCCGGGCGCGTGCCCGACAAGCTCGCGACGCTCCGTGCAGAGACCGGGGCCGCAGGCGCACACCGCACGGGCCTCGCGGCCGAGCTCAAAGGCGACCTGCACTCGCACTCGGAGTGGTCCGACGGGACCACGAGCATCCAGGCGATGGCGCGCGGCGCAGCCGCGGTCGGCCTCGAGTGGATGGTGCTCTCCGACCACTCCCCGAGCCTCCGCGTCGCGAACGGGCTCTCGGCCGAGCGCCTCACGGAACAGCTCGAGATCGTCGAGGCCCTGAACACCGACGGCGGCCTGGGCGTCCGGATCCTGCCGGGCATCGAGGTCGACATCCTCGAGGACGGCTCCCTCGACCAGTCCCCCGAGATGCTCGAACGCCTCGACGTGGTCGTCGCGAGCGTGCACTCCAAGCTGCGCGCGCCCGAGCGCGACATGACCAGGCGGATGCTCCGGGCCATCGCCGACCCGCACACGAACGTGCTCGGGCACTGCACGGGCCGGCTCGTGAAAGGCTCGCGCGGCACGAGGCCGCAGTCGACGTTCGACGCGGCCGCGGTGTTCGCGGCGTGCGCCGAGCACGACGTCGCCGTCGAGATCAACTCACGCCCCGAGCGTGAGGATCCCCCGGACGAGCTCATCGCGCAGGCCCGCGACGCCGGATGCCTGTTCAGCATCGACTCCGACGCGCACGCGCCGGGCCACTTCGCGTTCCTCGAGCTCGGCGCGGCACGCGCGGAGCGCGCGGGCATCCCCGCCGACCGCATCGTGACGACCTGGGACGTCGATCGTCTGCGGGAGTGGAGCCGCCGCACGCGCTGACGCGCCCGGCTCCCGCGCCCGTTGCTCCCGCGCCCGTGCGCGTCACCTCGAACGGTCGCCTATGGCGGGTGCGCGCGCGAAACACCCACCATCCGCGACCGTTCGAAGCCCACGCGGCGGGGCGTCGGCGGCGGTGATCTAGGCGGGCGGGTTCTCCGGGTCCAAGGTCTCGATCGTGTCAGCCTCGACCGCGTTGTCGGCCTCGAGGTCGTTCGCGTCGTCGCCGTCGACCGCGCCCTGCTCGGCCGCGGCGCTGCGGAGCTCTGAGGCGGGGTTCTCGTCGTCCGGATCACGCGCGTCGCCTTCGGGCATCGGCGACAGGTCGCCGGTCGGCGCGAGCCGGTCCTTCTCCTCCCACGGGTTGAGCGGGTCGCTCATGGGGTCCTCCAGTCTTCGGATGCCTCAAGCCTCCCGCGTTCGACCCGCTTCGCGCACCGCCTTGACGAGCAGCGCCCGCCCGTGGCATCCGCCCGCCCCGAAGCATCCGCCCGGCAGCCCTGCCCGCCGAGCGCGAGCCGATTCGACGACCGCGCCCGGTCGCGGCCGTGCGCTCGTCGTACTCACTCGCGCTCATCCGCGGGCTCGGCGCCTCAGCCCAGGCCGCGCGGCTCCTGATGGCCGTCGCCGTCGCGGGTCGCGCCCGCGACGGGCTTGCGCGACAGCCCGACGGCGCCCGACTGCGGGTCGCTCGACGTCGCGGCATGCACCGCCTCGGTCTCGGCGTCGACCGGGTACGCGGTGTGCAAGCGCACGGGCTCGCGGTCCTGCTGCAGCCGCTTGGCCTTGCGCTTCGCCGCGATCAGGTTCAACGCCTCGACGAAGATCGCGAACGCCATCGGCCCGTAGATGAGCGCCTTGTCGATCTTCACCCCGAACCCGTCGGCGATGAGGAACACGCCGATCAACAGCAGGAACGCGAGCGCGAGCATCTTCACCGTCGGGTGCGCGTTCACGAACGCGAAGATGAACCGCGCCGCGAAAAGCATGATGCCGAACGACAGCACCACGACCGTGATGATCACGACCAGGTTCTCGGTCATGCCGACCGCGGTGATGACCGAGTCGAGCGAGAACACGAGGTCGAGCACGAGGATCTGCGCGATGACCGATCCGAACGTCGCGACCGCGGCCTTGCCGGTGCCGTGCTCCTCGACGCCCTCGAGCTTCTGATGGATCTCGTGCACAGCCTTGTACACGAGGAACAACCCGCCCGCGATGAGGATCAGGTCGCGCCCCGAGAACCCGAGCCCGAAGATCTCGAACAGGTCGGTCTTCAACGTGATGATCCAGCCCGCGAAGATCACGAGCACGACCCGCATGAGCATCGCGAGCGTGAGGCCGAGGTTGCGTGCCTTCGCCTGCTGCTCGACGGGGAGTTTCGCCGCGAGGATCGAGATGAAGATGACGTTGTCGACCCCGAGCACGACCTCCAGCACGAACAGCGTGAGGAACACCGCGATCAGGTCGGGCGTGAATTCCAAGGAGAAGTCCATGGAACGGTTCTAGCGGATCGCGGTGAACCGGAGTACGGGTTGCGCGACCCGTGTCGCGCCCGGCTGGAACTCGAGGCCGGCACTCGCGGCTGCGCCATGTCTGACCAACTGCGCCGCCGCCGACCTCCTGCGCCGCCTACGACGGTCGCAGACGGCGCAGTCGGTCACACGTGGCGCAGTGGGCCGGCCCGCACGGGCTCAGCCGGCCGCGACGGCTTCCGCGATCGGCGTTCCGCCGCTCGTGAACCGGATGGTCCGGCGGATGCTCCGGTCGTCGGCGAGCGCGGCGGCGGCCACCGCCGCGACGTCCTGGCGGGAGACCGGGCCGCTCTCGTCGGCCGCGACGTCGATCGCGCCGCTGCCGGGTTCGTCGGTGAGCTGCCCCGGGCCGAGGATCGTCCAGTCGAGGCCGGTCGTCGCGAGGTGCTCGTCCGCGTCGGCCTTGGCCTCGGCGTAGGTGTGGAACGCGTTGTCCTCGGGCACCGAGCGGTCGGGCGAACCGAAGTACGAGACCATCACGTACCGGCGCACGCCCGCGCGCTCGGCCGCCGCCATCGACCGGATCGCCGCGTCGCGGTCGACGGCGACGGTGCGTGCGGGGTTGCCGCCGCCGGCGCCTGCCGACCACACGACCGCGTCGTGCCCGGAGAGGAGCTCGGCGAGCCCGTCGACATCGAGCAGTTCGATGTCGGCCACGACCGGCTTCGCGCCGGCCGCCTCGACGTCGGAGGCGTGCTCGGGATTGCGGATGACGGCGTCGACCCGATCACCCCGCTCCGCGAGCAGTCGTTCGAGCCGGAGCGCGACCTTGCCGTGGCCGCCGATGATCAGGATGTCTGCCATGCGTCAACGCTAGCCCGGGCGTGCGACGGTGCGGCCGCGGTTTCGAGAAGCCCGCCGACCGGGCAGAATGGGAAGCTGGGACTCGCTCGGGAGGAGCTTCATGTCGATCGAACTGGTGCTGTGGGGCGCTCTCGGACTGATCGCCGTCGTCGGCGGACTCACGGGCATCGCCGCCGTGTGGTCGCTCGTCAAGGCGCCCAAGGAGTAGGCCCGGCCATGCCGGTCGTGAGCGCCGGCCTGCTGCTGGTGCGACGCACCGCGGCGACGGATGCCTCGGGCGCCGCGTCGGGCGCCGCAGGCGCCGCTCGGCTCGAGGTGTTCATCGCGCACATGGGCGGCCCGTTCTGGGCGCGCAAGCGCGAGGGCGCGTGGTCGATCCCGAAGGGCGAGTTCGACCCCTCGAGCGAGGATGCGCTGGCCGCCGCCCGCCGCGAGTTCGCCGAGGAGCTCGGCGTGCCGGCGCCCGAGGGTGAGCCGGTCGATCTCGGCGAGATCCGGTACGGCTCGGGCAAACGCATCCGGGTGTTCGCGCTCGAGGCGCCGGCGTTCGAGCTCGCCGAGGTCGCGAGCAACACGTTCGAGCTGGAGTGGCCGCCGCGTTCGGGCCGGCGGCAGTCCTTCCCCGAGATCGACGAGGCCCGCTGGACCGACGTGGACACCGCGCGCCCGCTGCTCGTGGCCGGGCAGCGCCCCGTGCTCGATGCGGCGCTCCGCGCCTTCCCCTGAGCCCGCGCCTTCCCCTGAGCCTGCGGCGCTCCGCGCCTCCATCCCTCCGCGCCTTCCATCAACCGCGCCATGTGCACCCGAGCGCGCCACCTACGACCGCCGTATCGGGCGCAACCCGTCGTACAGGGCGCGGAAGCCGAAGAGGGCGCGGAAGGGAGACGAAGAGGGCGCGCACGGAGGGCGCAGGCGGCGCCACACGATCACTGCTCGGGCGGAGCATCCCAACGCGTCTCGGGCGTCGCGCACGTCTCGCGGAAGACGACCTGCGACGGGAGCTTGCGCTGGTGACTCGTCCAGTCGATCGCGGGCCGCCGCTGATCGTGCGGCAGGTAGCCGAGCCGGTACACGGCCATGAGCTCGAGCTCGTCGGGCACCGCGAGCAGCCGCACGATCTCGTCCCAGCGACCGGGCACCTCCATCGGGAACGAGATGAACTGGATGCCCATGCCGAGCTCGACCGTCGTGAGCCAGATGTTCTCCATCGCGGCGCCCATGCTGAACACCGAGTAGAACGAGCTCAGCTGCCCGGGCCGGTACTCGGACCGGTCGAGCATGACGCCGAGCAGCAGCGGCGACCCCGCGACGAGCTTGCGGTTCTCCTCACCCAGCGTCTTGGGCACACCGAACGTGTTCATGAGCTTCTGTCCGCGCGGCGTGAACACCTGGCTCGTGAACGGCCGCAGCGCGGCCGGCAGCTTGTCGAAGAGCATGCCGGAGCGCTTCTCCTCCATCTCGGCCTGACTGAACCGGAAGTACGGCTTGTACCGCTCGAAGAAGGTCCCGTTGCCCATGGCCTCGGTCATGCTCTCGCCGCTGATCTTCGCGATCTGCTCGATCGTGTCGCGCGACTCGATGACGACGAACCGCCACGGCTGACTGTTCAGCTGGCTGGGCGCTCGCCCCGCGGCCTCGATCAGGAGGCGCTGGTGTTCCTCGGAGACCGGGTCGGGCAGGAACGGCCCGTTGGTGGTCTTCCGGCGGCGAATGGCGTCGAGCAGTTCCACGCGATCAGCTCCTGTTCTTCCTCGTGGGGTGCGTCGTCGGGGCGCCGTCGGCCGCTCTCGAGGCGAGGATCCCCGCGACGAAGAACGGCGCCGCGGTGAGCGCGACGACCGGATGCCGCCGGGTATGCGTGCCCGCGTACGGGATCGCCGCGAGCGGCACCGCCGCCGGCAGGAGTGCGGCGGCCCCACGGCGGCTCGCCCGCCGCGGCCGCCCCCACAGCGCGGAGGTCACCGCGAGCGCGGTGAGCGACGCGGTCGCGACGTACATCGCGTGATGCACCCAGCGGACGTCCCGCGTGTCGACGATCCGAAGGGCGACGGATGCTCCGAGCGCACAGTTGGCGGCATACGCGGCCGCCGCGGCGGCGAAGAGGGGCGTCGTTCGCACCGGCTCAGCATCCCGCCGCCGGGCGTACGGCACAAGACCCGGCGCTCGTTGCGTGCCGACGCGCCTCACGCCGGTATGATCGCGCCCCGCCGAGCCCCGCCGTGCCCCGCCGAGCCCCGCCGTGCCCCGCCGTGCCCCGCCGTGCCCCGCCGTGCCCCGCCCTCGTCGAACGGTCGCCGATGGCGGGTCCATACCGACCACACCCACCACGAGCGACCGCTCGACGCACCAGAACCCCGCCCCCGAACCCACCCCACACCCTCGACCGCCACCCCCGTCGAGAAGTCGCGGATGGCGGGTCCCACCCGACCACACCCACCACGAGCGACCGCTCGACGCATGCGGGAGGGGTTGGCCGCATCGTGCCGCAGCCGCATCGGGCAGGATGGCTGGCATGGTCGATGACGCGCTCGCCGAGGTCGCCGACGAGCTGTACGGGTTGCCGCCCGACGAGTTCACGGCGGCCCGCAACGCGCGCGCGAGGCGCCTCAAGATCGACGACCGTGTGCTCGCGAAGACCGTCTCCGAGCTGCGTCGCCCCTCGCCCGCGGCCTGGCTCGTGAATCAGCTCGTGCGCCACCGGGCCGATCAGCTCGACGAGCTGCTGCAGCTCGGCGCGCAGCTGCAGGCCGCCCAGGCCGACCTCGACGCCGCCTCGCTGACCGCGCTCGCGCGTGAGCGCCGGAAGGTCGTCAGCGCGCTCGCGCGCGATGCGGGCCGCCTCGCCGACGAGCTCGGCAACCCGGTGCGCGGCGCGGTGCTCGACGAGGTCGCCGAGACGCTCCAGGCGGGCATGACGGATGCCTCGGCCGCGGACGCCGTCCGCAGCGGGTGCCTCGTTCGCGGCCTCGAGGCGATCGGCACCGAGGTCGACCTCGAGGGGGCCGTCGCGGGCGGCATCGAGGCGCGCGCAGGGGCCGGCCGGTCGACGTCGCGGCGCGCGGCTCCCGCCCCGGACGAGGTGGGCGCGCGCCGCGCCCGCAAACGCCAGGAGGAGCACGAGTCCGAGCGGGAGCGCGAGGCGCGAGAACGCGCCGAACGCGAAGAGGCCGAGCGCGAACGGGCGGAACGGGCACGCGCCGAGCGTCGCGCCGCCGAGGCGGAAGAGCGTGCGGTCACCGCCGAGCGGGCCGCCGCCGAGGCATCCGACCGGCTCGACGAGGCGCACGAAGGCGCCGACCGCGCCGCCGCGGCACGCGACGACCTGGAGACGCAGCTGCGCGACCTCGAGTCGAGGCTGGCCGCCGCGGAACGCCGCCTCGCGGACGCCGAACGCGCGGTCCGCCCGCTCGAGCGCGAGCACGACCGTGCCGCGCGCGCCGCGGAGGAGGCCCGCTCCGCGGCCGACGAGCTCCGCGCCGAGCTCGACTGACCGCGCGCCCGCCCCCGATCGCACGCCCGCGTCCGCACCCACGCGCCCGCCCCCGGATCCCACGTCCGCGTCCGATCCCGCGCCCGCTCCGCGCGCCCGCGTCCGATCCCACGCCCCCTCCACACGCCCGCGCCCGCTCCCGATCCCACGCCCGCCCCGACCCCACGCCCCCTCCACACGCCCGCGCTCACCCACGCCCGCACCCCGATCCCACGCCCGCGTCCACGCCCACACGCCCGCGCTCACCCACGCCCGCACCCCGATCCCACGCCCGCGCCCGCGCCCACGCGCCCGCGCTCACCCACGCCCGCGCCCCGATCCCACGCCCGCGCCCGCGCCCGCGCGCCCGCGCTCACCCACGCCCACGCGCCCGCGCGCTAGGCCCCCACCTGTATGGGCCCCTCGCTGAGTGTGCGATCTTGATCGCCATCCCGCCCGGGGCCCAGTCGACATCGCACTCTCGCGGCAGGCGCAGCGCGGCAGGCGCACCGCGCCGGAGGGGGCGCGGCGGGTGGGGTGAGCGCTCTGCGCGACACCCGACCCGAGCGGCGGCTATCGGTCCAACTCGGTCCCGCGCGAGCGGCGCGAGCTGCCGAAGACGCCGCGCAGCACGAAGAACACGATGACGGCGACCACGGCCACGATCGCGAGCTTGCCGATGAACCAGAGCAGGCTGAACAGCACGTCGACCAGGATCCACGCGATGACGACGGCGGCGATCACGCCGAGGACGGTCCAGACGGTGCGGCTCATACCTCGAGCCTACGCGGGCCCCCGCGGCTCAGGGATCCACCCCACGGGTGCCCGATCTGCGCCGCTCCGAGAGCACCTCGTCCACCCATGCAGGCACGAGGACGCTCGCGAGCCCCGTGCGCACCTCGACGAACATCGACGACACCTCGCTGACCGCGAGGTTCAGCTCGAGTGTTGCGGCCCCGAACTCGGTCGCGGTGCGCACGAATCCCGCGGCCGGATACACGGCGCCCGACGTGCCGATCGCGACGAACAGGTCGCACACGGCGAGCGCGAGGTCGATGCGGTCGAGCTCGTACGGCAGCTCACCGAACCAGACGATGTCGGGCCGGAGCGCCCGTCGCCCGCACACCGGGCACTCGGGGCCGCCGGCGAGCTCGGCGTCGGGCGCCAGGGGCAGGCGGGCCCCGCACACGTCGCAGAGCGCCGAGGCGAGTCGGCCGTGCATGTGCACGACGTGCGACGAGCCCGCGCGTTCGTGCAGGTCGTCGACGTTCTGCGTGACGATGACGAGGTCGTCGCCGAGCGCGTCCTCGAGTCGCGCGAGGGCGAGATGTGCGGCGTTGGGTTCGGCGCGCGCGGCGGCGCGGCGGCGCGCGTCGTAGAACCGTTGCACCGTGAGCGGGTCGCGTGCGAACGCCTCGGGGGTCGCCACGTCTTCGACGCGGTGCCCTTCCCAGAGCCCTCCGGCGTCGCGGAAGGTCGGCACGCCGCTCTCCGCGGAGATGCCGGCACCCGTGAGCACCACGATCCGCACCCACCCATTGTGCGCCTCGTGTGCCGGTGCGTGCCTGGTCGGCCGGTGTGCGCCCCGCATCGCGCCTTCCGTGTCGCGCCGAGACATCGCGGACGAGACCGGCGCCGAGCACGAGTTACGCTGACGGGATGCCTCAGCTCCAGCCCGGCCGCCTCCACCCCGAGACCCTCGTCGTCACCTCCGGTCGTCCCGCGCACGACCCGGACCAGCCCCTGAACGTCCCGGTGCATCTCGCGTCGACGTACGTCGCGGGCGGCGACCTCGAGTACGGCCGCTACGGCAACCCGTCGTGGACGGCGTTCGAGGAGACCCTCGGGGCGCTCGAGGGCGGCCGCTGCGTGTCGTTCGCGTCGGGCATCGCCGCCATCGCCGCGGTGCTCGATCTGCTCGAGCACGGCGCCGTCGTGGTCGCGCCGCGCCATTCGTACACCGGCACCGTCGGCCAGCTCGCCGACCGCGAGGCATCCGGACGCATCGCCGTGCGCTGGGTCGACATCACCGACACCGACGCGGTCGTCGCGGCCTGCGAGGGCGCCGCCCTGCTCTGGTTCGAGTCGCCGACGAACCCCGCGCTCGAGCTGGCCGACATCCCCGCACTGACGGCCGGTGCGCACGCGCACGGCGCGCTCGTCGCGGTCGACAACACGTTCGCGACGCCGCTCAGGCAGCGTCCGATCGAGGACGGCGTCGACCTCGTCGTGCACTCGGCCACGAAGGGCATCTCCGGACACAGCGACGTCATCATGGGCGCGGTCATCACAGCGGATGCCTCGCACGCCGACGCGCTCGTCGCTCGGCGTTCGCTCGGCGGCGCGATCCCGTCCGCGTTCGAGGCGTTCCTCGCGCTGCGGGGCATCCGGACGCTGCCGGTGCGGCTCGATCGCGCCGAGGCCACCGCGCGCGGGCTCGTCGAACGCCTGTCGGGCCATCCGACCCTGAGCGAGGTGCGTTACCCGGGGTACGGCACGATCATCTCGATCGTGCTCGCCGGCGGCGCCGAGCCCGCCGATGCGCTCGTGGGCCGCACGCGGCTCTGGATCCACGCGACCAGCCTGGGCGGCGTCGAGTCGACGTTCGAACGCCGTCGCCGGTGGCCCGCCGAGGCCGAGACCATCCCCGACGGCCTCGTCCGGCTCTCGGTCGGCCTCGAGCACGCCGACGACCTCGCGGACGACCTCGTGCAGGCCCTGGACTCGGCCGCGTAGCGAACGCTGGTCGAGTAGCGAGCGAGGGACGAGCACGCGTATCGAGACCCGGCGACCCGATCTCGAAAGCTGCTCACCGGGTCTCGATACGCGTCGCCACTTCGTGTCGGCGCTACTCGACCAGCGAGGAGGCCTACGGACCCGCGTGCCCGTCGAACAGCAGCATGGGCACGGGGCCGAACGGTGCGGACCGCACGCGCAGCCGCCGCGCCTCGTCGGCGACGAAGCCCGCTTCGGCGAGCGCGGACTCCGGGTCGCGGTCCCAGTGGCATCCGTGGCACACGCGTTTCGAGATGGGCGTCGCGATGCGCTGCACCGCGCGTTTGAGCGTCCCGCGCGGGGCGATCACGTGGTCGACGAACACGACTCGCCCACCGGGCACGAGCACGCGCCGGACCTCGGCGAGCGCCGTCGCGAGATCGGTCACCGAGCAGAGCACGTAGGTGCCGACGACGGCGTCGACCGAGGCGTCCGGCAGCGGGATCGCCTCGGCGACCGCGTCGAGCGGGGCGCCGTCGTGCCGCCATTCGCGGGCGCGCGTCGCGAGTTCGGCGCGGCGGGTCGCGTCGGGTTCGAGGCCGGTCCACGAGACATCCGGATGCCACGCGCCGAAGTTCTCGCCCTCGCCCGCACCGATCTCGAGGACACGGCCTCGGACGCGGCCGAGCAGCTCGCGTTCGAGGTCGTCGAGCGCGTCGTCGTCGATGAGCGGAGTGGCGGGGGCGGCCATCTGCCCATTCAAGCCCCTGCGGCCGTTCTGGTCGAGGCCGGGTCTCGATACGCGTGCTCGTCCCTCGCTCGCTCCTCGGCCGGCCGGGCCGCTGGTCGAGTAGCGAAGCGTATCGAGACCCTCCGCACCGCCTATCCTGTTCGGATGCTCAGGGAGTTCGCCGCGGGGTTCGGGATGCTCGGCCGCGGATTCGGGTTCTGGCGACGCCGGCCGCGGCTGATGCTGCTCGGGCTCGTGCCCGCGGCGATCGCGTTCGTGCTGCTCGCGGCAGCGCTCATCACGCTCGGGGTGCAGCTGCCCGCGCTCGTGGACTGGGCGACGCCGTTCGCCGACTCCTGGGACGGCTTCTGGCAGGGGGTGCTGCGGTTCACGATCGCCCTGATCGTGTTCGCGGGTGCCGCGGTGCTCGCGGTGGTCACGTTCACCGCGCTCACGCTCGTGATCGGCGACCCGTTCTACGAACGCATCTGGCGCGCAGTGGAGCAGGACCTCGGCGGGCCGGTCCCCGACGAGGGCGGCGGATTCTGGCGGTCGGTCGTCGACGCGCTGCAGCTCGTGGGCCTCGGGCTCGTCGTCGCCGTCGTGGCGGGCCTCGCGGGGCTGATCCCGGTCGTCGGCACGGTGCTGGGCGCGGTGCTCGGCGTGGTGCTGACCGGCCGATTGCTCGTGCGCGAGCTCACGGGTCGCGCATTCGAGGCGCGCGGGCTCAGCCTCGAGCACCGGCGCGCGCTGCGCCGCGCGAACCGCTGGCGGACGCTCGGCTTCGGCGTCGCGACGCAGCTGTGCTTCCTCGTGCCGCTCGGCGCCGTCGCGACGATGCCCGCCGCGGTCGCGGGGGCGACGATGCTCGCACGTCAACTGCTCGACCGGGATTCCCACCGGGCTCCGCCCCAGCCTTCATGAGCGGGGACGCGAATGGTCGCTTCTCACGGCTCCGAACGACCATTCGCGACCCCGCTCCGAAGTGACGGAGGGGTGACGAGGGGGCGAGGCGGGCGAGCGCGCGGGGGGTTAGCGCGCGAGGTCGGCGGCGAGCTGCGCGGCGCGCGCGTCGAGGTCGATGCGGACCTCGTCGAACGGTGCGCCGCCGACGGTGAGCACCGCCCAGGTGCCGCCGTCGAGGTGTACGTGCGACGTCGCGAGGTTGTCGAGTCGCGGGTAGTCGTGCGCATCGTGACCCGAGATGACGGCGAGGGTCCGGCGGATGAGCGTGCCGTGCGCCACGGCCAGCACATTGCGATCGGGGTGGTCGGCGGCGAGCTGCGCGAGCGCGGCGAGGCCGCGCTCGCCGACGGCGTCATCGGCTTCGGCACCCGGGATGTCCCGGTCGGGCCACCGCTCGTGCACCTCGGCGACACGCACACCCTCGGCATCGCCGAAGTCCTGCTCGGTGAGCCCCTCCACCGTCGGCCCGAGCACGAGACCGAGGCCCTCGGCGATGATCGAGGCCGTCTCACGGGCGCGCCCGAGCGGTGAGCTCACGATCATGTCCCAGTCCGACGCGGCGAGCTCCTCGACGACGGCGCGCGCCTGCGCGCGACCGGTGTCGTTCAGCGGGATGTCGGTGCGCCCCTGCATGAGCGCGGCCTGGTTCCAGTCGGTCTGACCGTGACGGATGAGCGCGATGACCATCCGGCCAGGGTACCTGGTGGATCTGACCCGTCCGGTCAGCTCGCGCGGTCGACGCGTCCGTCGAGGCCCACCCGGTCGGGCACCTGCCTGACCACGTTCGGCAGCCAGGTCTCGACCTCGGGCCAGGCGCGGCCGGTGGGGAGCTTCCGCAGCAGCCGCGCGAACGAGTCGTCGTCGGACCGGTCGGGTGCCGGCCACGGGATCACCCGGGTCGGCGACGCGGCCGCGATCACCCCGAGCCACCAATGGCGCCACGTCGTCGGCAGCGTCTCAGGGTGGATGACCACGTAGTAGTCGGGCACCGCGATCAGGTGACGTCCGGCGGCCTCGATCGCCCGGTCGATCTCGAGCTCGAGCACACCGAGTGTGACCTGCTCTTCGAAGAACTCGACCCACGCGCTCGCGACGTGCCCGAGCGGGTCGAGGTCGTGCACGACGTAGGGCTCGGTCGAGTGCGCCGACCAGCGGGCGACGTCCGAGTCCGAGGCATCCGGCACGTCGTGGAAGGAGGCCGCGCGCACGTTCGCGAACCGCGTGAGCGACCGGATCGCGGCCGGCGCCTCGTCGCCGACGACGACGAGTGTGGTGCTCGTCGAGCCCTCCATTTTCGAAGTGTACGCCCGGCCTAGGAGCATTCATGCGCATCGACGCGCGACCGAGACCATCGATCTCCGTGCGGATACTGAGGAAATCTCCGTGTGGTGCACGGATGACGCGTACGGCGGCCCGGCGCACGATGGCCGCATCCCGTTTCCCCGTGAGCCTGAAGGAGCCGCCCGATGTCCGAGACCACGACCCCCACCACCGCTTCCGGCGCCGATGACATCGCGCTCAAAGCCAAGCACCGCACCATGTGGGCGTCGGGCGACTACCCGAAGCTCGCCTCCGACCTGATCTGGGAGCTCGGCTCGCGCGTCGTCGACGCGGTCGACGTCCGCCCGGGAGACCGGGTGCTCGACATCGCGGCGGGATCCGGCAACGTCGCGATCCGGGCGGCGTTGCGCGGCGCGACGGTCGTCGCCACCGACCTCGCACCCGAGCTGTTCGACGAGGGCCGTCGCCTCGCGACCGAGGCCGGCGCCGAGCTGGAGTGGCGCGAGGCCGACGCCGAAGCGCTCCCGTTCGCCGACGGCGAGTTCGACGTCGCCGTGTCGAGTGTCGGCATCATGTTCGCGCCGCATCACGAGGACGCGGCCGCCGAGCTGCTGCGCGTGGTCCGCCCCGGCGGCCGTATCGGCCTCCTGAGCTGGACGCCCGAGGGATTCATCGGCCGCATGTTCGGGGTCATGAAGCCGTATGCGGCGCCGCTCCCGCCCGGTGCGACGCCGGCCCCGCGATGGGGCGACGAGGCGCACGTGCGCGAGCTGCTCGGCGACGCCGTCGATGACGTGGTCGTCGGCCGCGAGACCGTCGAGGTCGACCGGTTCACCCAGCCGGAGGAATTCCGGGAGTACTTCAAGACCAACTACGGGCCGACGATCGCCGTCTTCGCGCGCATCGCCGACGACCCGGCTCAGGTCGAGGCACTCGACCAGGCCCTCGCCGAACACGCCCGTGCCGCGGGCGTCGACGGCCAGGGCGGAACCATGCGGTGGGAGTACCTGCTCGTCACCGCGCGCCGCCGATGAACCCCCACCCACACCTGACCCGACACCACACCACACCACACCACACCACACCACACCAGACAAGGAACCATGCACCATGTACGTCTCCGAATCCCACTTCCCGTGGCTGCAACGTGAGCACGAGGCGCGCATCACGCGCGAGCTCGAACAGCGCCGGGTGATCGCCGAACGGCTCGCCGAAGAGCGCGATGCCGCATCGGGCTGGACGGAGACGGCCGGCCGGCGAGGCATCCGCCAGCTGTTGCCGGCCCGCCTCCTGCACCGAGCCCGTCCCGCGATGTGACCGGCCTGCCTTCCACCAGCCGAACCGTGACGCCCCGGCCCGTCCGTCCTACAATGGGCGGCGTGCCGGGGCAGACGCTGACCCCGCGTGAACGGGCCGTGCTCGCCGCCGTCGGGCGGCGCCTGAACAACTCCGAGATCGCCGCGGAGCTGTTCATCTCGGTGCGCACGGTCGAAAGCCACATCGCGGCGCTGCGCCGGAAGCTCGGCGCCGACACGCGCGCCGACCTGGTCGCCGCCGCGGGCGCACGCCGCGGCTCGCCCGTCCGGGTCCCGGCCACCGCGTTCCTCGGCCGCGACGCCGAGCTCGCCGATCTGCACGGCCGGCTGGCGCGGCACCGCTGGGCGACGGTCGCCGGCCCCGGTGGGGTCGGCAAGACCCGGCTCGCGCTCGAATACGCGCGCGCACATGAGGGCGAGCTCGTGCCGCTCGTGGTCGAGCTCGAGCACGCCGGGCCCGACGACGTCGTCGCTCGGATCGCGCGCGCGGTCGAGCTCGAGTCGGCGCGCAACACCGACCTGCTCGCGGCCGTCGGCCTCGCGCTCGCGGCGCACCCCTACGTCGTCGTGCTCGACAACGTCGACCGCGTGGGCGACCAGGTGCACCACGTGGTCGACGCCCTCATGGCGAGCGCGCCGGAGCTGCGCGTCATCACGACGTCGCGCACCCCGCTCGGCGCCGAGTCGGTGCTGCACATCGACCCGCTCGCCACCGACGGGCCGGCCACGCCTGCCGTGCGGATGTTCCTCGACCGGCTCGACCGCTCGGGCCGGCCACCGTCGCCGGGCGACCGCGAACTCGCCGAGGAGGTCTGCCGCAGGGTCGACGGCCTCCCCCTCGCGATCGAGCTGGCCGCGGGCGTCGCCAGGCACCTCTCCCTCGCCGAGCTCGCCGCCCGGCTCGACCGGGACTTCGCGACGCTCGATCGTGCGGCGCCAGCGGGCCGTCATCGCACGCTCGAGACCGCATTCGAGTGGACGTGGGATCTCCTGACGGACGAGGAGCGCGACGTGCTGTGCCGCCTCGCGGCGCTGCCCCGCACGTTCGACGTCGACCTCGCGACCGCGGTGACGCATCCCGGCGCCGAGGGCGTCGTGCTGCGGCTGCTCGACCACTCGATGCTGGCCCCCGCGACCGGTTCCCGGTTCCGGGTGCTGGCCGTGATGCGCGAGTTCGTGCAGGCGCGCACCCACCCCGCGGTCATCCGCGACGTGCTCGAGCGTCATGCGGAGTTCTACGCCGAGATCGCGCGGCACTTCGTGCGCCTCGCGCGCGTCGACGACAGCCCGGCTGCGATGGGGCGTTCGGCGCTGCTCTGCCCCGAGGTGAACGCGGCGCTGCGATGGGCGCTCGCGGCGGAGCATCCGACCGCGCTCTCGCTCGCCGCGTCGCTCTCGGTGGGCATCGAGCAGTACGGATCCGACGCCGACAGCGTCCACTCGATCGCGATCGCCGCGCGCGACGCGCGCGTGCGGCGCGAGGCCACGACCGAGGACCTGCTCGCGTTCGGCATCGGGCTCTGCTACCTCGATCTGCCGCTCGTCGACGAGCTCGCCGGGCTGGCGCTCGACGCCGCGGCCGGCGGCGACGCCGACGAGCGATCGCGGCTCGCCGCGCACCATCTCGCGGGCATGTCGGACGCCTACCGTGACCGTGGCGCCGCGGCCATCGCCCATCTCGACGAGGCCGAGGGCCTCGCGATCGCGCTCGACGACGAGTGGGAGCTCGCGGCGGTGCGGCAGATGCGCGGCATCGCATTGCGCGACGGATCGATCGGCGAACCGGCCGCGGCGATCGCGGAGTTCGCCTCGGCGATGCACGGCTATGCGCTCGCGGGCGACGCCATGCACGTGAACAATGCGCGCTACATGATGGCGATCACGGCCGCGGAGCACGGCCTGCACGCGGGCGAGGCGGCCGGCTGGGCCGCGGAGTGCGTCGATTACGCGAGCCGGGTGGGCAACACGCACGAGCTCGCGCACGCGACGCTGGTGCAGCAGATGCTGCAGGTTCCGGATGCCGCGGCGGAGCTCGGCGAGCTGACGGAGACGTTCCGGCGATTGGGGGACGCGCGCTGCCTCACCCGGTGTCTGTTCATCGCCGCGGACCGCGCGGCGCCGGCGGATGCGCTTCCGCGTTTGGAAGAGGCCCTGCACCTGGCCGACATGGCGGGCGACGAGCACCACCAGATCGCCGCGCTCGAGCGACTCGTCGGGGCGTACTGGGCCGCGGGCGACCGGATGCGGGTGCGCACGGCTCTCGGACGGCTCGAGCTGCTCGCCGGGCCGGAGACGGCATCGACGGCGGCAACGGCGGTGGGTGCGCCCGTCGAACTCGCAACGCCGGAGTCGACCCCTCGGTGACGTCATCGAGTGGTTTCCGTCACACAGGATGAAAGCGGACACCAGTGACCGCTACGCTGTGCAGCGCCCTGCACCGCGCAGTGCAGCGGAGGGTCGGGGGACCCCGCCCGAGCAGCTCATCCCACTGAAGGAGTCCACATGACCGCGCCGAACGCCTACGCCCAGACCGACGACCTGTCGCAGCCGCTCTACGGCGCGTCGTTCGGGCAGGCCATCGCCCGATTCTTCAAGAAGTACGCGACCTTCTCGGGCCGCGCGAGCCGGAGCGAGTTCTGGTGGTGGTTCCTGATGAACGTGATCGTGAGCGTCGCGATCTCGATCGTCTCGGCGTTCGGCGGTGGCGCCGTGTCCATCAACCCGGCGACCGGCAGCTTCGCGTTCAATTCGGACAACTGGATCAGCACCAGCCTGAGCGGTCTGTGGTTCCTCGCGACGGTCGTGCCGTGGCTCGCGCTCGCGTGGCGCCGACTGCACGACTCCAACAAGCCCGGGCCGTTCTGGTTCCTCGGGCTCATCCCGATCGCCGGCCCGATCATCCTGCTCGTGCTCTTCCTGCTCCCCTCCGACCCCGCGGGCGCGCGTTTCGACCGCTGACTCAGGTCGGTGACGCACGTCGACCCGACACGCCGAGCAGCCTGAAACTCAAAGCGGATACTCGGACACGGATACGCTGTGCATCGCTGGTCGACGTCCGGGGGGACGTACCGGGCGAGACCTCTGGCGCCGTGCGCTCCCCCTCATGCCCGCCTGGCTCGTCCCACGACCCTACGAAGGAGCCCACATGACCGACACCTACACCCAGTCAGCCCCGCTGTCGCAGCCGCTCTACGGCGCGAGCTTCGGCCAGGCGATCTCGCGGTTCTTCAAGAAGTACGCCACCTTCACCGGCCGCGCGAGCCGCAGCGAGTTCTGGTGGGCCGCGCTCGTCGTGTTCCTCGTGAACGCGGTGATCTCGGGCATCATGTCGACCGGCATCATCCCCGACGAGAACGGCGTCTACGGGCCGACCTACGCGATCGGCCTCGTGCTCAGCATCGTGTGGTTCCTCGCGACGATCGTGCCGTGGCTCGCGATCGTGTGGCGCCGCTTCCACGACACGAACAAGGGTGGCCCGTTCTATTTCCTGGTGTTCATCCCGCTCGTCGGCGGCATCATCGTGCTCATCATGCTCGCGCTGCCGTCGGACCCCGCCGGCGCGCGTTTCGACCGCTGACGCGGTCAGCGACCGACTCGGATGGGGCCGGCTCTTCGGAGCCGGCCCCATCTTTCGCGCGTGACGTCAGCCGCGCAGCAGTTCGCGCAGCGACTGGATGGTGTCGGCCTCGGCCGGCTGCTTGTCGTCGCGGTACCGCTTGACGCGAGCGAAGCGCAGGGCGATGCCGCCCGGGTATCGGCTGGAACGCTGCACGCCGTCGATCGCGATCTCGACGACCGTGACCGGTGCGACCTGCACGGCGGCGGCCGTACGGCCCGTCTCGATCTCCTGGAAGTACCCGGTCTGCCAGGTGAGCAGCGCGTCGGTGAGCCCTTTGAACGTCTTGCCGACCATGACGAACCCACCCGGTTCGCCGAACTCGCCGACGGGGTCGTAGGCGCCGAGGTGCAGGTTGGAGAGCCACCCGGTGCGCCGCCCGTACCCCCACTCGGCGGCGAGCACGACGAGGTCGTAGGTGTGCACGGGCTTCACCTTGACCCAGCTCGACCCCCGACGCCCCGCGGCGTAGGTCGAGTCGACCGCCTTCACGACCACGCCCTCGTGACCGGCCTCGAGCGCCTCGCGCGAGACGCGCTCGGCCTCACCGGGGTCGGCGGTGATGACGCCCGGGATGCGGTGCTCGGGCGCGATGGTCTCGAGGATGTCGCGCCGGACCGCGAGCGGCTCGTCGATGAGGTCGCGGCCGTCGGCGTGCAGCACGTCGAAGAACCACGGATGCAGCACCGCTTCGCGGGCGGCGTCGGCCCCGAACCGCGACATCGTGTCCTGGAACGGCCGCGGCGTGTCGTTCTCGTCGAGCGCGAGCGTCTCGCCGTCGAGGATCAGATCGTTCGCGGGCATCGCACGGACCACGTCGACCACCTCGGGCAGGCGGTGCGTGATGTCGGCGAGGTTGCGCGTGAAGACCCGGATGTCGTCGCCGGCACGGTGCACCTGGATGCGCGCGCCATCGAGCTTGTATTCGACGGATGCCTCGCCGGTGGTCGCGACCGCCTCGGCCGCCGTGGCTGCCGAGGCGGCGAGCATCGGCAGCACCGGGCGGCCCACCACGAGGCCGACGGCCTCGAGCTCGCCCGGCTCGCCCGCCAGCGCGACGCGCGCGGTCTCGCCGAGGTCGCCGGAGAGCATCGCCGCGCGCCGGACGGTGGCACCCGGACGGTCGGCGGCTCGCGCGATCGCGTCGATCAGGACGCCCTCGAGCGCGCCGGTGCGCATCTCGCCGAGCAGCATGCGGCCGAGGAAGTCGTGCTCGCGCGGCGTGGCCCGCGCGGTGAGGTCGCGCATGGCGATGGTGCGCAGCGCGGCCGAACCCGAGCCGGACAGCGTCGTCAGCCGGTCGAGGAAGTCGTCGACGTCGGCGATCGTCAGACTCGGCACCTCGGCCGGCTCGGCCGACGCGTTCGACCACCCGCGCCAGCCGACGCCCACCCGGCCCTGGCGAGGCTTGCCGAGGAGGAATCCGATCGCGGGGGCGAGCTCGTCGGGTGCGAGCGCCCGGAGCAGCCCGGCGAGCGCGTCGACCTTCGCGAGACGCGATCTCGTCGACGCGACGGCCTCTGCGACCCCCACGAGCTCATCGAGCAGCACCCGGCCAGTCTGGCAGCGGCCACCGACATGCGAGAGGGCTTGCGCGAGCGCCCCGACCAGGCGATCGATCTCGGGCGCTCCGACCGGACGCGCTGACAGGTCGGCGCGCGAATGCCTTGACATTTCGGCGGCAGTAACGTGCAATATTTTGCATGTCGCTGAACTCGACGAGGCACCCATGCCGTTGACCACCCCGCGGCCCGGGCGCCCGAGCTCGCTGCGCGACTACGCCTACACCGAGCTCCGCGATGCCATCGTGAGCGGTGAGCTCGCCCCCGGCGAGCGGCTGCGCGACCCCGAGCTCGAATCGTGGCTCGGCGTGAGCCGGACCCCGATCCGAGAGGCGATCGCCCGCCTCGAGCTCGCGGGACTCGTCCGCACGCAGCGCGCGAAGCAGACCGTGGTCGCGCCGCTCGACACGCGCGCGGCGCTCGCGGCGCAGCGCATCGCCGCCTCGCTGCACGAGCTCGCCGTGCGCGAGGCCGTGCCGCAGCTCACGGAGGCGGACCTGGACGCCATGCGCGCGGCCAACGACGCGTTCTCGGCGGCGCTCCGAGCCGGTGACGTCGACGCGGCCATCGCCGCAGACGACGACTTCCACGGGGTGGCCGTCCGCGCGAGCGCGAACCCGCTGCTGCCCGGCCTGCTCGAACAGGTGACCCCGCAACTCCGCCGGCTCGAGCGCGCCCGATTCGGTTCGCTCGCGGGACGCGGCTCGGTCGCCGACCACGACCGCATCATCGCGCGATGCGCGGCCGGCCAGGTCGAGGAGGCCGCACTCGCGGCACGCGAGAACTGGTCCACGCTCGGCCGCCTGCTCGATCTCGACGACGCCCCGGCGGGGACGGGATAGCGCGCCCGAGACCTCCGCCCGAGACATCCGCACCCGGGCACCCGCCCGAGACATCCGCCCCACCAGACACGGACCGACCAGAAGGAGCCACGCTCATGCCCATCGCCGACTTCCCGCGCCATCAGCTCACGTTCGGGCCGAGCCCGATCCACCCGGTCGACCGGCTCAGCGCCCACCTCGGCGGCGCGCGCGTGTGGATGAAACGCGAAGACGTCTCGAGCGGGCTCGCCTACGGCGGCAACAAGATCCGCAAGCTCGAGTACCTGGTGCCCGAGGCGCTCGCCCAGGGTGCCGACACGCTCGTCTCGATCGGGGGCGTGCAGTCCAATCACACGCGGCAGGTCGCCGCGGTCGCGGCGCACCTCGGCATGAAGGCCGTCCTCGTGCAGGAGCACTGGGTGAACTGGCCCGACGCCGTGAACGACCGGGTCGGAAACATCCTGCTCTCACGGCTCATGGGGGCCGATGTGCGCCTTTCGCCTGCGGGGTTCGGCATCGGGTTCAAGGAGTCGTGGCGGCAGGCGATCGCCGACGTCGAGGCGGCCGGCGGCACGCCGTACGCGATCCCCGCCGGCGCCTCGGATCACCGGCTCGGCGGACTCGGCTTCGCGAACTGGGCGCACGAGGTCGCCGCGCAGGAGCGCGAGCTCGGCGTGTTCTTCGACACGATCGTCGTGTGCGCCGTGACCGGGTCGACGCACGGTGGAATGATCGCGGGCTTCGCCGACCTCGAGGCGAACTTCGGCGGGCGGCCGCGCCGCGTGATCGGCATCGACGCGTCGGCGAAGATCGATGAGACCCGCGAGCAGGTCGGGCGCATCGCGCGCAACACCGCCGAGCTGATCGGCGTGGGCCGTCCGCTCCGCGACGACGAGGTGAACGTGCTCGAAGGCTGGGCCGGTGACGAGTACGGCATCCCCGTCGAGTCGACCGATGAGGCGATGCGGCTCACCGGGCGCCTCGAGGGCGTCATCCTCGATCCGGTCTACGAGGGGAAGTCCATGGCCGGGCTGATCGACCTCGTGTCGAGCGGCGAGATCTCGAAGGACTCGAATGTGCTCTACGCGCACCTCGGCGGGCAGCCCGCGATCAACGCGTACAGTGGGCGGTACCACTGACCCCGGGGACACGCTCGGCCGCGCTGCGATCAGCGATCGTGATGAAGGCCGCCGGGATCAGGCCGTAGGCGAGACCGACGGCGTAGAGCACGACCCAGCCGTCGAGGTCGGCTTCGGCCGGCGACCCGGCCGCCACGGTCAGACCCGCCGATACGGCCCACGCAGCCGCGCCGAGGCCCGCGAGGCTCCGGCCACGAGGAGATACGCTCGTCGGTCCTTCGCTTCGAGCCGCGGCACCAGCAGCGAGACGAGACCGGCCGCGAGGCCCGCGCACGCGCCTCCGAGCGCCAGTCCGAGCAGCGCGTCGGCTGGAATCGTCCCGTCGACGCGACCCCGGAAATCCCAGTGGAATGCGAGCTCGTCGGGCATCGCCATCGACCAGCGCAGGAAGCTGAGCACGATGAACACGGCGGGTGCCGTCAGGCTCGCGGCCGCGAGCGCTCGGCCGAGCACGCGCCGTCTGGCTGCGAATTCCGGCCGACGCGCCAACTCAGCGGGATCGGAGCGCATGCCGGGCGAGGAACGCGGCCGCCTTGAGCGTGAGCCGCGGCTCGGCCTGTCTCAAGCGCCGGATCGCCCGCATCTCGTCACCGACATCGACGCCGTCACCGCGCCCGACACCGACACTTCCGGCGTCTCCGATCAGCCGCTCGGCCCACGCCAGCGCAGGCACTGGCGGCTGCCCGCCGACCGGCACCTCGCCGCCGAAGATCGCAGCGAGGCGACGGCGCGGATCCTCCCGGTCACCGAGGATCGCTGCGGACCACCTGCTCTGCATGTCACACCTCTCCGGTACGGTCACGTTCGCTGTCTTCTTCACGGTACGAGCCAGGCGGTGGACTCGCCTCCGTCGCCCGACGGAGATCGGGGTACCGGCGCGATGCTGGCGATTCGAGTTCTCCACAGATGTCGGATGGATCGAAGCTGTATTCGAAAATATTGCTATCTTGGAAGTATGTCTTCTTCCGATCTCCCGGCAGCGCGACCTCCGGGCGCTGAGTGCACGAGCGGCGAGGCGCGGTCGGCTCAGCGAGGCGGCCTCGCCGAACTCGTCGACAGCGCGGTGGCACACCAGCGCGCAGTCGGTCGGCACGACGCCGCGCGACTCGAGCACGTGTTCCGAGTGCTGGAGTTCGCCGCATCGAACGCCCACGATCTCGTTGCCGCCCGATTCAGCGGCGCACCCGCCGCTCGCCGACTAGCCCGACGCGGTCGCCGCCCTCGACGACCGGCTGGCCGAGCTCGCCCGCACTGACAACCCGGCCCGACTCCGACGCGCAGCGCGCAGGCTCGTGGAGAGCGTCCAGGCCGACACGATCGCCGCGCGGCATCAGAAAGCGCGTGCCGAACGCCGAGTCGAGCTGCAGCCCGCTCACGACGGCATGGCCTGGTTGCACCTGCTGCTGCCGGCGGCCGATGCCCTGCTGATCAAGAACCGACTCTGCCAGGCTGCTGACCGCGCTCGTCGCGCGGAGCCGAGCGCCCCGAGCACCGGCGCCGGTGTGATCGGCCAGACGACCCGCGAACCGCTCGCTCGGCACGACGAGGTGCGACGCGAGCTCGCCGCCGAACGGCATCTCGATCAGCTCCGGGCCGACCTCGCCCGCGATCTCCTGCTGCATGCGATACCTCCCGGACCGCCACGCGACGCACCTGAGCGCCGCCGGCGGGAGCGAGACGAGACGCGGCATCACAGCTCGGCGCACCACTCGGCCGCTGAAGAGAGTGCCGAACACCACGTTTCCGAGACGGTCAGCGCCGAACAGACCGTCGCCTCCCTGACCGGCATCCGCCCGACCGTGCATGTGACCGTGCCGGTGATGACGCTGCTCGGCCGAACCGACGAGCCTGGCCTCCTCGACGGGTACGGCCCGATCGACGCCGACACGGCTCGAGCTCTGGCCGGCGAGGCAGCCTCGTTCACCCGATTGCTGACCCATCCGGTCACGTCCGCCGTGCTCGATGTCGATCGTACGAGCTATCGAGTGCCCGCAGATCTCCGCCGGTGGCTACAGGTTCGTGACGGGACCTGCCGGTTTCCGGGGTGCAGCCGTGCAGCGATCCGATGTGATCTCGATCACTCCGAAGGCTGGGCCGGCGAGGGCGGCGCCACCTCGCACGACAACCTTGCCCACCTGTGTGCCGCCCATCACCATCTGAAACATGACACGGGCTGGTCACTCCGGCACCTGCACGAGGGCGTGCTCGAGTGGACCTCGCTGACCGGGGCCCGCTACCGCACCGCTCCAGAGAGCGGACTCACGATGGTCTCACCACCTCGCGCTCCAGATTCAGCGGCTCCGACGGGACGACCTCCGTTCTGACCCGCACCGTTCTGACCCGCACCGTTCTGACCCGCACCGTTCTGATCCGCACCGTCCTGCGCTCAGCGACACCGGTCTGCTCTGCGCCGGCACCGCCCTGCGCTCACCGGCGCCGCCGGACGCTCCGCGCCGTTCGCGGGCACCTTCAGATAGCGCCGCCGACGATCGCCTCGCCGAGCGGGGTGCGGCTGTGCAGCACACGGGCGCCGTCGCGTGTGCTCTGCATGAGCCCGGCGTTCCGGAGAACGCTGAGGTGGTGCGATGCCGTCGACGCGGCGAGACCGCCGTCGGCGGCGACCTGCGAGGTCGTCCTGGTCTCATGCCCGGCGAGCAGGATCGCCGCGCGTGCGGGACCCACGAGTGCCGCGAGAGCGTCTGCAGACTCCGCGGAGTCACGCGCCCACGTCTCCGTCACGCCCTGGGCGGGGTAGAACAGCGTCGGCTGCGCGGGCGGCTCGGTCAGCACCGCGCATCGGGCCGCCATGACCGAGGGCACGAGCACGAGTCCGCTGCCCCGGCAGTCGAGCACCTCGCGGTGCGTTCGCATCGCGACCCGCACGGTGTCGCCGTGCCATTCGACGGACGTGTTCAGCGCACCCAGCATCTGCGCGACGCCCTCCGTGGCGATCCGGCGAGCGCGCACCGCGATGTCGGCGCGCAGCACCCGCTCCAGCTGCCCCCACACCGGCGCGAGCAGCGCCGACCAGACCTCGAGCCAGGCATCGGCGATGAGCTCGCGGGCGCGTTCGGGCTGCGCACGCATCCGCACGATCGCCGCCCGGCGCTCACCCGTCGACCGGACGATCATCTTGCCGAGATCGACCCGCATGAGCTCGGCGGGCACCTGCCTGAGCCGCTCAGCCTCGTCTTCGGGGGTCACGTCCCAGCTCGGCGTCGTCGTGAAGAAATCCGGGAAGTACCCGTCAGCGCCGATCAGCAGCGCGAGCAGATCGAACGACGCGCCCGGCACCCGGTCGCGCACGCTTCGCAGCCACCCCCATTGCAACGGATGCTCCGGCGGCCGCAGCACCACGCGCACCGCGTGGCACAGCTCATGTCCCGGCGAGACGCCGAACCGGATCGCTGAGATATCGTCGGGCGCGAGCCGGAAATCGACGTAGTTTCGATCCACATCGAAAGGGTATCGAGCGGATGCTCCATCGCCGAGGCTGTTCGCAGACGAGGCATCCGCCCCGCTCACGAGGAAAGGACCAGGCTCATGCCGTCCGCCGCCAACCCCATCGTGGCCCCCGAATCGATCCGCCTCGGCTCAGGCCGGAGCCGGCGCTTCCAGGGCCGCGACCACGGTGCCGACATCTCGTACTTCTACGTCGATGCGGCGCCCGGTGAAGGGCCAGCCCTGCACCGTCACCCCTACTCCGAGACCTGGGTCGTGCTCGAGGGCGAGGCGACGTTCACGATCGGCGAAGCGGAGGTGATCGGGTCCGCGGGTGACACCGCGACTGTCGGCACCGGCGTCTGGCACGCGTTCAAGGCCACCGGCGCGGAGCGTCTGCGCATCCTCTGCATCCACGCATCCGACATGATCATTCAAGAGTTCGCCGACGAGCTCTGAGCTGCACCCGCACACCGGACAGGAGCACCCCCAGCCATGTCATTCCAGGCCTACCTCGACAACATCGAGACCAAGACCGGCCTCACGCCGCGCCAGTTCATCGAGCTCGCCCGCGAGCGCGGATTCGACGCGACCACGAAGGCCACGCCGATCGTGGCGTGGCTCAAGGAGGACTACGGCCTCGGTCAGGGGCACGCGATGGCCCTCGTCCACGTCATCACCAAGGGCGATCAGATCTCGGCCAAACACGTGGGCACGGGCGGCACCCACAGCGACGCCTCCGACCGGCTCTGGCTCGACGGGCAGGCGACCAAGCCGAGCGCGTAGCGACCCCTCAGGTCCGAGGCTCATCCGCCGTCGGCCGATGGGGCGGCGTCATTCGCGCGCCTCGCCGTCACCGCCATCGCGACCGGCGTCGCCGCGCCGTTTGCGCTTCGCGTCTTCGGCGAACGCCGCCGCGAATGCGATACCCAGGCCGGCGCCGAGCGCCAGCCCGACCCCGAGGTTGTCCAGGGCGAGCCCGAGCGCCAGCCCCAACGCGACGCCGATCGCGATCCCGGCGCCCCACGCGGTGTTCTGGTCCATGCCTCGACCCTCAGCCATGTCCGCCACGCTAGGCGGCCCGGCCCCGCTTCCGCGTCCACCGCACGACGGAGATCCCGGATATCGCGGCACCCGCGGCTCGACGACGAGCGCCCTTGGCAAGATGGTCGCATGCCCCGCACGTACCGGTACTCCTCCGACTCCGCCGAGCTCGACCGCGAGCTGGTCCACCGGTGGCTGAGCACCGACGCGTACTGGGCGATCGGCCGTGCCCGAGAGATCCAGGACGCCGCGATCGACGGGTCGCGCAACTTCGGCGGCTACGACGAGGCATCCGGCGACCAGGTCGCCTACGCGCGCGTCGTGACCGACGGCGTGACGTTCGCCTGGCTGTGCGACGTGTACGTCGACCCGGCCGTGCGCGGCGAAGGCGTCGGCGTCGCGCTCGTCGAGCAGGTGGTGACCGAGATCCGGGCGCTCGGCGTGCGCCGCATCGTGCTGGTCACGGGCGACGCGCACGGGCTGTACGAGCGGTTCGGCTTCACGGCCATCGACACGCCTGAGCGGTGGATGGTGCTCGGCGCCTCCTGAGCGAGCAGGACGCCGCGCCGTCAGCGTCGCTTACGATCGACGGCGTGACCATCCTCGCCGCGGCCGACTGGCGCGAACGCGAAGGCGCGCATACCGCGCGCGCCGACGCGCTCACCGCCGGGCATCGCGCGCGCACCGCGCGCCGCGAGACGCATCCGATCGAGGACTTCCTGTTCACCTACTACGCGTACTCGCCGAGCCTGCTGCGGCGCTGGCATCCGGGCGCGGGCGTCGAGCTGGCGGATGCCTCCGGCGAGACTCGCAGCTCATGGCGCTGGTACACCCCCGGCGCGACACCCGGGTCGCTCATCGTCGACGCCGCCGCGATGCGGCGCGAGAAGGCGCCGCTGCTGACGGCGGTCGAGCGCATCCTGCGGTCCACGGTCTCCCGGCCGGG
Organism: Agromyces aerolatus; assembly: GCF_031432255.1. Taxonomy (NCBI): domain Bacteria; kingdom Bacillati; phylum Actinomycetota; class Actinomycetes; order Micrococcales; family Microbacteriaceae; genus Agromyces; species Agromyces aerolatus. The sequence goes on along the minus strand of NZ_JAVKGQ010000004.1, from coordinate 188,365 downwards.
GGCGTTCGGATGCTTCGGGCTGCACGAGTGGGCGATGGTGTACCGCCAGCGCGAGCACCGCCACCCCGTGCCGCTGCGCCTCGGCCAGGGTGCCACCGACGAGGTCGTCGACGCGCACGAGCTGCGCTGCACGCACATCGACGCGTACCGGTTCTTCACGCCCGATGCGACACCCCGCAACCGGTTCGCGCCCACGCGCGAGACGCAGCCCGACCTCGAGCAGCCCGGCTGCCTGCACGCCAATATGGACGTCTACAAATGGGCCGTGAAACTCGGCCCGCTCGTGCCCGGCGAGCTGCTGCTCGACGCGTTCGAGCTCGCGCGCGACATCCGGTACCTCGACATGCAGGCCTCGCCGTACGACATGGCGCCCTGGGGCGGCGAGCCCGTGCGCATCGAGACGGCCGAGGGCAAGGCGCAATACGTCAGACGGCAGCGCGGGTTCGCCGAGCGGGCGAACGAACTGCGGCGAAAGGTGCTCGCGGCGGCGTTCGGCACCGGCGCCCGCACCGGCGCCGGCGCCGGCGCCGCCCCGCACGCTACGCCCGCGGCCTGACCTCCTCAGCGAGCCATTCGTCGAACGTCTGCGTGCCGAGGTCGGCCGCGCCCGGCGCCGGCAGCAGGGTGCCGTTCCGCAGCGCGCGGCCGAACACGCCAGGCAACGGGAACTCGAGCACGCGCGTGCGCTTCCCCGAGGCCGCGAGCAGCCGGCGCGCGAGGTCGGCCATGCGCTCCTCACGAGGGCCCGCGAGGTCGCGCGCGCGACCGGCCGGGGCATCCGTCGCCAGGTCCACGAGCCGTACCGCGACCTCACGCGCCGCGATCGGCTGGGACCGCGTCTTGGGCACGAGCGCGATCGGGCCGAACGTCGTCTGGCTGAGGATCTGCGCGGGGAAATCGAAGAACTGCGTCGCCCGCAGGATCGTCCACGGCACGGCGCCCTGCTCGACGAGCTGCTCCTGCAGCTGCTTGCCCGCGTAGTACCCCTCGGGCGCAAGGTCAGTGCCCACGATCGACAGCGCGACGTGGTGGCGCACGCCCGCCGCTGCCTCCGCAGCCAGCAGGTTCCGGGTCACGGCGCCGAAGAACTCGCGCGACTTCGCGGCCGACTGCGTCTGCACCGAGGCGACGTCGATGACCGCATCGACCCCGTCGAGCGCGCCCGCGAGACCGGTTCCTGTGACCAGGTCGACCCCGGCCGAGCGGGTCAGCACGACGGCTTCGTGACCGAGCTCGCGCACCCGCTCGACGACGTGGCGCCCGACGGCGCCGGTTCCTCCTGCGACGGCGATCTTCATCGTGCGGGTTCCTCTCGTTGCACAGTGACCGGGTTCGCGGCCTCACGCCGCGTCGGGATGCACAGCGGGATCGCGAGCACGAGCGACACCGCGAGCGAGATCGGCTGGCCGATCGCGTCGATCGGGGCCAGATGGTCGAGATGCCCCAGATGGTAGACCAGGTGCGGCACGGAGAACACCAGCCAGGCGACGCCGACCGCGATCGAGGCATCCGCCCGGCGCATGAGCGCCGCGACCACGCTCGCGGCCGCGAGCGCGAGATAGAGCGACCCGACGTCGCGGACCAGGTGCTCGTTGAACGGGCCGTCGCCCGAGACCCACGACCCGAAGATCGGCGGGAACGGGAACGATTCGTAGAACGCGTGGGGCGCGAACAGCGCCCAGCCGCCCACGAACACGCCCAACGCGGCCAGCAGCCACAGGAACAGTCGTCTCCACAGTGTGTTCACATCAGGTAGGACCGGGCAGCCGACCGAAGTGTGAGGCGCCGGTCGGAATCGGCGACGACGCAGGGTCCGGCGATGCGAGGATGAGTGCGTGCCGACCGACCCCGAGCTCTCCGAACTGCTCGGCGAGCGACGGCGCCTCATGAACCTCGCGTTCCGCATGCTCGGCTCGTGGAACGACGCGGAAGACGTCGTGCAGCAGACGTTCGTACGCTGGTACCAGCTCGACCCGGACGCGCGCGCCGCGATCGAGCGGCCCGCGGCGTGGCTGACGACGACCGCGTCGCGTCTCTGCCTGAACGTGCTCGACTCGGCGCGGGTCCGCACAGAGCGCTACGTCGGCCCGTGGCTGCCCGAGCCGGTGCCGACCGATGTGGCGCCCGGCGCCGCGATCGCGGTCGACCCGCTCGACCGGATCGCCCTCGACGACTCGGTGAGCATGGCGCTGCTCGTCGTGCTCGAGGCACTCACGCCCGCGGAGCGGGTCGTGTTCGTGCTGCACGAGGTGTTCGCGCTGCCGTTTCCCGAGATCGCCGAGATCGTCGAGCGTTCGCCCGCCGCGACCCGCCAGCTCGCCACGTCGGCGAGGCGGCACCTGCGCGCCGCGCGCACCCGGCCGGCCTCGGCCGCCGACCACGACCGTCTCGTCACGGCCTTCCGGGCCGCGTGCGAGGCCGGCGACCTCGAGGCGCTCATCGCGGTGCTCGACCCCGGGGTCGTCTCGACGAGCGACGGCGGCGGCAAGGTCAACGCCGCGCGGCGCCCGATCGACGGGGCCGACAACGTGGCGCGGTTCCTGCTCGGCATCCTCGCCAAGCGACCGGATGTCTCGATCGAGGAGCGTGCGGTGAACGGGCGAACGGGGTTCGTGGTGGTGAACCCCGACGGCGGCGTCGAAGGGGTGTTGCAGCTCGGGACGAGCTCAGCCGATGGCCGCCCCGGCCACGCGCGCATCGATCGCATCTGGATCGTGCTGAATCCCGACAAACTGCGAGCGTGGCGGGCGCCGGAACCGGGCTGACGAGCTCAGCCGGCCCAGGCGTACGCGGGATCGTTGGTGCACACCATGGTGATGCTGACGAATCGGGTGTAGAACGGGTCGAGGTTGGTGGCATCGCCTCCTGAACCCGCGACGTATCCACCGGCGAACAGGCGTTTCAGGGGATGCTCCAGCACGACGACCGGTACCGCCGCCTGCATCTGGACGATGAACCCCTTCCCGACCGAGAGGCCGGGCGACCCTTCTCGGCTGTCGAGCCAATAGCCACGCTTGCACATGCCCGACCACTGCTCGCCGTCCACCCGGCCGATGAAGCTCCGGAAGATCTCCTCCGAGTACGTGTCGTAGGCGTCTGCCGTCGCCGGGATGGGGTCGTCAGGCGCGGCGGCCGCGCTGGTCGTTGCGGTCGCCGCGGCGGCGGCGAGGCCGAAGGTGAGCCCGATCTTGAGGACACTCGTGCGCATAGCGTGAGCATATCAGTATTTCACAATCCGGGCCACATCGCCCCTCAGCGGGCGCGCCAATAGCCGCAGAAGGTGACGCTCGCCTTCGGCACGCCGCGCTCGTTGACGAGGTGACGGCGGGCGCCGGTCGCGAGCTTCGACTCGCCCGCGGCGAACGCCGAGACGGTGCCGTCCAGGGGCGGCAGGTCGATCAGGTGCTGCAACGCGGCCTCGCCGATGCGGCGGCCCGGCTCGCGCACGACCCAGTGCACCTCGACACCGTCGGGGCCGTCGACCTCTTGCCGATCGTCGAGGTCCGCGATCTCGACGATCGCATGGCCCCGCGCATCGCGCGGCAGGTCGCGCAGGATGCCGACGACCGCGGGCAGCGCGCTCTCGTCGCCGACGAGGAGGGTGTGGTCGGCCTCGGCGTGCGCGTAGCCGCAGCCCTGGTCGATGAGCCCGACGGATGCCCCGACCGGGAGCCCGCCCGCCCACGGCCCCGCGACGCCCTCGTCGCCGTGCACCACGAAGTCGATGTCGAGCTCGCGCAGCTCGGCGCGGAACGCCCGGACCGTGTAGTTGCGGATCACCGGCCGCGTCGCGCGCGGCAGCGTGAGATACCTCAGATAGCCGGCGGTGTCGAACGTGTCGGCGAGGTTGTCGAACCTCGTCGCCTCGGAGGTCGGCACCGCGAGCCGGAACCACTGGTCGAACCCGAGGTCGCGCCAGTTCGCGAGCTCGGGGCCTGCGACCGTGAGCCGGACGAAGTGCGGCGAGATCCGCTGCGCGTCGACGACCTCGGCGGTGACCACGCCGGTCTCGGCATGCGTGACGGTGATGTTGCTCGAGGCCACGGCAGGCTCCTCGCGTTCAGCTCGGGTTAGGTGAGCCTTACCTTAGACCGCGCCGCGCCGTGGCCGCAAGCGCGATCAGTCGACCCAGGCGAACGCGGGATCGTTCGTGCAGGTCATCTTGATGTCGATCCACTCACCCAGCACCGGGACGATATTGACCGCGTCCCCACCCGAGCCCTGGACGTACGGGCCGTCTTTCACTCGCCGCCAGGGGTACTCGAGGACGGAGACCAGGGAGTGGGGAGCATCGCTGCTGACCTCGAAACCGTGCCCGACGCCCCGGCCGTCGGTTCCCACCCGCCGGTCGAGCCAGTAGCCGTCTCTGCATTTCCCCGACCACGCAAAAGGGGTCCATTCGACGAGCTCGCGGAAGACCTTCTCGGTATACGAGTCGTACGAATCGGTCGAAGCCGCCGGAGCTTCAAACGTCGGCGCTTCAGGCGCCGCGGTCGCGGCAGTCGGCACGGCCATGGCGAGCAGGCCGAAGGTCAGGCACGTTCCCATCATGATCTTTCGCATGCCGGGAGAGTATCAGTATTCCACCCCTTCGTGAAGGATCCATGAATCTGAGGATTACTTGCGAACGGTCGCAGCGCGGTCCTAGCCTGAGGGACAGTCCTGCGCCGGAGACGACGTGGTGAGCGGCGGCTGCCCGAAGGGGGTCGAGCATGTCCTCGGTGCTCTACTCGCTGGGCCGATGGGCGTTCCAGGCTCGCTGGCTGGTGCTCGGGCTCTGGGTCGCCGTGCTCGCGATGCTCGTCGCGGGCGCCGCCGCGATCGGCACGGGCACCGACAACACGTACCGCATCCCCGGCACGGAGTCGCAGGACGCGCTCGACGCGCTCGCGCGCACGTTCCCGCAGCTGAGCGGAGCATCCGCCCAGCTCATCGCCGTCGCACCCGACGACACCGGCGCAACCGAGGGCACCGGCGCGACCGACCCGGCCTTCGAGGCCGCGGTCGAGCAGACGATCACCGAGCTGGCCGCGATCCCCCAGGTCGCGCAGGTCTCCTCGCCGTACGCCGAGCCGGGCAGCGCGAACCTCAGCCCCGACGGCCGGGCCGCGCTCGTGCCGATCCAGCTCACGGTCGGCACCTCGTCGGTGACGGACGACACCTCCGCGGCGCTGCAGCAGGCCGGAGCGGAACTCGAGGCCGCGCTGCCCGCCGGTTCCGAGGTCTCGGTCGGCGGGCAGCTCTTCTCGCAGACCGCGACGGGCATCAGCATCACCGAGCTCATCGGCATCGCGGTCGCGTTGCTCGTGCTCGTGCTGACGTTCCGCTCCCTGGTGGCCGCCGGCATGCCGCTCGTCACCGCGCTGCTCGGCGTCGGCGTCTCGCTCGCGGTCGTGCTCGCCGCGACCCGGTTCGTGACCGTGACGTCCACGACGCCGCTGCTCGCGCTCATGCTCGGGCTCGCGGTCGGCATCGACTACGCGCTGTTCATCATCTCGAGGCATCAAGACCAGGTGAAGGCCGGTGTGCCGCCCGAGGAATCCGCCGCGCGCGCCGTCGCGACGTCGGGGTCGGCGGTGGTGTTCGCCGCGACGACCGTGATCATCGCGCTCGTGGGGCTGACCGTCGCGGGCATCCCGTTCCTCACGACCATGGGCGTCGCGGCCGCGTTCGCGGTCGCGGTCGCGGTCGCGGTGTCGGTCACGCTCACTCCGGCGCTGCTGGGGTTCGCGAGATGGCGGGTCGTGCCGCGAAGGTTCCGGCCCGCTGCCGTGGCGAATCGGGCGGGCCGGCCGGATGCCTCGGGCGAGACGGATGCGTCGGGTGGAACCGACACGGCGCCGGTACCGTCGCCGCCGCCCTCGCGGTTCTTCACCGGCTGGGTGCGCGGCGTGACGCGCTGGCCGATCGTCACCATGATCGGCATCGTCGGGCTGCTCGTGCTCGCGGCCGTGCCCGCCGCGGGACTGCGGCTCGCGCTCCCCGACGCCGGGTCGCTCGACGAGGCCGCCCCCGGCCGCGTGACGTACGACCTCGTCTCCGAGCACTTCGGCCCGGGGTTCAACGGGCCCCTGCTCGTCACCGGGCAGATCATCCAGAGCACGGACCCCGTCGGGCTCATGGACGACCTCGCCACGGAGCTCGCGGCGGTGCCCGGCGTGGCATCCGTGCCCCTCGCGACGCCCAACGAGACCGGCGACACCGGCGTCGTCCAGGTGATCCCCGACGGCGGGCCCGACTCGGAGGCGACCAAGGAGCTCGTCGGCGAGATCCGGTCGATGCACGACACGCTCGAGGCCGAGTACGGCGTCGACCTCTCGGTCACGGGCTACACCGCGGCGGGCATCGACATCTCGGACCGGCTCGCGGGCGCGCTGCTGCCGTTCGGCGTGCTCGTGGTTGGGCTGTCGCTCGTGCTGCTCGCGATGGTGTTCCGCTCGATCGTCGTGCCCGTGACCGCCGCGCTCGGGTACGCGCTCTCGATCGGGGCCGCGTTCGGGCTCACGAGTCTCGTGTTCGTCGACGGGGTGTTCGCCGACGCGCTGAACGTCGCGGACGTCGGCACCGTGATCAGCTTCATGCCGATCATCCTGATGGGCGTGCTGTTCGGGCTCGCGATGGACTACGAGGTGTTCCTCGTGACGCGGATGCGCGAGGAGTTCGTGCACCACGGGGGCGAGGTGGGCGCCGCAGGCGCCGTGCGGAACGGCTTCGTCGCCTCCGCGCGTGTGGTCACCGCGGCCGCGATCATCATGTTCGCGGTGTTCGTCGCGTTCGTGCCCGAGGGCGATGCGTCGATCCAGCCGATCGCGTTCGGGCTCGCGGTCGGCGTCGCGATCGACGCGTTCCTGGTGCGGATGTCGCTCATCCCCGCGGTGCTCGTGCTGTTCGGCACGCACGCGTGGTGGATGCCACGCGCGCTCGACCGGGTGCTGCCGAGGTTCGACGTCGAGGGCGAGGGGCTTGCGGCGGAGCTCGCGCTCGCGGAGTGGCCGGCCGGGGACGGCGGGGAGCTCGCCGCGGGCGCGGGTGCGGGTGCACGCGTGGGTGTCCGCGCAGCGGCGAGCGCGGGTGTGAATGGCGATGCAGACCTCGGGGTCGGCACGGGAACGGGCGCGGCTGCGTCGGTGTTCGCGATCGCCGCCGAACGTGCCCGGGTCGGTGCGGCGCCCGAGGTCGCAGTCTTCGACGCGATGGTGCCGGCCGGCGAGGTGCTCGTGGTCTCGGGCGGGTCCGCGGTCGAGCGCACGGCGGTGCTGCTCGCGCTCGGCGGACGCGTGCCCGTCACCGCAGGCCGGGTGAAGCTCGCGGGACTCGCGGTGCCGCCGCGCGGCGCGACCGTGCGCCGCCGGTCGGCGTACGTCGACCTCGCACCCGATGCCGATGGCGACCCCCGCGCGAGGCTGCACACCGCGCTCCACTCGCGACCCGAGATCGTCATGCTCGACGGCGTCGACCTGCTCGGCGATGAAGCGTCGCTTGACGAGGTGCGGACGGCGCTGTCGGATGCTTCGCGCCGCAGCCGTCACGACGGGCATCCGCCGCTGACGCTCGTCGTGTCGAGCGCGGCCGCGGACGTGGCCGCGGCGTTGATTCCCGCGGGCATGAGGGTGCATCGGGTGGAACTCGAGCCCGAGCATCTCGAGTCCGAGCCGCACGCGTTCGGCACAGCGCCACGGGATCTCGCTGCGGAGGCCGAGCCGCTCCCGGACGTCGAACTCGAACGCGACCCCGACCTGCGGGCCGAGCCCGAACCCGAACCGGGACGGGACCACGATTCGGCGCCCGATGTGCCGCCGGCGGGTGATCACGCGGCTGCGCTGGGCGAAGCGCCCGAACCAGGCGACGCCCCGACGCCAGGCGGAACCCCGAAGCCAGTCGACACGCCCGTGCGTACCGCGACGCCGGAGCTGGACGGCGAGGGTGCGCTCGACGAGCCCGTCGGTCCCGACGGCACGCCGACGCCCGAGGCGGAGCGCGCTGCTCGTCGCGCGGGCCGCCACTCGGAGGCCGGGCAGGGGCCGACCATCACGCCGACGGGGCCAAGCGCATGACCCGGTCGGGCGGGTTCTCGGCGGGTGCCGGCGCGGAGCGGCTCGGGCCGGCGTCGATCGTCGGGCTCGTCGCGCTGCCGCTGCTCGTCGGCGGTCTGCTGATCGCGTCGCTCGGTGCGCCGACGCAGCAGCTCGACCGGGTGACCGCGGCGATCGTGAACGAGGACGAGCCGGTGACGGTGGGCGATCAGACGATTCCGCTGGGCCGGCAGTTCGCGGCCGGGCTGATCGCGGGGCCGAGCGGCGAGACCGCGACGAATGCGGCGTCGGCCGCATCGGCCTCACCTGACCCCGACACCGACACCGACACCGACACCGACACCGACACCGACACTGACGGCGCGGGTGACGGAGCCGGCTCGGCGGCGAGCTCGGGTGCGACTGGTGATGACACGGCAGCCGCCGAGGGTGCGCCGGCGACCGATACCTCCGCGCCGTCAGCGTCACCGTCGCCCGCGCCCGCGCCCGACCCCGACGGCGACACCGACAACTTCACCTGGACCCTGACGAACGCCGACGAGGCCGAGACCGGCCTCGCCTCTGGCCGGTACGCCGCGGTGGTGACGATCCCGGCGTCGTTCTCGGCGGCCGCGACCTCGATCGGCGGGCCGCCCGCCGACGCTCGACCCGCGACGATCGAGGTGGCCACGACGCCGTCGTCGGCGTTCCTCGACCCCGCGCTCACGCAGGCCGTCACGACGGCTGCGACGTCCGCGCTGAATCGGCAGCTCATCGCGCAGTACCTCGTGCAGGTGTACGAGGGGTTCACGACGATCAACGAGCAGATCGGGCAGGCGAGCGCCGGGGCATCCTCGCTCGCGTCGGGGGCCGACCAGCTCTCGACGGGCGCCGCCCAGCTCGTCGGCGGCGCCGACCAGCTCAGCGCGGGGCTCGCGTCGCTCGACGCGGGCGCAGCCGAGCTCGCGTCGGGCCTCGCGCAGCTCGACGCCGCCGTACAGCCGCTGCCCGGCGAGACGGCGGCGCTCGCGCAGGGCGCGACGGGCGTGGCATCCGCCCTCTCGGCCGGATCGACCGCGCTCACCGGGGCGACCGCCCAGTTCGCCGCGGTCGTCGCGCGCATCTGCGCGCTGCCCGGGCCGGGCACCGTATGCGGCGACGCGACCGCGGCGCTCGGCCGCCTGCAGAGCGCGGACGCGGGTGTCGCGGCACTCGCGGGCGGCGCCGGGCAGGTCGCGTCGGGCGCCGACGCGCTCGCGCAGGCGATGCCCGCGCTGGTCGGCGGCGTCGACGGGTCCGCGAGCGGCGCGACCGCGATCGCGAGCGGGGCGGATGCCTCGGCGAGCGGCGCGGCCTCGCTCGATGCCGGCGCGCAGAGCCTCGCGGCCGGTGCGGCGCAGCTCGACACGGGCGCCGCGCAGCTGGCTGCGGGGCTCGCGACCGCGGTCCAACAGATCCCGGTCTACACGGACGCCGACGTCGCGACCCTCTCGAACGTGGTCGCCGACCCCGTGCGCGCCGACCAGACGGTGATCGCGCCCGGGCTGTCCTCGGTGCCGCTGTTCGCGGTGCTCGCGCTGTGGATCGGCGGGCTCGCGGCCGCGCTCGCGCGGCGTGCGGTGCCGCGGCGGGAGCTCATGACCTCGGCGTCGTCGCTCGCGATCGCGGGGCGGGCGCTGTGGCCGATGGCCGCGGTCGGCGCGGCGCAGGGCGCGGTCGTGTCGATCGCGGTGCTCGTCGCGCTCACGGCGACCCCGGCACAGGGCATCGCGACGGTGGCCGTGTGCGTGCTCATCGGCGCGGTGTTCGCGGTCGTGAATGAGGGGCTCGCGGCCGCGTTCGGCGGCGTCGGTCGGCTCGTCGCGGTGCTCGCGGGCGTCGTGGCGCTGGCTGCCGGGCTGTCCTCGACCGTGCCCGCCGCCGTCGCCGGGCTCGCGGGTGCGCTGCCGACCGCCGCCGCCCGCGACCTGCTGCTCGGCGCGGTGTCCGGGCTCGGCCAGAGCCCTGCCGTGGCCCTGCTCGGGCTCGTGCTGGCCGCCGTCGCGGGCGCGCTGCTCGTGTTCGCCGGGGTCGCCGCACGGCGGCGCGTCTCGCCGCGCGCGCTCCGCGCGCGGAGCTGACACGCTCGTCCGCCGGTCGTGATCAGGTGCTCACAGCGCGGCACGCTCCTGCTCGCCCTGGTCACGATCTGCCAGGAAGTCCTCGGTGACCGTGGTGGTGCCCCAGACGCCGAGCTCATTGCCGCTCGGGTCGTGGAAGTGGAACCGGCGCCCGCCCGGGAACTCATACGGACCCTTGACGACCGTGCCGCCTGCAGCCGTCACGGCCTCAAGGGTCGCATGGAGGTCGTCGCTGAAGAGCAGCACGAGCGGCCCGCCCGGCGTTACGCGGTCGGTGAGCAGGAGACCGCCGGCCTCGTCGGCCTCGCTCGCCGCCTCGGCCGCGGTGCGGATTCCCGAGTACCCGGGGCCGTAGTCCGTGAACGTCCAACCGAACGCGGCCGCGTAGAAGTCGCGCGCCGCGGCCAGGTCCGTGACCGAGATCTCGACATAGTCGATCGTGAGCGGGATAGCGTGCGTGTGCTGAGCCATGCGTGCAGCCTGCCGCACCCCACCCACACCGACCACGCGTCTGCAAGAGCCGCTCATGTTCCCGCACGTTCCGCGAACGGGCGCGGATGGTGGGTCCGATCGATTCGCACCCGCCATCCGCGCCCGTTCGGGAAACTGCGCTACTGCGCTATTGCGCTACTGCGCTACGGCGCCTCGGGTCCCGTGCCCGCCCGGTCCTGCCTGCGGCGGCGGATCAGGACGATCGTGGCGACCACGCCGCCCGCGACGACGAGGCCCACGGCGACCCACACGAGCCATCCGTTGTCGAAGCCCGTGTCCGCGAGGTCGCCGGAGACGTCCGCGTCGCCGGCACCCACGGGATCGCTGCCCGTGCCGGTGCCAGGCTGCATGCCCGGGTCGGTCGGACCGCCGGTGCCCGGATCGGTGGGGCCGCCGGTGCCGGGGTCCGTCGGGTCCGTCGGGTCCGTGGGATCCGTCGGTTCCGTCGGGTCCGTGGGATCCGTCGGATCCGTCGGTTCCGTCGGGTCCGTCGGGTCCGTCGGGTCGACCGGCGCCGCGGCGACGGTCACCTCGACGGTCTCGGTCACACCGTTCACGGTCACCGCGAGGGATGCCTCGCCCGCGGCCACGGCCGTGACCTCACCGGTCTCGGGGTTGAGGCGGAGCACGTCGGTCTTGGCGGCGGCCCGCTCGAGGCGCGCCCGCGCGCCGTCGTCGACCGTCACGCCATCGCCGCCCCAGCTCGCGCTCATGGGCCATGCGACGGGCACCTCGCGGCCGCCGTCCTGCGTGATCGTCGCCGACACCGGGACCGTCTCGCCGACCTCGAGGATCGTCGGCGCGTCGAGCGCCAGGCCGTCGACACGGGCGCGCACCTCGGCCTGCATCCAGCGGGTGCGGTCGAGCACGGTGACCGGGTCGGTGCCGACCACCCCGGTACCGGGGTTCACGCCGAGCATGGTCCAGCCCGTGAAGCCGCCCGTCGCGGGCGTGCCCGACGGGCTCTTGCCCGAGTTGCCGTTGATGAGCTGCGAGACGCCGTCGAACGAGCTCGCGTGGAACACACCCACGTGCGCGTTCACGAGCGCGACCGACTTGCCCGTGTCAGCACGGAACTCGGCGAGCGCGTCGCCGAAGGCGGCGGCCTCCGTGCGATCCGAGAGCTGGCTCGCCTTGGCGGGCTGCGGGTCGTCGATCGGGTGGTGCGCGAACACCAGCACCCCGGTGACCGACGAGTCGCCGGCGGCATCCGCCAGCTCGTCCTCGAGGAACGCGACCTGCGAAGCATCCGACCCGCGGAGCGACCCGGCCGCCGTGTTCAGCGTGACCAGCTTCGTGCGGCCGAGTGTCGACGCCGTCGTGGTGTCACCGAACGCGTCCTCGAAGTTCGCGATCGGGCCGCCCATGATCTCGTGGTTGCCCGGCACGTACACGTACGGCAGGTCGTCGCCGATCTCCTCGTCGAGGATGCGCTGCGCGAGCTCGTAATCGGCGGGCGTCGCCTCGTCGACGAAGTCGCCGTTGATGACGAGCAGCTCGGGCTCGGCCGCGAGGATCTCGCGCAGCGTCTGCCGCGCGCCCTGCACCGCGTCGCTCTCGGGGCTCCGCGCGACGAACTGCGAGTCGCTCATCACGGCGATGCGCTGCGCGCGGGCGTCGACCGTGCCGTTCGTCACGATCACCGGGTCGTGCACGACCGGCGCGACCGGCTGGTCGACGTCGGGCGCCACGATCGACTCGAGGCCCGCGATCTCGACGTGGCCCTGGTAGCTCACGGCCGAACGCGTCTCGAGCATGCGGACGCGCTGCAGGTGCAGCGGGTACGGGGTTCCGGCCGGCACCGTGAACCGCGCCTGCTGCCACCCCGTCCAGGTCACGTTCGGGCCGTCGAGGTTGATCGTCGTGCCCGCCCCGTTCTTCATCTGGATGCGCGGCCACACGCCGCTGGCGTCGCCGTTGATCCACAGCGTGAGCGCCTGCGGCTGCCCCTCGAGCTCGCGGCCGAGGCTGCCCGCGGTCGCCATCTCGGGCGCGACGGCGTAGTAGCCGCGCGTGCCCGTGCTCGACGCGAAGTCGTACGCCAGGCTGAGCGCCGGCTCGCCGTTCGGGCCCGTCGCGAGGGTCGTCGTTCCGGTCGCACGATCGGCGGCCGTACCCCACGAGGCGCCGTCGGCGAAGTCGGCGACGGACAGGCTGCGGTAGCCGATCGTCACGGCCACGTCGACGCTGCGGCCGTCGGCCGTGAAGGTGACCGTGGCCGAGCCGCTCTCGGTGTTCGGCGTGATCAGGAACGCGTCGCGGCCGTCGGCCGCGACCGTCACGTCGGCACCGCTCGTGAACTGCACGTCCTGCGTCTCGAGAGGTGCGTCGAAGCCGTCGGCGTCGAGACCCGCGAGCGACACCCGCGCGGTCTGCCCCGGCTCGGGCAGCGCGACGACCGTGCGGCTCGGGCGGATCCGCTCGAGGTCGCCGAGCACGCGCAGCTCGGTCGTCGCGGACTTGCCGTCGGCGGTGAACGTCACGCCGCCGCGACCGGATGCCACGCCCACTGCGCGTACGGTGGCCCCGTCGACCGGTTCGAGGGCGAGCGTCGCGTCGGCGGTGAACTCGCCGTCGACGGCGACGCCGGTCAGGTTCGCGTCGAGGCCCGTGCCCGCGATCGTGCGGCCGAGGCGGGGGAAGACCCGGTCGGCGTGCGCAGCGTCCGAGGCGGGTGCGACCGAGACATCCGTCACCGTGGCCGCCGGTGCACTCGAGAAGAAGGCGAGGCTGTTCGCGACCACGCGCTCGGAGCCGTCCGACGGACGGTTCGCGATCTGCGCCTCCGTCGTGCCCGCGCGACGCGCGGCCAGCATGGTCGAGCCGCCGCCGTCGAGGTTCACGGCGTTGTGCACGCCGAGGTCGAGCATGAGGTCGCCGAGCTCCTGGATGGTCATGCCGCGGCTGTCGGTCGCGCGGCCGTCGATCGAGACGACCGTGATCTCGGTGCCGTCGCGGTTGACGCCGATCGCGGTGCGCGCGGCCTCGACCTGGTCCTCGTCGGTCTGCACGCCGTCGATGATCATGCGCTGCGAGCCGCTGACCGCGAGGTCGACGTCGGCGTTCGTGCCGACGACCACGTCCACGGCGGCGCCCGGGGTCAGCGCCGCGAGCGTCGCGGCGCCCGCTTCGCGGCCGATGAGCACGCCCGTGCCGTCGGCGATCGCGGCGTCGGCGGAGATCGCCGCGGGGTCGTTCGTGACCGACACCACGACGCCGTCCTGCACGACCGCCATCGCGACCTGGCTCGCGAGGGCGCCCGGCCCGCCGAGCGGGCGGCTGAGCGGGTGCGTGCCCCACGCCGGCGTGTACCAGCCAATCGCGTTCGCCGAGAGGCCCGGCGTGTTCACGCCGCCCAGCGGGGTCGGCGCGCCGGCGATCGTGACGGTGCCCTGCACGAGCAGCTGCTGCACCGCGGCCACGCCGTCGGTGATGGTGAACGCCTGGCGCGGCCCGCCGCTCGCCGTGCGCAGCCCCTCCGTCGGCGACACGTTCGTGCCGACGGGCGCCACCGAGGCGTTCATGTCGAAGTAGTCGCCGTTGACCGCGGCGACCGCGCCCGTGCCCGCGATCTGGTCGGTCAGCGTCGCGCCGCCCGTGACGGCGCCGCCGTCGAGCACATCGAGCGAGAGCGTCGGCGTCGACAGGTCGGCCCGCATGACGTGGCCGGTGACCCAGCCCGCGGGCTGCAGGCGGCGGAAGTCGGTGAGCTCGAGGCCCGGCGCGAGCGTCTCGGTGTCGGCGGTGAGCAGGCTCGAGTCGCCGCCCGTGAGGTCGAGGCCGCGGGTATCGGGCGCGGCGAGGGCCGGGGCGACGGGGGCTGTGGCGAGACCGCCGGTCGCGATCGCGGCGGCGACGGCGAGCGCGGCGACGCGCGTGAGGCGGCCCCGTTCGCGAGTGGATTCGGGCAGGCGCATGCGTGGAGAACCTTCGTGCGTGATCGGTCGGGGGCGTCAGCACGCTAGGCGGGCCGCGAGACCCGGAGACGACCCGCACCTGACCCGCGCGTGTCCCGAAGGTGAACGACACGCCAAAACCACGAGGATGCCTCGCGCCCACCGCGATCTGCTGCACCACCGCCGAGCGGGCGCAGATGGCGGGTATCCCCGCGAATCACTCACCACGAGCGACCGCTCGACAGACGCGTGCAGGCAGATCCACCACGAGTGCAACCGAGCGGGCGCAGATGGCCGGGTATCCCCGCGAATCACTCACCACGAGCGACCGCTCGACAGACGCGTGCAGGCAGATCCACCACGAGTGCAACCGAGCGGGCGCAGATGGCCGGGTATCCCCGCGAATCACTCGCCACGAACGACCGCTCGACAGACGCGTGCAGGCAGATCCACCACGAGTGCAACCGAGCGGGCGCAGATGGCCGGGTATCCCCGCGAATCACTCGCCACGAACGACCGCTCGACAGACGCGTGCAGGCAGATCCACCACGAGTGCAACCGAGCGGGCGCAGATGGCGGGTATCACCGAAAATCACTCGCCACGAGCGACCGTTCGACAGACGCGTGCAGGCAGATCCACCACGGGTGCAACCGAGCGGGCGCAGATGGCGGGTATCCCCGCGAATCACTCACCACGAGCGACCGTTCGCGACGGCAGAGGGCGCGGGGTGCGGGGGCGTAGGGGCCGTCAGATGAACGCGACCGCGCGCACGGGGGCGCCGTCGGCGTCGATCGGGAGCGGGAAGAACCCGATGCGCACGCGTTCGGGCAGGCCCTCGAGGCCGCAGAGGTTCTCGACGATGAGCCGGTCGACACCGAGCACGGCCTCGTGCACGGGGAATCCGTCGCCGCCCGTGGGGTCGGGGCTCAGCGTGTCGACCGCGAGCACGCGCAGGCCGCGGCGCACCAGCTCGGTCGCCGCGGCGGCATCGAGCGACGGATGCTCCGTCGCGGCATCCGTCCCGAATCGCGACGCCCAGCCGGTGTCGACGACGACGATCGGCGGCAGCTGCTCCGGCAGCCCGCCGGCCAACGCCGCGTCGAGGTCGGCGAGGGCGACGACCTGGCGCGGCGCGAGCGCCGCGAGATGCACGACGAGCGCCTCGCCGACGAGCTCGTCGAGTGCGATCCGCCCCGTCGTACGCCCGCCGGCCACGGTGTGCGACGGCGCATCCACGTGCGTGCCGGTGTGCGAGCCGAGGTGCAGCAGCGCGACATCGACGCCGTCGCGCGCGAGCTCGAGCGCCGGCTCGAGGCGAACCTCGGGATCCCCGGGGTACACCTGCATCCCCGACTCGATCCGATGGCTCAACTCACGCATCACATCCCCACCTCTCCCTCACGCGCCCTGAGCGGGGTCGCGAATCGTCGCTCGTCGGCTCGCCGAGCGGCATGCACGCGACCCCGCGCGGCATGCACGAGGGCGCGCGGCGCGTGCGCGGGCCGATGGGGCTCACGCGACCTCGGCCCGCGCGGCCTCGGCGTCACCGGCGCGCAGGTGCACGCTCGGCACCTTCGGGTGCCTTGCCCGGTCGGGCAGCATCGCCACGAGATACAGCACGAACGTGAGCACGAACGCCGGGATCGTCGCGCCGACCGGCGAGGGCCAGACGAACGTCCAGATGTACGACGCGAGCGCGCCGATCACCCACGCGGCGACCGCGATCCAGTTCACGCCGCCGACGTACCAGTAGCGGCCGCCCTTCGGGGTCAGGATGTCCGCGGTGTACGCGCGTCGCTTCACGAGGTAGTAGTCGACGATCATGATCGCGAACACCGGCACGAAGAACGCCCCGATCAGCACCAGGAAGTTCGTGAACTGGTCGAGCAGCCCGAGCCACGTGGCGCCGACGATCGAGATCGCGCCGAGCACGAGCGCCGTGGGCAGGAACTTCAGGCGGCTGCCGACGCGCGCGTTCACGACCGAGGTCACCATGCCGTAGACGACCATCGTGTTCGTCGCCATGACCGACAGGAAGATCACGATCGCGAGCGGCGCCCCGAACTCGGCCACGATGGTCGCCGGGTCGAACGCGACCGCGTCGCCGCCGGCGAGGATCACGTAGCCGAACGCCGTGAGACCGAGCGTCATCGAGATCACGGTCGAGAGGGTGTAGCCGATGCCGGAGCCGAGGATGCCCGCCTTGCTCGACTTCGCGAGCCGGTTGAAGTCGGCCGAGAGCACCGTCCACGAGATCGCGGTCGCGATCACGATGTCCAGCACGATCACGGGCGAGTACCCGATCGACTCGTCGACGGGGATCTGCTGGAACTCGGCCGGGCTGAACGTCGTGAACGCGACCACGAAGATCCAGCCGATGATGACGAGCATGGCGACGGCGAGCCACGGCTCGACTCTCGCGATGCCCTCGTGCCCGAAGATCGCGAGGATCACGACGAGCAGCTGGGCGAGCACCGAGAACAGGATCGGGCTCGAGAACCCCGTGAGGCTCCACACGAGGTAGTCGACCGTGACGCCCGCGAGCATGGCCTGCACCCAGCTCCAGCCCATCAGGATGATGACGTTCGCGACGACCGGCAGCAGGCTGCCGCGCGTGCCGAACGCGCCGCGCGTGAGCGCCATCGTCGGCAGCCCGGTGCGCGTGCCGATGTTGCCGATGGTCGTGAGCACGACCGCTCCGGCGAGCGTGCCGATCACGATCATGGTGAGCGCGGTGCCGTAGTCGACGCCCGGGATGAACAGGGTGCCGGTGAGCAGCGTCGTCACGACGAGGTTCGCGGCGAGCCAGATCATGCCGATGCGTGGCGTCGACAGGGTGCCGCGCACGGGGCCGGCGTTGTCGGCCTGAGCCTCGAGCCGGCGGTCGAGTCGGGTGTAGAGCGACATTGCTTCTCCTGGGGTCGGGTGGGTCGGACGGGTCGGTCAGGCGTCGGGGGCGGCGGATGCCTCGGCCGGAGCCGGGGACAGGTGCTCGTGGATCGCGATGAGGCCGTCGCCGTCGGCGCGGAACACGATGGTCTCGCGCTCCCGATCGCGGTCCTCGCCGTCGCCCGTGTCCACCGCGGTCGCGACGTCGTGGCTGAACACGGCCCCGCCCGGGAACGTCTGCACGAGCCGGTTCGTCGACTCGCAGCTCAGCACGCGCCATCCGCCCTCGACCCAGCCGGCCCACAGGCGTTCGTACGCCGCGCGATCGTCGAGCCGTGCCGGCTCGGCGTGGAAGACGAAGGTCGCGTCGGGCGCGAAGCCGGCGAAGTAGCGGTCGCCGTCGGTCGCGGCGAACGCCGCGACGACCTCGGCCGCGGCCGCGAGCACCTCGTCGCGGGTGGGCTCCCGGCCCGGCAGCGGGTCGACGTGCAGGCCGGGGCGGGAGGTCTGCGGATCACTCATGAGCGTGCTCCTTCGGTCGCTGGGTGGTGTCCTGGTCGGTGGGGCCGGCGGATGCTACGGGCGCGGCGACATGGCGCTGATCAGCTCGTACGCGACGTGGGATGCCGCGACGGCGGTCAGCTGGGCGTGGTCGTAGGCGGGCGCGACCTCGACGACGTCGGCGCCGACGATGCGGCGGTCGGCGAGGGAGCGGATGATGCGCAACAGTTCCCGGCTCGTGAGCCCGCCCGCCTCGGGCGTGCCGGTGCCCGGCGCGTGGGCCGGGTCGAGCACGTCGATGTCGATCGAGATGTACAGCGGGGCGTCGCCGATCCGGGTGCGGATGCGTTCGATCGCGGCGGCGACGCCGTGCTCCTCGAGGTCCTCGCTCGTCACGATCGCGAAGCCGAGCCGGGCGTCGTCGCTGAGGTCTTCCGCGCCGTAGAGCGGGCCGCGCGTGCCGACGTGCATGCTCGCGGTGAGGTCGATGAGCCCTTCCTCCGACGCCCGCCGGAACGGGGTGCCGTGCGTGATCGGCGCGCCGAAGTAGGTGTCCCACGTGTCGAGGTGCGCGTCGAAGTGCAGCACCGCGACCGGGCCGTGCTTCGCGGCGACCGCACGGAGCAGCGGCAGCGCGATCGTGTGGTCGCCGCCGATCGTGACGAGTCGGTCGGCGCGGTCGGCGAGCGCGCGGGCGCCGGCCTCGATCTGCGCGACGGCCTCGTCGATGTGGAACGGGTTCACCGCGAGGTCGCCCGCGTCGGCGACCTGCTGGGTCGCGAACGGCGAGACGTCTTGCGCCGGGTTGTACGGGCGGAGCAGACGGGATGCCTCGCGCACATGCGCCGGGCCGAAGCGCGCGCCCGGCCGGTAGCTCACGCCGCTGTCGAACGGCACGCCGACGACCGCGATGTCGGCGCGGTCGACGTCCTCGAGGCGCGGAAGGCGCGCAAAAGTGGCGATGCCCGCGAAGCGGGGGACGACGCTCGCGTCGACCGGGCCGATCGGAGCGGAGTCAGGACTGGGTTGCATATTTGTAAACTCTCGGTATTCTTGGGTAAACCGTGTGGTCACTGTACGACCGCGCGCTCGCTCGTGTCAACGAAGGAGGGCCAGTCATGCGCCCGGTCCACCCCGACCCGAGCGAGTCGCGCGTCGCGATCGGCGCCCGATTGCGCAACGCACGCACCGCCCAGGGTCTCTCGCTCGCCCAGGTCGCGACGACCGCGGGGCTCACGAAGGGCTTCCTCAGCCGACTCGAACGCGACGAGACCTCGCCGAGCGTGGCGACCCTCGTCCAGCTGTGCCAGGTGCTGTCGGTGCCGGTCGGCGCACTGTTCGCCGAACCCGAGATCCAGAAGGTCGCGCTCGACGACGCGCCGCTCATCAACCTCGGCGGCACGCTCGTGACCGAGCGTCTCGTGTCGCCGCGCAGCGAGTCGCGTGTGCAGATCATCCGCTCGTCCATGCAGCCCGGTGCGACCGGCGGCCACGAGCTCTACACGATCTCCAGCGAGGTCGAGGTGCTGCACGTGCTCACCGGCGGGCTCACCGCACACTTCGTCGACCGCTCGGTGCCGCTCGCCGCGGGCGACTCGCTCACCTTCCCCGGGCGCGAGCCGCACAACTGGTCGGCCGACGCCGACACCGGCGCCGAGGTCATGTGGGTCATCGTGCCGGCGTCGTGGAGCGGCACGGCCTGACCCCGGGGCATCCGCACTCGCCCGCCCTGTCCCACCGCGCCGTATCCGCGACGAAAAGCGCTCGAGCGGTCGCGGATGGCGGGTGCGCCGCGTACACACTCGCCATCTGCGACCGCTCGACCTGGAGCGAGCGGGAGGGCGGCGCGATTTGACACCTTCGTCGCGCGTGTTCATACTCGCTTGTACATAGTTGTCCACATACAAAGTGAGCCAACAGTCCACGTACGAAGAAGTAATGGTGAATCGATGAAGATCGCGGTGGTCGGTAGCTACGGCGTCGGGTTGACGATGCGCGTCCCGCACTCCCCCGAACCGGGAGAGACCGTCTCGAACGGGCAGTTCAGCGAGGGCCCCGGCGGCAAGGGGTCCAACCAGGCGATCGGAGCCGCACGACTCGGCGCCGACGTCAGCTTCCTCACCGCGGTGGGCGACGACGACTACGGCCGCGCTGCGGCACGCCTCTGGCACGACGAGGGCGTCGACGCCTCGAAGACGCTCGTGACCGGCGACGCCGCGACCATGGTCGGCTTCATCCTCGTCGAGCCCTCCGGCGAGAACCGCATCGCGATCGCGCCCGGCGCGCTCGACCTGCTCGACACCCGTGCCGTCGAGGCGTTCCGCGCCGAGATCGCCGCGGCCGACCTGCTCGTCGTCTCGATGGAGATCCCGCTCGAGGCCGTCGTCGCCGCGCTCCGCGTCGCCCGTGAGAGCGGCACCCGCACGCTCCTCAACCCGGCACCCGCGCAGGCGCTCCCCGACGAGGCGTGGCCGCTCATCGACGTGCTCACGCCGAACCAGACCGAGGCCCCCATCCTCCTCGGACTCGACACCGGCCACGGTCTCGACGACGCCGCGCTCATCGCGAGGCTCAAGGCCCGCACCGAGGCGAGCATCGTCCTCACGCGCGGCAGCGCTGGCGCACTCATCGCGGACGACGCCGGACTCACCGAGGTCGCCCCCGTCGTCGTGCCGAACGTGGTCGACACCACGGGAGCCGGCGACTCCTTCACCGCGGCGCTCGCCGTCTCGCTCGCGGAGGGCCGTTCGCTCGCCGAAGCCGCCGCCTACGCCGCCCGCGCGGGCGCCCACGCCGTCACCATCGCCGGCGTCATCCCCGCCCTCCCCACCCCCGATCAGCTCGCGAACGCGAGCACCACCCAGACCGGAGCCACCCGATGACCACGACCACCACCCAGGCCGCGCCGGTACGCCGCGCGGGCTTCGACGTCAGGAAGCTGCTGCACGCACGCGAGGCCGGCGTGTTCGCCGCGCTCGTCCTGCTCTTCATCCTCGGCTCGGTGCTGTCGCCGAGCTTCCTGCAGACCGGCAACCTGCTCTCGGTGGGTCAGCAGATCTCCCAGATCGGCATCATGGCGATCGGCGCCACGTTCGTGATCGTGAACGGCGAGATCGACCTCTCCGTGGGCTCGATCTACGCGCTCGCGGCGATCTCGACGGGCATGGCGATCGCGGCCGGCCTGGCCTGGCCGCTGGCCGTGGTCATCGGCCTCGGCGTGGGCATCGTCGCGGGCCTGCTGAACGGGCTCGCGGTCGTCCTCCTCGGGGTGCCGAGCTTCATCGTGACGTTGGGCAGTCTCAGCGTGTTCCGCGGCGTGACCCTGCTGATCTCCGACGGCGCCCCGATCTCGCTGAGCTCGAGCGACCCCGGCGTCGCCGAGTTCACTCTGCTCGGTCAGGGCCGGCTCTTCGGCGTCGTCCCGATGCAGCTGATCATCTTCGCCGTGATCGCCGCGATCGGCGTCATCCTGCTGTCGCGTTCGCGTCTCGGCTTCAACACCTACGCCGTCGGCGGAAACCAGGAGGCCGCGCGCCTCGTCGGCATCGACGTCAAGAAGGTCAAGCTCACCGCGTTCGTGCTCTCGGGCCTCACCGCGGCCGTCGCCGGCATCCTCGGGCTCTCGTTCCTCTCCTATGTGCAGGGCGTGACCGGCACCGGCCTCGAGCTCACCGTGATCTCGGCCGTCATCATCGGCGGCGCGGCCCTCTTCGGCGGGTCGGGCACGATGTGGGGCACCATCATCGGCGTCGCGTTCATCGGCCTGCTGCAGAACATCCTCAACATCAACGGCATCTCGTCCTTCTGGCAGACCGTCGTCACCGGCCTCGTCATCGTCGCGGCCGTCGCCGCGGACACCTGGCAGCGCAAACGCAAGTCCAAAGCCTGAGCGTCGCGCCGAGGCATCCGCTCGCACCATCACCGACCCGACCCTCGCACCATCCCATCCCCGCTCAACCCTGCACTCGGACAACAAAGGAGTACCGATGTCCTTCACCACCACCACTCGCCGCCTCCTGGCGGCCGGCGCCCTCGCCGCGGCGGGCGCCCTCGCCCTCTCGGGCTGCGGCGCCATCACGTCGGGCAGCGATGCCACGGCCGCCGGCGGCGAGTTCCAGCTCGCCGACTACATCCAGGAGCGCGTCGACAGCGGCGAGCCGCTGCGCATCAAGCTCAGCTACCACGACCCGTCGCTCGCGTTCGCGACGCCGATCAGCGAGGGCATGAACCGCGCGGGCGAGGAGTTCGGCGCCGACGTGCAGCTCATCGGCCCGACGGGCGGCGACGCCGCCAAGCAGGTCGCCGAGCTGCAGACCCTGATCCAGCAGCAGTCGGTCGACGGCCTCGCCGTCTCGTCGGCCTCGAGCGACGCGCTCAAGCCGATCATCGCGCAGGCGTACGAGGCGGGCATCCCGATCATCTCGTTCAACACCGACAACCCCGACTCCCAGCAGATGGGCTTCGTCGGCCAGGACCTCAAGGCGTCCGGCCAGGCGCAGGCCGAGGAGCTCGCGGCCACGCTCGGCGACGGCGCGACCGGCAAGGTCGTCGTCTTCTCGCTCGACACGGGCGCCGGCTGGTCGCACGACCGCTTCGGCGGATTCGAGGAGGGCCTCTCGGGCACCGACCTCGAGATCGTCGGCCCGGTGAACGTCGGCAACGAGCCGAACGCCGCCTACAACACGGTCGAGTCGACCATGGCCGGCCAGACCGGCGTCGTCGCGATCGCGGGCCTCGACTGCTGCTCGACGACCGCGGCCGCCCAGTGGGTGCAGCAGTCGGGCAACGCGGGCCAGATCATCATGGTCGGCTTCGACCTGCTCCCCCAGACCGCCGAGTTCGTCGCGAACGACGTCGTGACGTTCACGATCAGCCAGAACCCCGCCGAGCAGGGCTACCAGGCCGTGAAGGTGCTCGCCGACTTCCTCGCCGACGGCACCGAGATCACGGGCGTCGACACGGGCGCGCAGTTCATCACCAAGGCGAACCTCGCAGAAGCCACGGTGGAGGGCTGATGACCACGCTCCCGCCGCTCGGCGCCCGCCGTGAGGTCGCCGTCGCGATCCGCGACCTCGGCCGCAACTTCGGCCCGGTCACCGCACTCCAGGACGTCTCCTTCGACGTCCCGGCGGGCGAGGTCACGGCCCTGCTCGGTGAGAACGGGGCGGGCAAGTCGACGCTCCTGAAGATCCTCGCCGGACTGCAGCCGCCGAGCGGCGGGAGCATCGAGGTCTTCGGAGAACAGATCACCTCCTACGACCCGAACACCGTCCTCTCCAAGCACAGCGTCGCGATCGTGCCGCAGGAGCTGTCGCTCCTGCCCGATCGCACGGTGGCCGAGAACATCCTGGCCGGCATCGAGCCCGGCAACCGGCTGTTCCCCTCCAAGCGACGGATGCTCCGGCGGGCCGCCGAGCTCCTCGCCGAGCTCGACCTGGCGATCGCGCCCGACACCATTGTGCGTTCGCTCGACCTCGCGACCCAGCAGCTCATCGTCGTCGCCCGCTCGATCGCGCGCGGCTGCCGCGTGCTCATCCTCGACGAGCCGACAGCGATGCTGACCCCCGCCGAGGCCGACCGGCTCTTCGCGCTCATGGCGAAGCTCAAGCAGGGCGGCACGACGATGATCTACGTCTCGCACCGCATGCCCGAGGTGTTCGCCCTGTGCGACCAGATCGAGGTCCTCCGCGACGGCCGGCACGTCGGCTCGTGGCGGCGCGACGAGGTCACGCCCGAACAGGCGGTCGCCGCCATGGTCGGGCGCGAGCTCGACCGGTTCACGGCGCGCGCCGAGCTGGCTGACGCGTCGCGAACGGATGCCCCGCCCGCACTCGTGCTCGACGGCCTGTCCGGCCGCCGCCACGAGGACATCTCCTTCGAGGTCCGGCCGGGTGAGATCCTCGGCATCGCCGGGCTGCCGGACTCGGGGCGCGTCGAGCTGCTCGACAACGTGTTCGGTGCCGCGCGCGGCACCGGCGGCCGGGTCGAGGTCCTCGGCACGCCGTATGAGCGTCGCTCCCCGATCGCGAGCGTCGAACGCCGCCTCGCGTTCCTGCCCGGCGAACGCCGCGCGCAGGGCCTGCTCACGACCATGAGCGTCGGCGAGAACATCGGCGTGCTCGTCGCGAAGTCGTTCTCCCGGCTCGGGCTCGTGCGCCGGCGGGCGTTCGACCGCCGGACCGGAGAGCTCGCCGGACGGCTGCGTGTGAAGACCGCGAGCATCGACCAGCCGATCACGAACCTGTCGGGCGGCAACCAGCAGAAGGCCCTGCTCGCACGCTGGCTGTCGATCGACCCCGGCGTGCTCATCCTCGACGAGCCGACCCGAGGCGTCGACGTCGGCGCGAAGGCCGAGATCTACGAGCGGCTGTTCGAGCTCGCCGGGCGCGGTGTGGCGATCGTCTGCTCATCGTCCGACCTGCCCGAGCTGCTCACCGTCACCGACCGCATCGCGGTGCTCAGCCAGGGCCGCCTCGCGGGACTCGTCGACACCGCCGACGCCACCGAGGAGTCGATCATGACGCTCGCGACCGGCGCCGAGCCGGCGATCGTCTGACCCGCGCTCCCCCACGAGACATCCGGAAACGAAAGGACCACCCCGATGAAGCGCAACGGCATCCTGAACGCCGAACTGAGCGGCGCACTCGCGACCCTCGGCCACACCGACCTGATCATGGTCGTCGACGCGGGATTCCCGATCCCGCGTGACGCGCACCGCGTCGACCTCGCGATCGCCGAGAACCTGCCGGACCTCCGCACCGTGCTCGGTCTGATCGCCGACGAGCTCGTCGTCGAGGGCGTCGTGCGCGCCGAGGACGTCGTCTCGAACAACCCGCGCCTCGACGAATGGCTGCAGGAGCGGTTCGGCGACGCGGAGTTCACGACCCGCAGCCACGCCGACATGCTCGGCGAGCTCGCGCGCCAGGCGAAGGTCATCGTGCGCACCGGCGCATTCGAGCCGTGGGGCAACATCGGCCTGTTCTGCGGCGTCGACGTGCCCAAGTGGTTCGGCGGCGACGGCGTCATCGCGCCCGACTACTACGCGTCCAAGCTCTGAGCGGCCAGTCCGAGCTCTGACCGGCGCGTCGAAGCTCTGAGATCTCCCACCACCACCGAAGAAAGGCACCACCCGTGACCGACACCACCCTCGAGTCGAAGCAGGCGCTCTCGCCCGCTGAGCTCGCGCCCTACATCCAGCACACGAAGATCGAGGTCGGCACGACCCGCGACGAGATGCTCGCGCACGTCAAGGAGACCGTCGAGCACGGCTTCAACGCCGCGATGGTCCCCGCATCGTGGGTTCCGCTCGTCGCCGCCGAGCTCGCCGGCACCGGCGTCGGCATCGCGTCGGCGCTCGACTTCCCGACCGTCGGCGTCATGACGAGCGCGGGCAAGGCCGCCGAGGCGGCCGAGATCGCCCGCCTCGGTGCGACCCAGCTCGACATCGGCGTGCAGGTCGGCTGGCTGAAGAGCGGCATGTACGACGAGTTCCGCGAGGACATCGCGGGCGTCGTGCGCGCCTCGGGCATCCCCGTCAAGGTGATGCTCGAGCTGCCGCTGCTCACCGACGCCGAGAAGGAGACCGCGGTCGAGCTCGCGCAGGAGGCCGGCGCGGCGTTCCTCAAGAACGCCAGCAGCGGCCAGATCGAGACGGCGAACCCCGCGAGCGTCCGCTACCTCGTCGAGCGCGCCCGCGAGGGCGTGCAGGTCAAGGCGTCGGGCTCGATCAAGTCGTACCGGCAGGCACTCGACCTGCTCGGCGCGGGCGCCGTGCTGCTGGGCACCAGCGCCGGCATCTCGATCATCACCGACACCGGCGACGAGAGCACCGTCAGCTACTGAGCGACGTCGCGGGCGTCCGGCTGCGGCCGGGCGCCCGCCGACCGCCCCGGTTGCCTTCACGACCGTCGGCGGTGTATCCAGATACGAGCTATGGGAGACGACGTGGACGATTCGACGCAGGCCGCCGGAATCCAGCGAGGCCTGCCGGTCGCGATCCACGCACAGATCTCGGGCGGCATCCGGGCGCGGATCGCGTCGGGCGAGTGGCCCGCGCACTACCGGCTCAAGAGCGAGCCCGAGCTCGCCGCCGAGCTCGGCGTCAGCCGCGGCACCCTCCGCCGCGCGCTCACGACACTCATCGAGGAAGGGCTGCTCCGGCAGATCCGCGGCAAGGGCACGTTCGTCACCTCGACGACCATCGAGCCCGCGATCGCGCAGAAGCTCAGCACGCTCTCCGAAGACTTCGCCAACCAGGGCGTCGCCACCCGCACGACCGTGCTCGAGTGCCGGCTCATCGATCCGCCGAAGCCGGTCGCGGCGCTGCTCGAGGTGCCGTCCGGCGGCAAGGTCCTCGAGCTCGTGCGGCTCCGCTCGACCGAGCGCGGCCCCGTCGTGCTGCTGTACAACTACGTGCGCACCGACTTCGCACCCGGCATCGAGGGCGTCGATTTCGCGGAGAGCAGCCTGTTCGGCACGCTCGAGGGCACGTACGGCCTGAAGATCGCCACCGCACGCCGGACGTTCAGCGCCGAGGCCGCCGCGGGCGACGTGGCGACGCTGCTCGACCTCGCGGTCGGCGCACCCGTGCAGTACCTCGAGCAGGTCACCTACCTCGCCGACGACCGGCCCGTCGAGTACTCCGACGTCTGGATCCACTCCGGTCGCCTGCGCGTCACCTCGCTGCTCTCGCGGCGCTGACGCACCCCGCGAGCCCCGTCGAGACTCCCCTCGCCGAACGGTCGCGAATGGCGGGTGCCCCGGCCTCGCACCCGCCATCCGCGACCGTTCGACTGGCCTCCAGCCGCGCGGCGCGCGGCGCGGACGGCGCGCGGCGCGGACGGGCCCCGAGACTCCCTTCACCGAACGGTCGCGGATGGCGGGTGCCTCGGCCTCGCACCCGCCATCCGCGACCGTTCGACGGGCCTCCAGCCACGCGGCGGACGGCGTGCGGCGCACGGCGCGTGCGGGCCCCGAGACTTTCTTCGCGAACGGTCGCGGATGGCGGGTGTCCCGGCCTCGCACCCGCCATCTGCGACCGTTCGACGGGCCTCCAGCCACGCGGCGCGCGGCGGACGGCGCGCGGCGCGCGCGGCGTTCAGGCCGCGCGGCCGAACCCCTGCTGCAGCTCGAGGCGTGCGATGCGCGCGCGGGCGTTGCGCTCGCTCGGCGAGTCGGATCCGAGCACTCGTGCCGCGATCCAGAGCGCGAGGCGCGTGAGCGTGATCGCGGGCCACCACGGGCGGCGCAGGCCCAGCAGCGAGCGGATGCTCCGGGGCAGCGACGCGACCGCGCCGCCGAACAGGATCGGGTAGGCGAACCCCGTGAGACCGGGCAGTCCCGGCCGTCGCAACCAGCGCACGGCCTGCACCACCCGCTCGTCGACCTTCGCCTCGGCGAGGAACTCCTCGAGCTCGGCGTGCAGCTCGGCCACGGACTCGGGCGGATCCGTCACGCCCATGAGCCGGCCGGCCTGCGCCCACTCCCGCACGTACGCATCGGGGCCGCCCGGAATCGTCCCGCCCCAGACCTCGTGCGCCCCGAGGAACGCCTCCGTGAACGCGTCGTGCACCCAGCGCAGCAGCTCCTGATCGCCCGCCGAGTAGGGGCGCTCCGCGCCCGAGGCATCCGTATACGTGCCCGCGACCCGCTCATGCAGCCGCGCGACGTGCACGGACGCCGCCGTCGCCGCGCGCCGGTCGCCGAACGTCGTCGTCGCGACCCAGCGGATCGTGCCGTCGAGCCGGCCGAGCGGGTCCTCGGAGTACCGCGACCAGTCGTGCACGCCCGCCATCGCCCCCGGGTGCAGCGTCTGCAGCAGCAGCGCGCGGATGCCCGCGACGAGCGTCGGCAGCGAGCCGTTGACCGCCCAGACGGCGCTGCCCGGACCGAAGAACCCCGCATCCTCGCCTTCGGCGAGCGCGACGGTCCACGCGGGCAGCTCCTCATGCGACCGCCGCGACCGACTCCGCAGCCGCCAGCGGCCGGTGGCCTCGGATCGCCCCTTCGCACCCATACTCGACCGTACCCCGTCTCACCCGGATGAATGGCTCGAATCCCGTCACCATTCGCGGGTTCGCCCGCGATGACACCCGCAGATCGTGACGACGACCGGCAGCGTGCCGTCAGGCGTCGCGAACGGGCTGGCGCAGGATCGTCTTGAGCCTGGCGGGCGCGGTGCGACGGGGGTCGCTGAGGTAGATCTCGTGGTGGTCGCCGTTGAAGGTCAGGCCGTGGGCGGGCATCCACTCGTCGTGGAGGCGGGCGAGCGTGGGCCCCTCGTCGTCGTACGAGCCGAGGTGCAGGATCTGCGCCGAGCGGCCCTCGTGCAGCTCGATGAGCCGCACGAGGTCGAGCGCGGGGTTCGCCGGCTCGCCCTTCGCCTTCGCGCGCACGGCCGCGACGGCGTCGGCCACGAGCTGCTCGTCGATCCAGTCGGGCTGCGCGATGAGCATGGTCCAGCTCCACGCGCGCTTGTCGCGCGTGACGAACGCGGCGGGGTCGTCCGCCCGCCAGAGCCCCTCGAGCGGCGCGACCGCGAAGTCGCGGCCGAGCTCCTTCTTGCTGCGGAACTTCAGGGTGTACGCGGTGCCGTAGAGCGCCTCGACCGCGCGCGCGTAGGCCGGCTCGGTGTTCGGGTCGCCGTGCCCGTCGACCGCGAGATAGCGCATGGGCGGCACATCGACGAGGACGAAGTCCTTCGCCGAGGGGGCGTAGGGCGCCTTCTGGGCGCGCTTCACGTCGTACTTCTCGTCGGGCACGGGGACTCCTTCGGGTTCGCCCGGGCCGCGGGGCGGGGCCGGGTGGGCGGATGTCTCGTCGGCACCCGCTGCTCGTTGCAGGACCGCGATGGTCCGCTCGATCCAGCCGAGCTCGGCGCGGATCATGCTCACGCCGTAGTCGAACAGCAGCTCGGCGGGCGCGGGCACGTCGCCGAGCATGCGCTGCGCCGCCTCGATGCCGGCGAGGTCGGCCTCGAGCGCCGTCCGGCGCACGCCGAGCGAGCGCACGACGACGTCGGGGTCGAGCATCGGCGTGACGGCGACGCCGGGGAGCACGCGATCGTGTCGCGGCGTGGGCATGGCGATCGCCTCCAACGCCGCCTGGCGCATGGTGCGCTCGCCCTGCTCGGTGAGGTGGTACGTCGCGCGCGTGCGCGGCGCGGGTTTCGCTCCGCGGATCTCGAGGAGCCCGCGCGCGGCGAGCTTGCGCAGCAGGTAGTAGATCGACGAGTGGCCGATCGCGGTCCAGTTGCGCACGCCGCGCTCCTGGATGAGGCGTTCGAGGTCGTAGCCGTGCCGCGGCTCCTCGGCGAGCAGGCCCATGAGCGCGAGCTCGGCGTCGGTCAGCATGGCGCTACTCTAGCGCTAGGGTAACGTCGCGGTCGAGGCATCCGCGCTCGGACCGGCGGGAGGTCAGGATCGTCGCGGGTCGAGGGCGCTCGTGAGGAACTCGCGCGCGAGGCGCGTGAACTCGTCGGGCCGGTCGTAGGTGACGATGTGGCCGGCGTCGGGCATCGTCACGAGCCGCGAGCCGGGTGCCGCCTCGGCGGCGGCCGCGAGCTCGGCGTGCCCGACCAGGGGGTCGCGGTCGCCGCGCACCCACAGTGCGGGCACCGCGAGGCGCGGGAGCTCGGGCAGCAGGTTCAGGCGCATCGAGAACGGACCGTACGAGTGGATCTGCCAGTCGTCGAGCGCGAGCTCGCCGTGCCGCTCCTTCGCGACGGCCTCTTCGGTGGCGAGCCTGAGGATGTCGTCGAAGTCGCGCGTACGCTCGCCCTCGACGAGGTTCGCCGTCATCGACTTCCTGATCGCCTCGGGGCGCCGGGCGAGGTACCGCGTCGTCAGCCGCAGCGCCCCCGGCGTGCGCATGAAGAGCCAGGTGAGGAACTGCGCCTGGCGCTTCGCGCCGAGGCCGCCCGGCCCGACCGCGAGCAGCGCGCTCACCCGCTCGGGGCGACGCAGCGCGTAGCTCGTCGCCACGCCGCCGCCGAGCGACAGCCCGATCAGCGCGACCCGCTCGAGCTCGAGCGCATCGAGCAGCTCATCTAGGAACCGTCCGTAGAACGCGTCGTCGAGCACGCCGCGCCACGGCCGGCTGCCGCCGTGCCGCGGCAGGTCGATGAGGTGCACGCGGGAGTCGGCGGACAGCTCGGCGGCGACGCCTCGCCACACGCCCTGCGCCGTGTCGAGCATGGCGCCGTGCAGGAGGAGCAGCGGCGGGCCGGTGTCGCCGCCGCGGTACAGACGTACGGGTCCGCCCGCGACGGTCAGGTCGGTGTGGGTCGCGAACAGGTCGGTCATCGTTCCTCCATCGCATCGAGTTGCCCGCTGAGCCGCTCGATCAGCGCCAGCTGGGCGGCACGGGCGGTGGCAGCATCGGCCGGGCGGCCGGGCGCGAGCCCGCGACCGACGACGCCGGCGAACAGCTCGACGCTCTCCCGCAGCCGCTCGGGGGTCACGGCGCCGAGCACGCCCGCCGAGTGGATGAGGCCGACGGTGAACACGCTCAGCACGCGCACGATCACGTCGGCCTCGATCGCGGGGTCGATGACGCCCGCACGCTGCAGCTGGCCGACGTAGTCCGCCAGCCAGGCCGTTCGAGTCGGATAGCGGTCGTCCGCCACGTCCTGCACGTGGGCACCGAGCACGCGCTCGTCGCCCGCGTAGAGGGCGAGCATGAGCGGATCGTCCAGCAGCGCCTCGACACCGAACCGGTAGATCGCGGGGAGGTCGACGAGCCCGGGCGCCTCGACGACGCGGGCGTGCACGGCCGCCGTCGATTCGCGCATGCTACGCCGGAGCACGGCGTCGAGGATCGCAGGCTTGTCGGCGAACTCGAGATACACCGCGCCCTTGCCGATGCCGGCACGCGACGCGATCTGCGCGATGGTCATGCCGGGCCAGCCCTCGGTGAGGGTCAGCTCACGCGCGGCGTCGAGGATGCGGCGCCGGCGTTCGGGAACGAGTGGTCGCGGCATCCGTCACCCTTCCGTAGTGACCAGAGATCATATTCTGGTCACTACAGGCTACACGACGCCGGGGCCGCGCACATGCACGCGCTCCCCCTGCGGGGTCAGCAGGTTGAGGATCTCGGCCGGCTCGAGCGACGCGCTCGCGGTGCCGTGCGGCGTCCGGGTGTCGAACTCGGCGGCCTCGCCGGCCTCGAGCACGAACTCCTCATCGCCGAGCGCGAGCCGCACGCGCCCGCTGAGCACGTAGATCCAGTCGTAGCCACCGTGCGAGCGCTGCTCGACGGGCTCGCCGGGCGGATGCCCCGGCAGCACCATCTTGAACGCGTGCAGGTCGGGGTTGCTCCGCGTGAGCGGGATCATCGCGCGACCATTGCGATAGATCGCCTTGGGGTGGATGCGCGGATCGGCGATCTGCGGCGCCCCCACGAGGTCGTCGAGGCTCGCGCGATACACCGCCGCGAGCCGGACGAGCAGATCCAGGGTCGGGCGGCGCCCGCCGGACTCGAGGCGCGAGAGCGTGCTCACCGAGATACCCGTCTGTGCGGACAGCTCGGCGAGGGTGAGGTCGCGCCGGGCGCGCAGCGCCCGCAACCTCGGCGCGACACCGTCGAGCATGCGGTCGAGCTCGGCGACGGACGGGTCGGGCGGGTTCGACGGGTCGGAGGTGGACGGGTCGGCGTCGGCCATGGGGCATCCGTTCGTTGCTGTTCCGGCAAAGCTGCTTGCCGTTTCATGGTACGCCGAGGCACGATCGGATCATGCAGCACACCACCTGGGACGTCATCATCGCCGGCGGCGGCAGCGCCGGCCTCAGCGCCGCTCTCATGCTCGGGCGTTCGCGCCGGCGCGTGCTCGTCATCGACGAGGGCGCGCCGCGGAACCGATTCGCCGGGCACATGCACGGCGTGCTCGGCCGCGACCACACGTCGCCGCTCGACCTGCTCGAGGCCGGCCGCGCCGAGCTCGGCCGCTACGACGGCGTGGTGATCCGGTCGGGCGAGATCGTCGAGGCGGCCGGCGACCTCGAGCGCGGCTTCACGGTCACGCTCGCCGACGGCGAGCGGCACGAGGGGCGACGGATGCTCCTCGCGACCGGCCTGCGCGACGCCCTCCCCGACGTGCCCGGCCTCGCCGAGCAGTGGGGGCGCGGCGCGTTCCTCTGCCCCTACTGCGACGGCTGGGAGCAGCGGGACCGTCGCATCGCGGTACTCGCGACCACGCCCGCCTACGTGCACGCGACCCAGCTGCTGCGCCAGCTCTCCGCGAACGTGACGTTCTTCGCGCACGGGTTCGAGCTCGCGCCGGAGGCGCGGCAGGGGCTGGTCGCGCGTGGCGTCGCGGTCGAGGACCGGCCGG
The DNA here is from genome assembly GCF_031432255.1 of Agromyces aerolatus. Lineage (NCBI taxonomy): Bacteria > Bacillati > Actinomycetota > Actinomycetes > Micrococcales > Microbacteriaceae > Agromyces > Agromyces aerolatus. The sequence goes on along the minus strand of NZ_JAVKGQ010000004.1, from coordinate 156,125 downwards.
TCGACCGCGTCCTCGCCGACGGGACGGGTGCGGTGCGAGGCATCCGGCTCGCCGATGGCCGCGAGCTCGACGCCGACGTGATCTTCGTCAGCCCCACCCCCGAGCCGAACGACGCCCTCGCCCGCGCGCTCGGCGCCGACTTCGCCACCGGGCCCGACGGCGTCGACTGGGTGCAGGTCGACGCGATGGGCCGCACGAGCGTGCCCGGCCTCTCGGCCGCCGGCAACCTCACCGACGGCCGCTCCTCCGTGCCCTATGCCCTGTCGGCCGGCAGTATGGCCGGCGCCATGCTGAACGCGGACCTCGTCGAGGAAGAGGTGCGGGCCGCCGTCGCGGCGAGCCCGTACGCGCTCTGAGCACGGCACGACTCCGTCACCAGTCGTCGGCAGCACCGCACGACACACCGCCCGCCCGGGGTATCCGCCCGGTGTGTCGCCTGCGCGTGCCGACGACCGGCGACGGCACTCGCTACAGGTGTCGACCGAGGAAAGCGCGCACCTGCCCGTACGCCGTGTCACCCTCGGCGTGCACGCCAGGGAAGAAGTAGTACCCGTGCGGCATGCCCTCGGGCCAGTAGCCGACGGCGGGCAGGCCATGGCCGTCGAGCAGCTCGACGAACGCCTTCGCCGAGTCGACGATCGGATCGTGCGTGCCCGCCGTCAGGTACGCCGGCGGGTAGGCCGACAGGTCGGCGTAGATCGGGCTCGCGAGCGGCTCGGTCCAGGGCGTGGTCGGCAGGTAGGCGCTGCGGATGAATCCGAAGAACGCGCTGTCGTACACGATGCCGCGGGGCGCGAGCCGCTGGAACGAGTCCCACCGCTCCTGCACGAAGTCCACGAACGCGCCCAGCATGACGACCGCGCTCGGCGCGGGCAGCCCGCGCTCGCGCGCGACGAGCGGGATCACCGCGGCATAGTTCGACCCCGCCGAGTCCCCGGCCACCGCGATGCGGGCGGCGTCGCCGCCCAGGCGGGAGGCATCCGTCGTCAGGAACCGGTAGACGTCGACGACATCGTCGAGCGGCGTCGGGAACGGGTACTCGGGCGCGAGCCGGTAGTCGGCCGACACCACGAGCGCGCCGTTGTCGCGCGCGAGCCGGCGTGTCAGATAGTCGGTGTCGTCGCTCGAGCCGACCGTGAACCCGCCGCCGTGCACGTAGAGGATCACGGGCAGGGATGCCTCCGGCGCCGCCGCCTGCGGCCGGTACACCCGGGCGCACGCGACCCCGTCGCGGACCGGCAGATACACGACCGTCACGTCGACGTCGGGCACCGCCTCGGCGCCCGACGGCGGGACGAGCGCCGGGTCGGGCTTGGGCTGATCGGCGCCGATGTAGCCCGTACGCACGGGCTTGATCATCATGTCGCGCAGCGCGACGGGCTGCCGGTTGTTCGCGATGACCCGGTACGACGGCATCGCCGGATCGTCGGGGTCGATGTAGCTCAGGCCGTCGATGGCACGCACGACGGTCACGTCCTCCGCGCCGGCGGGGATGGCGAGCAGGGTCGAGTCGATGGGGGCCACTCCCCCATCGAAGCGGAGATGCGGCGGTCACGTCTAGGGCGGGGCCGTGCGAGACCTCGCGGAAGGCGTGCGACGCAGACGGGACCGTGGTCCCGTGACAACGGGACATCCCTGCTGCCAGCATGAGCGCATGTCACCCGACGCGCGCCGCACCTCGAGCCGGGTCGCGGCGCTCGTCGTCGCCGGCGTCGCGCTGGTCGCGGGCGTCGTCGCGATCGCGATCGACCTCGCCGTGCTGCCAACGTATTCCGAGCCGCCGATGTCGGCGGGGTGGTCGGGTGTGCTGCCCGGGCTCGCGCTGCTGATCCCCGGGTGCCTTCTGCTGTGGCGGCTGCCGTGGCATCCGATCGCCGTCGTCCTCGCGGGCTTCGGCGCGCTGTGGGTCGTCGACGGGCTCGCGTCGGCGGCCGTGAACCTGGCGTGGTTCACCGACCGCGACGCGTGGTGGGCGGCGCCCGCGTTCTGGTTCTTCACCCGGGCCGGGTCCGTGCTGATCCTGCCCGTGACCCTGCTGCTGGTGCTCTTCCCCGACGGTCGGCTGCGACGCGGCGGCTGGCGCGTCGTGTCGATCGCGGCGATCGCGCTGGGGCTCGTCATGCCGGTCGCGTTCATGTTCTCGCCGCCGTCGGCGCTCGTTGAGGACGAGCCCGCGCGTGCCGAGCTGCTCCAGGTGTTCGGCGGGTGGTCGCTCGCGCTGCCGCTTCCGGATGCCGCGTGGACGGCGCTGCTCGCAGCCTCGGGCCCGTGCCTCATGGCGAGCCTCGTGCTCGCGCTCGTCGTGTGCGTGAGCCGGCGCTTCGGGGCGTCGGCCGATGAGCGCGCGCAGCTGCGCTGGCTGCTGTGGTCGGGCGCGGTGTTCGTCGCCGCGCTCGCGATCTTCCCGTTCGTGCCGACCCAGGTCGTCGACGTGCTGCTCGCGGTCACGCAGGGACTCATCGCGTCATCCGTCGTGGTCGCCGTGACCAGGTACCGGCTGTACGCGATCGACCGGTTGCTGTCGTGGACGCTGGTCTACGCCGTGCTCGTCGCGGCGATCGTCGCGGTCGACGTGCTGCTCGTCCTCGCGATCGGCAGCGCGATCGACGACCGGGTGGCCATGCTGCTCGCGGTGATCGTCGTGACCGTGGCGTACGCGCCGCTCCGCGGCCGCCTGTTCGGGTTCGCGAGCCGGCTCGTCAGCGGCCGCCGGGCGGACCCGTACGACGTGGTGTCCTCGCTCGGGAGGCGACTCGAGGCAGCCCCCGACGGCGCCGGACGGGTCGCGGCGCTCGCCGACGCGATCGCCGACGCGTTCGGCGCGCGGTTCGTGCGGGTCGAGCTCGCGCGCGCGGGCGTCGACGGCGCCGAGGCCGGCGTGCCCCGCGCCGGCGGACTGGCGGCCGAGACCGGGCGCACGACCGACGCCAGCATGCTCGCCGCGGAGTCGGGCGCGCGCGTCGCCGACCTCGTGGTCTTCCCGATCGACTACGCCGGCGAGACGATCGGGCGCATCGAGATGGAGTCCGGCCGCCGGCCCGTCGTCTCGGCGCGCGACCAGCAGCTCCTCGGCGACCTCGTGCAGTTCGCGGCCGCCGCGATCCGCAACGCCGAGCTCGGCCGCGAACTGCAGGAGATCCGCGAACGCCTCGTGCTCGCCCGCGAGGCGGAGCGTTCGCGGCTCCGCCGCGACCTGCACGACGGCCTCGGGCCGCTGCTCGCGGGTGTGAAGCTGCGGCTCGAGACGTCCCGCAATCTCGTCTCGCGCGAGCCCGCACGCTCGCTCGAACTGCTCGACGCCGCGATCGACGAGCAGACCGAGGTGATCGCCGAGATCCGACGCATCGCGCACGACCTGCGGCCGCCGGCGCTCGACGACCTCGGGCTCGCGCGGGCCGTCGAGCAGCTCGGCGAACGCCTGTCCGGCGGTGGTGTCTCCGTCTCGGTCGAGGCCGCGCTGCCGCGCGACCTGCCGGCGGCCGCCGAGGTCGCCGCGTACCGCATCGCCGCCGAGGCGATCGCGAACGCACGCAAGCATGCGGGCGCGACACGGGTGCGCGTGCGGCTTTCGGTCGGGCCTGGGCGGGTCGATCCGGGGCGGATGGATTCGGGGCGGATCCATTCGGGGCGGATGCCTCGGTCTCGACGCGTGGACGTGACGCGAGCCGGCACGCCATCGGACCCTGAAGCGCCGACGGCCGGCCGAGACGAGACGCCGGGTGACGTGCGCCGTGGCTCCGAGGGAGCCGGCGGAGTGGCGGCGCCGCGTGGCGAGTCCGGCGCATGGCAGGTAGCCCGGGCCCAGGGCGGGCCTCACGGTCAGCGGATGCTCCGCGTCGAAGTCGTCGACGACGGCCACGGCATCCCGGCCGATGTGACGCGCGGCGTCGGGCTGCGGTCGATGCGCGAGCGCGCCGAGGAGCTCGGTGGCACCCTGTCGATCGTCGCCGCCCGCCCCGCCGGCCCCGCCGGCCCCGCCGGCCCCGCCGACGCGATGGCGCACGAACGTGTGATGGAAGACGAAAAGTGGGTTGGAGCTCCGCCCTCCGCGTCTCCAACCCACTTTTCGATTTCCAACGCGGAGCGGGCCGGCACGCTGGTCGTCGCACTGCTGCCGATCGCGGCGGCGGACGACGTCGCGCCCGAGACATCCGTCCCGGCCGAGGCATCCGTGCCGACCGAAGCATCCGTCCCGCCCGAGGCATCCGTCCCGGCCGAGGCATCCGTGCCGACCGTGACATCCGTGCCGGCCGAGACATCCGTACTCACCGGCCTTGATCCCGATCCCGACGCCGAGGAGGCGACCGCCGATGTCCGAGACTGAGCCGATCCGGGTGCTGCTCGTCGACGATCACCCCGTCTACCGCGACGGGTTGTCGATGCTGCTCGACTCGACGGGTGAGGTCGCGGTCGCGGGCACCGCTGCCGACGGCGAGGAGGCGCTGCGCGCGATCGACCAGCACGAGCTCGACGTCGTCGTGATGGACGTGCAGATGCCGAACCTCGACGGCATCGCCGCGACGCGCGAGCTCGTGACGAGGCATCCGCATCTCGCCGTCGTCGTGCTCACGATGTCGGAGGACGATGAGACCGTGTTCGCGGCAATGCGGGCCGGGGCGCGCGGGTACCTCGTGAAGGGCGCGAGCCAGCACGAGATCCTGCGCGCGATCCGGGCCGTCGCGGGCGGTGAGCTCGTGTTCGGCGCCGCGATCGCGCAGCGCGTTGCGGCGTTCTTCGCCGCAGGGCCCGCGAACTCGCCCGCCGAGGTGTTCCCGCAGCTGACCGCGCGCGAGCGCGAGGTGCTCGACCTCCTCGCGGCGGGGCGGTCGAACCCGCAGATCGCGCAGGCGCTGTTCCTCTCGCCGAAGACCGTGCGCAATAACGTGTCGAACATCTTCGCGAAGCTGCAGGTCGCCGACCGCGCCGAGGCGATCGTGCGCGCCCGCGATGCGGGCCTCGGGCGCGGGTAGCTGCCGTCTGCCTGCGTCCGGCTCGACCGGGTGCGCTGCCGCGCCGGCTCGTACGGTCTGCGCCAGCGACGACGGTCGTGCCTGGCGCTGACGGTCGGCGCGGGCGCGGTCAGCAGGGCAGCGGGGGCCTAGCGCCAGGAGTCGAGCCGACGCATCGGATCACGCCGGATGTCCCGGGCGGTGGTCGGGACATCCGCGGGACGGCGCTCCCTGTGGGCCCGGGGCACGCCCCCGGGAATCTGGGATCACGGCCGAAGAGCGGCCGCCCACACACAGGAAGGCCAGATCATGAACCTCTTCGACCCCAGCATGGTGACCGAAGCCAGCACGCCCGTCGCGGCCCCGCGCCCCCGCGAGGGCGTGCCGGTGCTCGCGGTGCGCGGCAAGGCGGCGGATGCCTCGGCGGCACCTCGCGCGAAGCGCGGCGGCGACCTCGGACCGGTGCGACCCAATCGGCTGCAGCGCCTCGGCGGCCTCGGCCTCATCGCGGCGCCGCTGCTGTTCGCCGGCGGCATGCTCACCTCGCCGCAGCAGACCGCGCCCGGGAACGAGGGCTACATCGCCTCGCTCGCGGCGGATCCGGCGCTGAGCCTCGCGTCGGCGAACTTCCTGCACTACGGGTGGGTTGCGCTCGCGTTCGGCGCGATCGCGGCACTCGGCCTCGTGCGCGGTCGACGCGGCCGGGTATGGATGTCGATCGCGTCGGTCGTGCTCGCGTTCGGTGCGATCCAGATGTCGGGGTTGTTGCTCTCAGACTGGTTCCTCGTGAGCATGGGCAACTTCCTGCCGATCGAGAGCGCCGCCGCGGTCGATGCGGCCGCGAAGGAGGCATCCGTCGCGATCTGGCAGTACTCGGGCATGGCGTGCGGCATCCTCGGCATCGCGGGCCTCTCACTCGGTCTCGCCCGCGCCAGGGCGATCTCGTGGTGGATCGCACCCGTCGCCTTCCTGCCCTGGATCCTGCCCGCCGTCCTCGGCGGCCCCGTCGGCGTCGTCGCCGCGACCCTCTGCTACGCCCCGCTCATCGTCGCCGGCATCCGCCTCGTTGCGAAGCGCTGACCCTGCGCCCCGGCGCGACATCCGGCGACCGGCCCGGCTCTCCTCCCATGAGGGCCGGGCCGGTCGCCCGTGACTCTCAGTTCGCTCGGTTCACCTCAGCGATCACGCTCTCCGCGTACCAGAGGTAGGAGTCACGACCGTCCGGGAGCTCCACCGCGTCGTTTCCGTAGACGTCATATGCGATACGGACGAGCTCTTCTGGGTGGGTGATGCCGAGATGCCGGGCGAGGACGACCAGATCCGCGAAATCCTTGTCGCGACCCGCGGCGAGCTTCATCGCCACGAGTTCTCGTGCGGTTGCGACAGCGACATGGACCTCGTCATCGGAGGCAGCCACGTCCACGCGGAACCAGCCCGAGCCGGCCGAGTTGAGCCAGCCGGGCAGCAAACCGAGCTCGTCAGCCATCTCGGCAACGACCGCGAGTACCTCGTCCGCGGGTTCGACGAGTGCATCGATGTCTCTGGTCACGCGCACCGCGGGGTCGTTCGGGAAGCGCAGCAGCATGGCCGCGCCGCCGGCAATGCGGATACCCCCGCGAACACCCCGTTCACCGAGCCGTCGGACCAGTTCGTCCAGGAGCGCCCGAACGGTATGCGCGTCGAAGGGCCGGTTCATGCGGTCGAGAGGGAACGCTCGTCGAGGAAGATGTTCAAAGCACGCAGGCGCGGCGGCGTGGTGCGCTTGGCTCGCTCGCGCAGCGGAGCGAAACGTGAGACGTACCAGCGACGGCTCAGCTTGCTGGGCGCGGCCCACGCGGGCCGTCGCGCCGCGGGGATGGCATCGCCGTACACCGCTTGGAACAACTGCTCCCACCGCGGATCTTTGAGGCTCGACGCACGGGTTGCGAGATCCGCGTCACTGAACTCGTCGGAATGCTGCCGCACGACCGACGCCGCGTGAGTGAGGAGCCTGAGCGCATAGCTCCCATCGCGCTCGTCGAGCGCCGCGTTCATCCGATCCGTGACCGCGTCAGGCAGGAATTCGGCGAACGGCGAGCTCGGACGCGCGGTCAGCGCGAGCCGGCACCCCATCGCGGCGAGGGCTCGATCGAGAGTCTCGAGTTTGACGGTGCCGTCGCGCTCGGACCGCTCCATCTGCGAGACGGCGCCCGCCGTGATCCCAAGCCGCGCTGCGAGGTCGGCGCCGGTGAGCCCAGTGCGCTCACGGGTCGTACGGATTAGATCGGACATGCACCGAGTATAGCTCTAGCTGATTCACGCGCTTTGCCCGGGCGCGCGTACCGCGCATCCGGCATCTCCGCGCCCCCTCCTCGCAGATCGCAGACACGTCTAGCCTCGCGGAATGGCTGATTACGCCCGGTACGAACTCGAGACCGTGCGGCTCGTCCGCGACGACGGCGCCACCGAGGTCTGGTTTCCGGACCCGGTCGAGCCCGAGGAGGCCGCGTTCTCGGCCGAGCTGGCCGCGGCGTTGCGCGACCCGCACGCGAACCCCGCCGCACTCGCGGCTCGCGTCGGCGACGAGCTCGGCTCGGCGTTCGAGGTCGAGTACGGCTCGCCTCGGCGCCGACGGTTCCCGTGGCGTCGGTCGCGCACCGCTCGGTACCGGTCGTCGCAGCCGGCGATGAATCCGGATGCCTCGGCGGCATTCGAGGCTCGGGCCGCCGCCGCACGCGCACGTCACGCGGAGCTTGCCGACGACGCCGCGTGGGCGGCGACGCCCGACGCCGCGGAGATGCTCGGCCAGGGCGGCGTCGGTGGTCCGTTCACGTTCGGGAATCGCACCGGCGAGATGTTCCGGCCGCGACCGCGCCGCCGCCGATAGTCCTGCAGCCACGGAGCGCGACGTCGTAGGCTCTCGGCGTGGAGGACTACTCGCGGTACGAGCAGGAGATCGTGCGCCTGTTCTACGACTACACGGACACCGTCCTGTGGTTCCCCGACCCGGTGCCGTACGACGAAGCCCGTCTCAGCCCCGAGCTGACCGAGGCGCTCCGCGCCTGGGGCCGGCGCCACGACGAGGGCCTCCGGGTCGACCAGCGGTGGCAGTCGCCCGACCTGCCGGCCCAGCTCGCGGCCGAGCTTCCCGAGCTCGTCGAGCGCGTGGGCGACGAGCTCGGTTCCGCGTTCACGGTCGAGTACACGAGCCGGCCGGACGATCCGATGGCGTGGGCCGGGTCGCGCAAGGTGCGCTATCGATCGACCGAGCCGCCGACGAATCCGGATGCCTCGGCGGCATTCGAGGCGCGGGCCGCCGCCGCGCGGGCCGAGGCCGAGGAGCGCGCGCAGCGCGCGTCCGCCGGGCCGAACCCGAACGTCGTCATGGCCCGCCGCGATGGAACGACGGGCGAATGGTTCGCGATTCAGCCTAGGAGCGGAAAGATCTTCCGCCCGCCGTCCGGGTGACCGCTCGGCCCGCTCGCGCCCGGCGCAACCCCCTCCGATGGCACGACGCGCGGACGTAGCCTCGGCTCATGAGTGATCAGAACGCGGCGAGCGGCATGCCCGACGACACCGAGCAGCCGACGATCGAGGAGACCGACGAGACGTACGGCTCCGACGCCGAGGCGCAGGCCGCGGCCGACCATGCCGGTGGTGTGGGGTCGCCGGTCGGGGTCGCGTCGGAGGGCCGGGCGCGTACGAGCGAAGCCGACGACGGGGACGACGGTACCGACCGTTAGCCGTCGCGGAGGGGTAGGAGCTCGCCGTCGGTCTGACACGAGGGACAGTATTCGGCGGTCGTGCTCGCGAACGAGAACGAGTGGATCGTTCCGCCGCAGACGGGGCACGGCTCGCCCGCACGGCCGTGCACACGCATGGCTGCGGTCTTCGCGGCCTTCAGCTCGGCGATCGGCACGCCGCGGCGGGCCTCGGTCGCGCGGCGCATGAGGTCGACGACGGCGGCGAAGAGACGGTCGAGCTCGTCGGCCGAAAGCGACGACGCGTGCGCGACCGGCGAGATCTGCGCGGCGAACAGGATCTCGTCGGAGTACGCGTTGCCGATGCCGGCGAGCGACTCCTGCTCCTGCAGCACGGCTTTCACCTGCTTGCGCCGGCCGACGAAGGCGTGATCGAACTCGGCGCGCGAGAAGCGCGGCGACACCGGGTCGGGCCCGAGCTTCGCGACGGCCGCGACCTCGGTCGGCTCATCGACGACCCAGCCGCCGAGCGAGACCCAGTCGCCCGCATCGGTGAGCTCGAGGGCCGGTCCCTCGTCGAACGCGATGGTCGCGAGCGTGACCGGCCCCGAGGCATCCGTCTCGTCTGGATCGGTGGCGACCTCGTCGGTGGCCTCGCCCGCCCAGCGCGCCCAGCCGTGCCGGCCGAGGGAGACGACCAGGTGGTCGGAGCCGTCGAGCGCGAGGTCGAGCAGCTTGCCGTGGCGGCTCACCCCGAGCACGCGTTCCCCGACGATCGAGCCGATCGGCCGCGCCCGCGTCTTGTTCACACGGAACTCGAGCACGTCGACCTCGCGCACCGCACGGCCCGCGAGCCGCTCGTCGAGCTCGTCCGCGAGCGCTTGCACCTCAGGCGACTCAGGCATGCGCCCAGCCTGGCACGCCCCGCCGACGCGGTCTACGGGCGCGCGTCAGGGCGCTCGTACACCACGCGATCGCCGAGGGAGACCCGGTCGACGACGCCGGATTGAGCATCGGACCAGGCGATGTGTGCCAGTCCTGAGGTCGTTCCGGTGGTGTTGGAGTACTCGACCACGGCGAGGAGCGGCGTGGCGTCGGGTTCGATCCGGTAGGCGAACGCGTCGATGAACCCCTCGTCGCCCGCCGCGTTCATGGCGTAGATCCGCCCCACTGCTGGCGGGTAGCCCCAGTCGATCAGCTCGAACCTGGCCTCGGCACCGTCGGGGTGCGTGACCCGGGTGTAGGACTCGTAGTCGATCGTCGTGACCTGCCCGGCCGGGTCGGTCACCGATCGGAGGTGGTCGGCCTCCGGCCCATCCCAGAACCGCTCGAATGCGCGGTCGGTGCGGTCGCCGGTTTCGTCGATGGTGGTGATGACGTTGCCGGCGTCGTCGAAGTAGTCGACCGCGCCGGTGGCGAGCGAGCGCAGCGTCGCGATGTAGGGGCGCGCCGGCACCTGCCCATCGCCGCGAGCCGGCACGGTACCGGCCTCGCGGGTGAACACGATGTCGGTGAGATCTCCGGAGACGCCTGACGGCGATTCCGGGTCGACTTGGTGGAGGCCATGGCCCGGTACATAGAGGCGGTCGAGACCCGCCTCGCGCTGCAGGTACGGCGTACCCCACGTCCAACCCGGCCCGAAGAAGGCCGCGCGCGTGACGTTCGCCACCGTGCTGTCCCAGGTGATCCCGGCGTGACCGCTCTCGACCTGGGCGCCGCCCAGCGAGCCACCGACGTGCAGCACGATCCCGTTGCCGGCATCGATGCGAACGGGGGTCTCGACGGACTTTCGACGCTCGTCACGCAGGTTTTCGACGGCCTGGGCGAGCGCCGTACCGGTCGAGCCGTGCACGATCCCGATCGACAGCGCGCCGGCCAGCAGCGCACAGCTGGCGGAACGGCCGAGCCGGCGGGCCGCATCGCGCGCACGCTGAAGGAATAAACGAGTTGGCATTGTATTATATTAGCACACACGCACGGAGCCCGAGCTGATCACGCCGTGCTCAGCCGACCTCTTTCGGCGCGGACGGTGCGCTCAGGCGGTGTCGTCCTGGCGCTGCCTCCGCTCGAGCCTGCGATTGTGGCGGTGCATCCACACCAGGGGTGGGAGTGTTGCGAGCACGACGATCGCCACGCTCCACATCCCGATGTCGAGCGCCAGCGTGCCGACGCCGAACACCACCAGTCCGGCCCCGATGCTGCGAAGCGCAATCGACCAGCCTGGGAGGCGTTCGGGGCGAGCGAGGTACGGGATGAGACAGTCGGCGTTCGCCTCGAGCAGCATCCGCATCGACCACATCGACGCGACGAAGCCCGCACCGATGACGAGCCACGCCAGTCCGCTTCCCATCAGGCCATCCGAACACGCAAGCCGACACGCGTCAATCGGGCCTCGCCCGAACGCGGACGACGAGACACGTCGCGGACCGATGGCCTGATGGGTCGCCGAAGCGGACAACATCTTTCCTTGTGCGGACGCCTCGGGCAGGATGTCGGAGACCCCGACTCGAAAGGCACTCGTGATCGCGTTCCCTGGACCTCACCTGCTCATCGTCCTGCTGTACTGGGCCGTGATCGGGGCCGCGATCTTCGGACTCGTCTACCTCGCAGCCCGTCTCGCCTTCGTGCATGCGCTGCACAAGCACGGGCTGATCCCTCCTGCACCGGGGCGCTCCGCGCCCCCAGCGACCGACGACCCCGCGTAGGTCGCGCGCCCGCGCTCAGCGATCCGCCGCGCGGGCCGACGCGCCTGCGCGATCGCCGAGCCATCCCAGTACGAAGATGACCGCGAAGACCGCCGCGCCCATGACCCAGGCGAACGAGGTGATCCCCAGGGTGAATACGAGATACCAGCCGAGCGCCAGCGTTCCCAAGACCAGCACGATGCCGCTCACGGTGTACAGCAGTGCGCGGCTGCGGAACGCGGGCGGCGGGTCACCGGAGATCCGGCGCCGCAACTCTTGAAGGAGCGCGTTGACGATGATCATGACCAGAACCGCCAGCGAGCCCACGATCCCCGGGACCAGGAAGAGCACGATCACCGCGGCGCTCATGGTCGCACCCGTGCTGAGGTAGTACCACCACGGCGTGCTGACCCGCTCGCGCGGATGTGGCGCAGTCGTCGCCTCCGGATGGTGTTCGTGGTCCGGCATCCCGACAGCCAACGCTCGTCGTGTGATGAAGTCAAGGCCATACGGCGCAGAGCCTCCACATTCCGTGGGAGTTCGAAGACGGGCGGGGCACCCGTCGATAGGGTCGTGCGAGAGGTTCGGGAGGAAGATGCGACGCGCGAAGCGGGCGAAGCCCGGCGACGGGCATGCGCTGCAGCGGTACCGCTGGTGGCAGCCGTTCTCGCGCTCGCTGTTTCATCTCCCCCTCGTCGGGCCGGATGGATCGCCCGAGACCTGGTCCGTCGACATCCGGCACGCCGGCGACGACAACGGCGAGGTGTACGCGCAGCTGTATCTCAACGGCGTGAACCAGGCCCGCTCCAAGCTGCCCGCGGAGTTCACGATCCCGGGCGGCCGAATCGAGGTCGTCACGAGCGGGTACGGTCTGCGGCGGTGCCACTACGTGACCGACGACGGACGCGAACGGCAGCTCATGCCCGACCCGGCGTCGGCCGAGGGCCGGCGGGCGCAACTGCACCGAGCGAACCCGGGTGCGAGTCGTGCGCTGGGCGCCCTGTCCTGGGTCGTGCTCGTCGTCGGCGTCGTGCTCGGCGTGCCGCAGATCCTCGAGACCGTCACGAGCATCCCGCCGATCGCCGAGAACCTCGGCACGTTCGAGAGCCCGATCCACCTGCCGCCGTGGCTGAACATCACGCTGCTGGTCGGTACGCTGCTCGCGAGCACCGAGCGCGCGCTGCGGCTGCGCTACCACTGGCTGCTCGACGGCGGCCTCTTCGGCGAGGACGAGTAGCCGCGGGCGGGGCCGCACGCGGCTCAGATCAGTCCGCAGCTCAGCAGGAAGATGGCGAGTCCGTGCGCGATCGCCGCGAAACTGACGCCGCGCCCCATGCGCAGGAACGCGCAGATGAGTTTCTCCCTGAGCGTGAACGCCAGCAGTGGTGGAACGCGGGTTGGAAGTCCGAAAGTGGGTTGGAGGCGGTGCAGGGCGGCCCGGCAACCCACTTTCGGACTTCCAACACACCCAGTGAACGGATGCCTCGGGCATGGCGAAGGCCCGGACCTCCTGGGAGATCCGGGCCTTCGAGCCGATCGGGTCGGCGGGGGGGTGGGCGCGCGGCGCGCGGCGCGCGGCCGGGGCGGATGCCCCGGGGTTACGCCGCGAGCGGCGCGGTCAGCTCGGCGCGGGGCACGGGCGTGACCGCGAGCACTCCGTTGACGGCGTCGACGCGCACGCCCTCACCGTCGCCGAGGTCGCCGCTCACGAACAGGTCCGCGATGCGGTCGTCGACCTCGCGCTGGATGAGGCGGCGCAGGGGCCGCGCACCGAACTCGGGCTCGTACCCGTGCTCGGCGATCCAGGCGACGGCGGCGGGCGAGACATCCATCGACACCTCGCGCGTCGCGAGCCGCGTGACCGTCGCACCCAGCATGAGCGTGACGATCTCCGCGATCTCGTCCTGCGTGAGCTTCTTGAACAGCACGATCTCGTCGATGCGGTTCAGGAACTCGGGGCGCATGGCCTCGCGCAGCTTGCCCATGACGCGCTGGCGCACGTCGTCCTGCGACGAGAAGCCGTTGGCCGAGGCATCCGATGACGCGACGAAGCCGAGCGCACCGGAACGTGAGGCGAGGAACTCCGAACCGAGGTTCGAGGTCATGATGACGACCGTGTTGCGGAAGTCGACCGTGCGACCCTGCCCGTCGGTGAGCCGCCCGTCGTCGAGGACCTGCAGCAGCAGGTTGAAGACGTCGGGGTGCGCCTTCTCGATCTCGTCGAACAGCACGATCGAGTACGGGTTGCGGCGAACGCGCTCGGTGAGCTGCCCGGCCTCGTCGTAGCCGACGTAGCCGGGAGGGGCGCCGACGAGGCGCGACACGGTGTGCCGCTCGCCGAACTCGGACATGTCGAACCGGATCACGGCGTTCTCGTCGTCGAACAGGCGGTCGGCGAGCGAGCGGGCGAGCTCGGTCTTGCCGACGCCCGTCGGGCCGAGGAACAGGAACGAGCCGACCGGACGCTTCGCATCACCCATGCCCGTGCGGTTTCGGCGCACAGCCTTGGCGACGGCGGTCACGGCGTCGTCCTGCCCGATGACCCGGGCATGCAGCTCGGACTCGAGCTCGGCGAGACGCTCGCGCTCCCCCTCGGTGAGGCGGTTGACCGGGATGCCGGTCGCGCGCGAGATCACCGCGGCGATCTCGGCCTCGTCGATGACGGTGCTCTGCTCGTTGGTCGAGTAGGGAGCGCCAGCGACCGAATCGCGACCACCGTTCCCGGTCTCGATACGCTCCTTCGTCGCTACCCGACCAGCGGCGGTAGCGGCGTCGAGCTTGGCCTGCACCTTGCCGATCTCGTCGCGGATGCGCGACGCCTCTTCGTAGTGCTCGGCCGTGACGGCGGCGTTCTTGTCGGCCTCGAGGGTCGCGAGCCGTTCGATCAGCTCCGAGACATCCACCTTCACGCCCAGGCGCAGCCGCAGGCGCGCGCCGGCCTGGTCGATCAGGTCGATCGCCTTGTCGGGCAGCACGCGGTCGCTCAGGTAGCGAGCGCTCAGCTCGACGGAGGCGCGAAGCGCGGCGTCGGTGTAGCTGACGCCGTGGTGCTCCTCGTAGGCGGACTTGAGGCCCTGGAGGATGAGCACGGAGTCCTCGATGGACGGCTCGCCCACCTTCACCGGCTGGAAGCGGCGCTCGAGCGCCGGGTCCTTCTCGATCCGGCGGTACTCGTTGAGGGTGGTCGCACCGACCAGGTGGAGGTCACCGCGCGCGAGGCGCGGCTTCAGGATGTTGCCCGCATCCATCCCCCCTTCTCCGCCGCCTCCGGCGCCGACGACGGTGTGCACCTCGTCGATGAAGATGATCAGCTCGCCCTTGTGGGCGGCGATCTCTTCCATGGTCTTCGTCAATCGTTCCTCGAAGTCGCCGCGGTAGCGGGTGCCGGCGAGCATTGCGGGGAGGTCGAGTGCGATGACGCGCTTGTGGAGGAGTGCTTCGGGGACGCTCTCGTCGACGATCGCGCGGGCGAGGCCCTCGACGATCGCGGTCTTGCCGACGCCCGCCTCGCCGACCAGCACCGGGTTGTTCTTGGTGCGGCGGCTGAGGATCTCGATGGTCTGCTCGATCTCGTCGACCCGGCCGATGACCGGGTCGAGCTCGCCGGCCTCCGCGCGTGCGGTGAGGTCGGTGCCGAACTTGTCGAGCATGGGGGTGCTGGACTGGCCGGCGGCGCCGTTCGAGGCATCCGTCTCGCTCTGGAAGCCCGGAGTGCCCTCGGTCTCGACCGTCTCGCGCATGCCCTGTGTGAGCGCCTCGGCGGTGACGCCGGCGCGCGCGAGGACCTGCCCGGCGGGGGCGTCCTGACCGAGGACGAGCGCGAAGAAGAGGTGCTCGGGGTCGATGTACGTCGAACCCGCGCTCCGTGCGACCTGGTAGCTGTGGAACAGCGCGCGCGATGCGCTCGGGGTGATGGTCGCCGCGTTCAGGTCAACCGGGGCCTCGGTCGCCTGCGGCAGGCGGGCCTCGGTCGCGGTGATGATGCGCTCGGGGCTCGCACCGACGCGCTGGATCGCCTGCTGGACGGAGTCGTCCTCGACGATCACGCGAAGGATGTGCAGCGCATCGAGCTCCGTCTGTCCTCGTTCGAGGGCGAACCGTCCGGCACGCTGCAGAATGCTCTGGGTGCGCGCGCTCAGGAATCGGCTAAGGTCGATCGACCGAGCCGAGCGGGCGCGCTCACCCTCGAGGTAGCGGGCGAGGAACTCGTCGAACGAGCTCGCGCCGGCCTCGGGGTCGAAGTCGTTGGGCACCTGGCCTCCTGGTTGAAGTTGAGTGGTGTTCGCTCAAGTTCAACGCTGGAGTGGCTGGTGTATTCCCGGGACGGAGAACGCCTCGTCGTGAGTTGCCGCCGGCAAGGCGTGGGGAAATCACGCGAAGGCCAAAGAGATGCATATTGGAGTGTCACCCGTTAGCGTTGGCGCATGCAGAGCCCATTCGACAACCCTGACGCCGCGAAGGCGATGGCCGAAGCCGACGTGATGCACAGGCCCGGGATGGCGGACCAGCTGATGCGAGAGCTCGCCCCGCTGCTCGCAGCGGAAGATATCGACATCGAGAACACCGACGAGCTGGATCTGGCGACGCTGCAAGCCGCTCTCGATCGCGCCGTCGAGCGCCGTAACCTCGAGCTCTCGACGCCGATCGGTGAGCGCCGGGAACGCGCGTGCGTCGTCCTACTCCTGGCCGCCGGAGCGATCGGCGACGACGAGCAGTTGCTGGCCGAGTCACTGGTGTGGGGCGTGCAGCCCGAGCCATCCGACCCTGACGAGCCGTCAGTCGCCAACGTCATCGGGGTCGCGCTGGGCGAACTCGACGGGTGGTTCACCGACCCCGAACTCGAACGAGGCCTGATCGAGTTGCGGGTGCCGGAGACGCTTCCAGGCGGGGTTCGAGCAGCGATCGACATCCTCGCCCTTGCCCGCAAAGGACGAGCATTCGGCTCGATCGACGCCCTCATTCGCCGCCATCGCGGCCTGAAAGTGCTCGAGGGTGCTGCCCTTGCGGTGGCCGCAGCCCTCATGGCGTTGGCTGCGAAAACACACGATACGGTCACGAAGGTCGGTGTCCGCCTGCTCATCGACTCATGAGAACCGCTGCTCCGAAGCCGGAATCGACGGTCGATCGGGAAGAGGCAACCTTGCGCAAGGTCTCGGTGCGACGCAGGCTCGTCGTCGGGGCGACATTGATGGGCGGAGCGATGGCGATGCTCACGGCGCTCATGCCCGGGTGGGGGCTCGTCTTCTGGTCGGCGAGCATCGCTTCGCTCCTCGGCGCCGGCATACTTGCGGCGTTCGAGTACGCCGCCGGGAGGGACGAACCGAGCGACGTCAGGTCAGACCCTCCCGCAAAATGCGCGGAAGCAGACCAACGCGGTCGAAGCGATGGACCAGGTGGATCGTGAAGTCGTTCGGCGAGAACACGAGATGGTACCGCCGAGCGTTGTCGGGATCGCGCTCGAGCAGGTGGCGGTCGAGGAGGCGACGGAGCGCTTGACTTCGAGTCGCCGGTGCGCCCGGGAGAAGCATGGACAGGTCAGATGCGGCGATTGTCGTCTTGCGTGCGGCGATGCTCAAAATTCCCGCGTCCACGACGGTCACGCCGCCCGAGCGTTGCATCCGCTCGAGAGCGGGCAGCAGGAGCTGATCGGTTACGAAGTTCGCATCGCCGAGATTGGTCAGCTTCTCGACATCGGAAGCGAGGCCTTCGAGCAGGTAGGTACACCACGCGATGATCGCGTCGTTCGTCAGCGAGTCGGCATGCTCGAGTTGGTTGTAGTACTCGGTGCGGTCAGCGCCGAAGACAGCGGTCGGGTTGATCGCGCGGTAGTCGGTTGGCGAGGAGAAGCCCTGCTTGACCAGCATCGCATACGTGAGCAGCCGGGCGACGCGGCCGTTGCCGTTGCCGAACGGGTGGATCCAGAGGAACCGGTGGTGAGCGATCGCGGTTTGCAGGAGCTGCTTCTGCGGTTCAACCGGCTCGGAAATGAAGTCAATGAGGTGGTTCATGTGGTCGGGCACGTCGGCCGGCCACGGCGGCTGATGCAGCGATTGCCCGATGCTGACCTCGCCGAGCCGATACGCCCCAGGGGTGCGGTCACCCTCGCGGCGCAGACCCTCGACCGCAATCCGGTGAAGCTCACGGATGAACAGGTTGCTGATCGGCTCACCCGGCGCGTGGGTATCGATGAAGTCGACCGCTCGTTCGAGATTCAGGATCTCTTCGACACCGTCGTCGAAGTCGAACTCGCCGTCTTCGCGACTCTTCGCCACGCCGGACACGGCGTCGAAAATCGAGGTGCGGTTTCCTTCGATCCTTGCCGACATGATGCTCGTCAGCAGTTGCGACAGCGATTTCAACTGGCGGTACACGACCGGCGGAGTGGTGCCTCTGCCGAGCACGGTCCGCGAGCGCTCGAGTTCGATGATCACCCGGGTGAGCTCCGAATCGAAGGCGAACGTCGGATAGTCGATCTTCACGAGATCTTTTTATCAGCCTGGGACGAGAACTTTAAATACTCCGACTAAATACCCAGTTCAAACGCCGTTAACTACGATATATTGCACCGTCTGATTTTATCAGGCAATCATTCCAATTCTCGCGCGCAGCTCAGAACGCCGCCCGCGTCACCGCCGACACCACATCCACACGCGCCAGTTTCTGGGGGTTGGCGATCGAGTGGATGCGCGTGACGCGCCCCTCCTCGATCGTCAGGCTCAGCACCCCGAGCAACTCCCTGTCGACATCCAGCTGCGCCCCGATCCCCCCGTTCACCCACGCCGACGTCAACCGCGGGTGCACCCCGCATTTCTCTATCGACCCGCGCAGGTACGCCACGATCTTCTCGGCCCCCACAATCGGCCGCCGCGCTGCGCCCCGCACCTGCCCGCCGCCGTCGGCGATGGCCACGACGTCGGGCGCGAGCACGTCCACCAACCGCTGCAAGTCCCCCGAGTTGAACGCATCGAGAAACCGCGCCAGCACCTCCTCCTGCTCGTCACGCGCCACGCGCACCCGCGGCCGCCGCGCGGCCACATGCGCCTTCGCGCGGTGCGCGATCTGGCGCACGGCCGGCAGCGACTTCCGGACCGCCACCGCGATCTCTTCGTACGGGCACGTCGAACACCTCGCGCAGCACGAACACGGCGCGCTCGGTCGGCCCGAGCGTCTCGAGCACGGTCAAGGTCGCCATCGACAGACTCTCCGCGAGCACCACGTCATCTGCCACATCGGGCGAGGTCAGCAGCGGCTCGGGCAGCCACTCCCCCACGTACTCCTCGCGGCGGCGCTTCAGCGTGCGCAGGTGGTTGAGCGACTGCCGCGTCACGATGCGCACGAGATACGCGCGCGGGTCGCGCACGTCGCCGTGCGAGACATCCGCCCAGCGCAGCCAGGATTCCTGCAGGACGTCCTCGGCGTCCGTCGCCGAGCCGAGCATCTCGTACGCGACCGTGAAGAGCAGGTTGCGGTGCGTGACGAAGGCGTCCTCGCTCATGCCGGCGACGATACGCGCTGCGGCGAGCGCGCTGCGAGCGGCCGCAGACCGCACGAATCCGACAGCCCGTCGGAATGAATCCCGAGCGCGATGTTCATGCGCGCCGTCGCGTCCATGAGCCCGACCTTCGCGGTCAGCTCGAGCAGCGCAGCCGGGCCGAGCGCGTCGAGCAGCTCCGCCGACAGCTCGTCGCTGACGGCGGGCGGCATCTGACACATCGCCTCGGCATACTCCATCACCTTCCGCTCCAAGGGCGAGAAGACGGATGCCTCGCGCCACCGCGGCACCTCACGCGCCTTCGCCTCGTCGAGACCCTGATCGTGCGCCAGGAAGTAGTGCAGATCGAGACAGAAGCTGCAGCCCACGCACGCGGCCGTCGCCATGCGCGCGAGGCTGCTGAGGTTCGTATCGAGCGCATCCCACTTCTCGGACTTCCGCCCGATCCGCGACAGGTCGAGCAGCACCCGGCGGTTGTGCCACATGACGCCGACCGAGTCGGGCACCTTGCCGAGCATGCGCTTGCTCATGGTCTTCATGACGCTGCCGAGGATGCCGGTGACCTCGGTGGCGGGGATACGTGCTTCGGTGGTCATGATGGCTCCGGTCTCTCGTGTCAGCCGCCTCGTGGCGATGACATGGAGACACCGGTCGCGACGCGTGTGTGACACCGGTCGCCGCATCAGACACAACGGCCTCGACACCTGCTTCATCGTTGCCAACACAGCAGCTCGGTTGAGTATTAGCATGCTATTGCTGAGTGGCATTGGCAGTCGCCAAGCCGCCTGCTGGCGGAAACCCCCGCCGCACCGATCGGAGGACTGAAATGAAGCGATTTCGCCGCTTTCACTTTGGCGATCGCAGCCGCGATCACCTTCACCACGCCGTCGTACGCGGCGGGCGTGCCTATGCGGATGCTCCAGGACATAACCGCGGCGGGCAGATCGATTGAGCCCGAGGCCCCGCCCCGAGCCGGGGTCGAGGCCTTACAGATGGCCCAAGACACGACCACGTCCTGGCGGTCCGAGGCTCCTGCGGACGTCCGAGAACTTGCGATCAGGCACGACGTCTCCTCAGCCGAGGCGCTGATCCTGGACGTCGGCGCCGCGCAGGCCTGGGAGATCGATGAACACACACGCCTTCTGCGAATTCCGATCGCGCCCGGGCAGGGTGTCATGGCGGAGAGCAGCGTGAACATGTTCTTCGATGAATCGGGCGTCCTGACGGGGAAGGTTGAGTTCTATTTTGCTTCGCTTACTCGCGACAGCGGCCAGGTTCGTACCTGGCTTGATGGCCGAAAGATCGTGGATGAGGTCGTTTCTGCTCCAGCCGGAGCAGAAACGCCAACGCCCTTGTACAAGAAGGGCGACTGGTGGGGAAACTTCCTGCAGTGCATGAACAGCGCGGGTGTTGCCGGATGGCTGGTCACTGCGATCTCGATTGCGTGCGGAGCAATCTGCGTTGTGACCGCCGGAGCCGGCTGTTTTGTCTGCCTCGCCGCAGCCGCCGGTACGGCAGGCGGTACGGTTGGCGCCTGTATTGAGATAGCGAATCAGGTCTCGTGAAAGGCGCCCAAATGCCTCAGATTTCGATTCGCCGGCGGCTCGTCGTCTCCGCAGTGCTCCTCGGCGGCGCAACAGCGATGCTGGCTACGCTCGTTTCAGGCTGGGGATTGCTTTGGTTCCTGAGCATCGCCCTCATCCTCTTCGCCGGAGTCTTGGCGGCTTTCGAGTACGCCGCACAGCTGCAGAGGGGCAAACCGCCACGCCAGTGAGCACAGCCACGAAGACTCGACGAGGAACATTCTCCATGCCCCACGACTTGGCGCGATCAGTCGACGAACGTTGCTGGCCTGTTGATGCAACGAGGTCGCTATGGCCTAGCTGGGCGTTTCGGACCGCCGACGCCAATCGGTCGCGCTCGGCGAGGTAGCGCCGAACCAGCGCTCGAGGTTCTCGAGCAGCTCGCGCTGGTCGTCGCCGGTCCAGACCACGTGCCCGTCGGCGCGGAGCAGGACGGCGGGGACGTCCAGCTCGTCGCTCACCGCGACGACGCGGTCGACCCGGTCGGACCAGCCGACGACCGAGAGGCCGCCGTTCTGGTCGACCAGCAGACCGCGGGCGCGATGCATCCGCTCATAGAGGCGGCCAGCATCACGCAGACGGATGTCTCGCATCCGGCTGCCGACGAGGTCGTCAGCGTTGCCGAAGTCGTAGCGGATCGCAGTTCCCGCGACCCGGTCGATCATGGAGCGGCTCACGTCGTCGAAGCGCATGAGGTCGGTGACCAGCCGGCGCACGGCCTGCGGGCCGGGCTCGGCGTCGATCAGCACCGACTGCGCGCGCGTGAGGCTGAGCACATCCGCGGCGGCCGGGTGGCGCTCGGCGAAGTATGTGTCGAGCAGGCCCTTCGGCGCCCAGCCGTGCACCTCGGCGGCGAGCTTCCAGCCGAGGTTGAAGGCGTCCTGGATGCCGAGGTTGAGACCCTGGCCACCCAGCGGCGGGTGCACGTGCGCCGCGTCGCCCGCGAGGAATACCCGCCCCACCCGATACCGCTCGGCGAGGCGCGTGGCATCCGTGAACCGTGACAGCCAGCGCGGCGCGTGCGCGCCGAAGTCGGTGCCGGCGTATGCCCGCAGCTGCGCGCGGAACTCGTCGAGCGTCGGCGGGGTCGTGCGATCCTCGGCCACGGTCGCGGCGGGCACGACGGCACGATGCAAGCCGTTTCCGGCGGGGCCGACCCCGAAGCCGCGATGCGTCTCGCGAACGCGCGCCACCAGCTCGGTGAGCTCGTCGTCCGGCATCGTCACCTCGAGCTCGGCGAGCAGCCATTCCGTCTGCGCCGCCTCCCCGGGGAACTCGACCCCGAGCGACCGACGCACCAGACTCCGACCGCCATCACATCCGACCAGCCACCGCGAACGTTCCCGCGACCCATCGGCCAGATCGACCGTCACCCCGGCGTCGTCCTGCGAGACGCCGACGACCTCGGCCCCACGCCGCACCTCGGCCCCGAGCTCCCCAGCACGTTCAGCCAGCAGCCGGTCGGTCACCGGCTGCGGAATACCGAGCACATACGCGTGCGCCGAATCCAGCTCCACCCCGGGCGCGGCCTCGATGCCCGCGAACTGCCGCACCCCAGCCGGGTACCGCGTGCCCTCAGCCAGGAACCGCTCCAGCAGCCCACGCTGATCCATGATCTCGATGCTGCGCGGCTGCAGCCCGAGCGAGCGCACCAGCGGGCTCGGCTCCACCTCCCGCTCCAGCACGAGCACATCCACGTCGTGCAACCGCAGCTCGCTCGCGAGCATCATGCCCGTCGGACCCCCGCCGACGATGATCACGTCACGCATGCCAGCAGACTACGGCGGCGCCGGAACGCCGACCACGAGGAATCCGGCTGGGCCCGTCGCTATCGGCGCGACGGAGGCCGATACCCGCATCCTCGACCGCGATGCGATTTCTTCACCAACCGATGTACTAGCATGTGAGCGGCTGCTGGTGGCCAGTGAGCCGACACCGACACGTCTGCGAGCCCACATGACCGCGATCTCCCGCCGCGCGCTGCTGAGCGCCGCGCTCGTCCTGCCTCTGGCGGGGTGCGCCGTCGCGGTCGCCCCCGCGCCATCATCCGCCCCGAGCCCCGCCCCCACCCCACGCCCCTCACCCACCCGCCTCGCCACGGCATTCACCGAGCTCGAGACCGAGCACGACGCGCGCTTCGGCCTCTTCGCGATGGACACCGGCACGGGCCGCACCCTCGCGCACCGCGCGGGCGAGCGCTTCGCGTTCTGCTCCACCTTCAAGGCGCTCGCGGCGGCCGCGATCCTGAACCGCCCGGACGAGACCCTCGACACCCTCATCACCTACCGCCGCGACGACCTCGTCGGCAACGCCCCCATCACCGAGCAGCACGTCGACACGGGCATGACCCTGCGCGACCTGTGCGACGCCGCCGTCCGCTTCAGCGACGGCCCGGCGGGCAACCTCCTGGTCCGCGAGCTCGGCGGGCCCGCCGCGCTCACCGAGTGGGCCCGCTCGCTCGGCGACGACACCTTCCGCATGGACCGCGTCGAACCCGACCTCACCGAGGCCACGCCCGGCGACCCGCGCGATACGACCACGCCGGAGGCGTTCGCGACCACGATCCGCGCCCTGCTGCTCGGCGACGCGCTCCGCCCCGAGGCATCCGCCGCACTCACCGACCTCATGCTGCGCAACACGACCGGCGACGCGCGCATCCGCGCCGGCACGCCGGCGCACTGGCTGGTCGCCGAGCGCACCGGCTCGGGCGGGTACGGCACCGCGAACGACATCGGCGTCGTCTGGCCGGCGGATGCCTCACCCATCGCCCTGGCCATCATGACCTCGCGCCCGCGAGCCGACGACGAGCGCTCCGACGCCCTCATCGCCGAAGCCGCCAGGCTCGCCCTGACCGAGCTCGCCGGCGAAGCCGGCCCTTGAACCCCGAGGCAACGGACGTAACGACGCGGTGTGCCAGGACCCTGGCGCCACCGATCAGTACGGCCGCGTGAGCCCGTCGAACATCGGGAAGTGCTTCAGGTTGAGCGTCGCGAGTTCCGCCTCGAGCGAGAGGGCCGTCGCGGCGATTGCGAGGTCGGCGGCATCGATGCCGCGGTTGCCTGGCAGCCAGCGCCGGCCGAGTTCACCTGCGAGCTCGGCGATCTCGGCGTCGACCGGGTGCCAGGTGAACACGCCGAGGAGGTTGCGGGTCACGCGCTCTTCGCCTGGTCGCATGCCGGCCAGAACCTCGAGTTTCGTGATCTCACTGGCTCGGAGCACATCGTCTCCCCGCCAGCCACGGATCCGCTGAAGTGCATCCGCATGGCCGCGAAGCGCATCGATCACGACGGAGGTGTCGACGACAACCGTCATCGGCCGAGGACCTCATCGAGGCGTCGACCGGAACGCAGGCGTTCAACGTACGCTTCACCGTCTTCGTCACGGTTCCGCCACGCACCTGCGGCCTCGTCGATCGCACGAAGATCCGCTGCCAGGTCACGTCTCGGTCCGTACGCCTTCGTGACCGCTTCGCGTATCAGCGATGACATCGATCGCCCCGTTCGCCGGACCTCCTCATCGAGGAGCCGGCGCTCATCGTCGGTGAGTGAGATCTGCGTCCGCAGCATGATGTAAGAATACATCACATCCGCGAAGAGAGATCCAATCGAATGCAGCCTGTGGAGGGATGGTCCCACGAACCGGCGAAGCCGGCTCTTGAACCCCGAGTCATCCGCTGGAACCATGGCCGGGAACCGACGACCCAGGAGCCGGATGTCCGAGATCACCGACCGCGAACCGACCGCCGAGATGTCGACGCTCGCTGGCGCGCCCATCCTGCTGCGAACGCGGCGGCTCATCACCGCCGCGCTGGTCACCGCGTTCCTGTACAACCTGGTGATGACCTCGAGCCGCGGCGGCTGCCCGGGCGGCGTCTCGGGCGATGGCGGATATCTCGACGCGAACGGCCAGCCCACCGACACGGTTCCGATGTGCACGAACCTCACGCTCGGCCCGAGCTGGTGGGTGTTCGTGGCGATCGCACTCGTCGTCGTGCTCGCGATCACGCGCGTGCTGAAGCGCGCGTCCGATCAGCGCGACGCCGCGCGCATCCTCGACCGGGCCGCGCTGCTGATCTTCACGATCGCGGGCGCATCGGTACTCATCAGCTACGTCTGGTTCTTCGCGATCCCGTGGGAGAGCATCTACGACGGTGGCGCGGCAACCCCGTTCCTCTTCGGCAGCGTCGACATCGACGTGTATCCGATCGACCGCTGAGCGAGCATCACTCCGGCACCACGGCGGTCACGATCTGATTCACGACCGCCTCGACCGCGTCGTCGGCCAGCAGATCCGGCATGGTCAGATGTTCGAGCAGCAGCCCGGTCATCGCGAGGTACAGCACCAGCACGGTCGAGCGGTCGCCGGGGAATCCGCCGCCGACGTGATCGGAGTTCGCGATCGCGAGGTTGCCGGCGAAGTGGCGCGTGACGGCCGGCGCGAGCCGCGGGTTGCGGGTCGCCTCGAGCCGCAGCTCGAAGAGCGCGAGATGCGCGGCCCGGTCGGCCTGCGCGCGTTCGACGAGCCACATCATGAGGTCGCGTTCGGTCGCGCGGGTCGGCTCGGCCGCCATGCGGCGAGCGGATTCCTCGGGGTCGGGCGTGAGCCGCTCGAACACGTGTGCGGCGAGCTCGTCGATGAGCTGATCGCGCGAGGCGAAATAGTTCGACGCGGTGCCCGCGGGCACCGCGGCCGCCGTGTCGACCGCACCGAACGTGAGCCCGCGACCGCCCTGCGCGGCCAGCACCTCGACGGCCGCCTCGAGCAATGCTCGTCGGCGCTCGGCATTCTTGACCATTCCGGATGCCTCCTCAGCACGGTCCCGATGAACCCTTGACGGTGCAACAACTATAGCTATAGTGGTTGCCATATGCGAACCCTCACCTACTACATCTCCCTGTCGATCGACGGCTTCATCGCCGGGCCCGACGACGAGGTCGACTTCTTCCCCGGCTCCGACGACTACCGGGCGTGGATGTCCGGCGACTACGGCGATGCGCTGCCGTCGTTCGGTCGCGAGCAGCTCGGCATCGCCGACGCCCCGCTGACGCGCTTCGACACCGTCATCATGGGACGGCGCACCTACGACCCCGCACTCGAGCTCGGCATCACCTCGCCGTACTCACACCTGCGTCAGTACGTCGTCTCGCGAAGCCTCGAGCAGCTCGATCCGGCGGTCACGATCGTGCCGGGATCCCCGATCGACACGGTCCGCGCCCTGAAGGCCGAAGACTCGTCGCTCGGCATCTACCTCGCGGGCGGCGGGCGCCTCGCGGGTCAGCTCATCGAGGAGATCGACGAGCTCGTCATCAAGCGCTACCCCGTGATCGCCGGCGCGGGCCTTCCGGCGTTCGGCCCCGAGTTCTCACCGCGGCGGTTCGCGCTCGACGCCGTGCGCACGTTCGACGGCGGCAATGTCGTCGAATGGTACTCGCGCATGGACCAGAGCGCTTCCGGAGACCCGGCCTAGGGGCGCGCACCGATTACGGCGTCGATCACCGCGTCCCACGCGGGCGGCGGCAGCTCGTGCCCGATACCCGCGAGCGGCACGAAGCGTGCGCCGGGGATGTCTCGTGCGAGCGCTTCCCCGTTCGCTACCGGGAACATGGGGTCCGAGGTCCCGTGGAGCACCGTCGTCGGCACCCGGATCTCGCCCAGCCGTTCGCGCCAGCGGGGCGGCTCCGCGAACGCGGCCGGCTCGTCGTCGGGCCGCGGCGCGGGTGAGCGGCGCACGGCGTCGGTCCAGATCGCGCGGTCGTGCGCCTCGTCGAACTCGTCCCCGGCATAGTCGCGGTCGATCGCCACGTGGTACTCGACGATCGAGTCGGGGTTGCTCCGGTCCGGGTCGGGCAGCGGGTTCGCCCACGCCGTCTGCAGTCGCGCGGACGGCTCGGGCAGGTCGTCATCCCCGCTGCCGAACCAGGCCGGCGTCGTCGACACGAGCGTGAGCGCGCGCACGCGCTCCGGGTGGTCGAGCGCGGCGAGCTGCGCGATCCATCCGCCCGCCGAGCACCCGACCCAGTGCGCATCGTCGGCGCCGACTGTGTCGAGCAAGGCGAGCGCGTCGCCGATGGCGGCCGTGACCCCCGGTTGCCGCCGCTCGGTCGGCCCGAGCGTCGTCTCCCCCGTGCCGCGCTGGTCGTAGCGGATCACCCGGTACCCCTGCTCGGCGATGGCCTCGCAGAACTCGGGTCGCCACCAGTCCATGGGACAGTCGCCGCCCGCGACGAGCAGCACGACCGGATGCTCCGGCGAACCGATCGCCTCGCCGACGAGCAACGTGCCGTCGGGCCGCGCGACGCGCAACCGCCGAACCTCAGCCCGAGACATCCGCATCCTGGTCTCCACCGGCGCCGCGCGATCAGGCGTGCGCGTCCTCCAGGTGCTTGGCACCGTGGTTCAGCACCTTGACGACGAGGTTGTGCTGCCGCAGCACACGGATGGTGCGCGCGATCTCGTCGGACTTCCGGCCGAGCGCGCGCTCGTTCGCGACGACGAGCACGTCGCCCGCCTGCAGCGAGTCGAACAGCCGGCCGAGCCGCTGCTCCCAGGTCAGCTCGACCTCGGGCGCGGGGTGCTTGAAATCGAGGATCGCGACCCCGAAGCGCGCCAGGTCGTTACGCTGCTCGACGACCGACGGCATATCGTCGCGCGCGACGACGATGCCGACGAGCCGGGACCCCTCGGGGCGCGCCTTCCACCAGTCGCGGTGCAGCTGCAGCTCCTCGAAGCACTCGGGGCAGCCGATCGCGGCGTGCGTGTGGTCGTGGACGACCGGCAGGCTCGCGGTCGTCGCAGGCACCGTCGTCGCAGGCACCGCCGACGTGCCATGGTCCGTCGTATCCGTCATCAGCTCACCCATCCCGCCGTCACGTCGCTCTCCATTGTCCCTGCGATCGCGCTCGCGCGCACGCCGCGCGCGGAAGCCGCGCACACGATCACCCCTCGGCGAGCTCCACCCTCGGCTCGAGCCCCAGGAATGCGGCGTAGCGTGCCGCAGCCTCTTCGATCGCGGACCGCTCGCGCGCGCGAAGCGCGCGGTACGGCTGCAGCGCGAAGGTCACGCGCTTCGCGCCGATCGTGCGCTTCATGGCGGCGAGCAGCTGCCCGTCGACGAGCGCCATGCCGATCGCCGCCTCGCGACCGCGCGGCACGAGACCGTCGGAGTCGAGCATCCAGCGCGAGTCCTGGTACCCGCGGTACATCTCGTCGAGCACCTGCAGCAGGTGACCGGCGGGCGCGGTCGGCGACTCCCCGGACGCCGGCGGCTCCTCGCCTGCGGCGTGCCAGAACGTGCGCCCGTCGTGCTCGAACGACGAGAGCCGGTCTCCCGCGCCGGCGATGCCCCGCCGCACATCGGTCACGACGAGCGTCGCCCAATACATGAGGTCGCGCTCGGTCGCGGGGCCGTGCGACGTGAAGTACCGCAGGGCCAGCTCGGCGAGCCCCTCGTCGCGGTCGAGCCGCCTGGGCGCGGGCACGCGCTCGTCGAACAGCGCGTAGGTGTGCTCGCCGTCGCGTGGCGCGCCGCTCGTCACCCGGTTGTGCACCTCGAGCCACGCCATGAGCAGCCCGAGCGGCTGGCCGGTGAGCGGCTCGCCGCGCTCGGCGAGCCGGGTCGCGAGCTCGGTCCGGGTGAGTGCGGATGCCTCACCCAGCGCCGCCTCGACGATGCCGGCGATCGCGGGAACCCGGTCGCCGAGCGGTCGCAGCTGCTGCTCGTAGACGGGCAGCACCCGGGGCGAGGTGAGCTCCTGCAGCCAATGCACGTCGTCGGCCGGCACGTAATGCCAGGTCGACCGGAGGATGTGGGTGCGCAGCACCTGCCCGGTCGCGAGCGCAGCGGCCAGGTCGTCCTGGTCCGGTGCCTCGGTGCGGGTCGCGACCGCCCACGCCGACTGCGAGGGGTTCTCGGCCTGCACCGCGAGCAGCGCGCGCACGACCTGCTCGGCGTCACCATGCGGCGCGGCGAGCAGCTGTGAGCGCAACCGCCACCGGCTGACGTCACGATCGGTCGTCATGCCTGCAGCGTAGGGCGGGCCACCGACGCAGGCGCCACGCCCACGCGCAGACCGCGAATCCTTCGCCCGCTCCGGTTCAGCCGAACTCGCTGAGCTGCCGCACGAGCCCCCATCGTTCACGGAGCCGGTCGACGACGCGACGACGCTCGTCGGCCCCGTCGGCGAAGTCCACGGCCGGGGCTGCTTCATCTGCGTCGCTCATGCGGGTGAACAGGGCGCTCTGCGCGCCGCGTTGGCGTTCGGTCACCATCGTCCGATCCTGCTGCATCCCAGTATGCTACCAAGCCTGGCCAGCAGTGTCAGCCGAATCGCCCGAGCTGCGCAGAAACGCGCGCACCGGCCGCTTCCGATGCCCACCCGCGGGGCCGTTCGCGGGGGCCATCCGCACCAGCCCTGAGCCGACGCCCTCCACCGGGCGCGTACCTCCCCGCAGGGCGATTGCGGGTTCGCCGCGTTCCCGCGGCCCGGGCCGACCACGATCGTGGCAGATGCATCCCATCGATCTCACCCGATCTCACCCGAGGAGCAGGCATCATGCGCAGGGTCTACACAGTTTTCGCCTGGAGCGTCGCCGGCGGCGTCGTCGTCCAGGCCGCCGCGATCGCGTTCGCGTTCGGCGGCGTCCTGAACCGTGTGCAAGAGGGCGGCGTGGTCGACAAGGCGCTCGTCGAGAGCGGCGGGTCGGCCGGCCGGGGCGAACTGGGCTTCTGGATCCACGGCCTCGTGGGCGGCGTCGCGATCCCGATGATCGCCGTCGCGCTGCTCGTCGTGTCGTTCCTCGTGCGGGCGCGCGGAGCGCGCCTCTGGGCGGCGGTCGTGCTCGCGGTCGTCGTGCTGCAGGTCACACTCGGTTTCTCACTGACGGATGTCCCGTACCTCGGACTCATCCACGGCGCCAATGCGGTCGCGGTCGTCGGCACCGCGTCGATCGCCGCCCTCCGGATGCGCCCCGCTCGCACGCCCCGGACCGGAGCGGCGCGCGCGAACCCCGACCCGACACGAGGAGCGTCGACCGATGTCGCTGCTGCCTGACCTGCTGCAGCCCGTTCCCGACACGGCATGGGTCTGGCGCCGGCCGGGCGTCGACCTCGAACCCGACGCGGCCGAGTATCTCCCCGCGTCGCACCGTGCGGGCCACGCCTCGCGGTTCGCCGCATCCGCCGCGCCCGCGCCCGCGCCCGCGCCCGAACGCTCGGGCGGCGAGCCGCCCGACCACGCCCCGCGCCGGCGCGAGCTGCTCCGCCGGGTCGCCGCCGGCGTCGCCGTCGCGACGGCGCTCGGCGTCGGCGCGATCGCCTGGAGCTCGACGCTCGTCGGCGAGTACTCGGTCATGGACCTCGGCGCCGGCCCCGCGTCGCACGCCGGCCACGCCGGGCACGCCGGCCACGAACCCGGGGCCGCGGGCGATCCCGGCGCGCCCGGAGCATCCGTCGCCGGCGCGACCGCACCCCGGGTCAGCGTGACCGACCTCACCGCACCGGCCGACCGCCCGGCCGACGTGCACGTCGAGCTCGTTGCCAGGCAGAGCACCGTCGACGTGCCCGGCGGCCACGCCGTCGAGGGGTACACCGTGAACGGCACGTCGCCCGGCCCCGAGATCCGGGCGCGGCAGGGCGACCTCGTCGAGGTCGAGTTCGTGAACGCGTCGGTCGCCGACGGCGCGACCCTGCACTGGCACGGCATGGACGTGCCGAACGCCGCCGACGGCGTCGCGGGCATCACCCAGGACGTCGTGCCCGTCGGCGGCCGCTTCACCTCCCGCTTCGTCGCCGAGGACGCGGGCACCTACTGGTACCACTCGCACCAGGTCTCGCACGAGCAGGTCGTCGGCGGGCTGCTCGGCGCGGTCGTCATCGAACCACGCACCGAAGGCGCGTCGGTGACGGATGCTCCAGGCACCACGCACGACGTCGCCGCCCTGCTGCACGTCTACGGCGGCCAGTACACGCTCAACGGGCGCGCCGGCGACGAGCGCGTCGGCGCGGAACCCGGCGAGACCGTGCGCGTGCGCGTCATCAACACCGACCAGGGCACGGCGTCGGTGTGGTCGGCGGCTCCGTTCACGGTGCTCGCCACCGACGGCCACGAGGTGCACGCGCCCACGCCGATCACGGGCCGACGGGTGCTCATCCCGGCCGGCGGGCGGGCGGATGTCTCGGTGCAGGCGCCGAACGACGGCGCCGTGCGACTGCACGTGGGCGGCGCCCGGAGCATCCTGATCGGCGACCTCGACGCGACCGGCGAGGCGACCGACGTCCCGCAGCCCACCGACACCCTCGACCTGCTCTCGTACGGCGCTGCCGCGCCGCTCGACTTCGATCCGACCGCGCCGGACCGCTCGTTCGACTACGTCATCGCGCGCCGCTTCGGCGTCATCGACGGGCGCCCCGGGAACTTCTGGACCGTCAACGGCCGCATGTTCCCCGACATGCCCATGTTCCACGTGCGCGAGGGCGACGTGGTCGTCATGCACCTCAGGAACGATTCGGGCGACGTGCACCCCATGCACCTGCACGGCCACCATGTCGTCGTGCTCGCACGGGACGGCGTCGCCGCATCCGGCAGCCCCTGGGTCGTCGACTCGCTCGACGTGCACCCAGGCGAGCGCTACGACATCGCGTTCGTCGCCGACAACCCCGGCATCTGGAGCGACCACTGCCACACGCTGCCGCACGCGGTCGACGGGCTCGTCGCGCACGTTATGTACGACGGCGTGACGACGCCGTTCACGATCAACGGGGCCGCGGGCAACCGCCCCGAGTGATGCGCGCGGCAGGGGATCAACGCTCGCCGCGGGCGCGACATCCGCGTAGCCTGACGCCCGAGATCGCATCCGAACAAGGCGGAGACCTTGTCCGAACGAGGGGGTTCCAGATGGCCGAGATCGCACCCATCCAACCGTGTCTCTGGTTCGACGACCGGGCGCGCGAGGCGATGGACTACTACGTCGACGTGTTCCCGAACTCGCAGATCATTCGCATCGACGAGTACCCGGACGAATCGCTCGACGAGCACTTCACGGGCATGTCGGGCAAGGTGCTGAACGGGCAGTTCGCGCTGAACGGCGTGGAGTTCACCTGCCTCGACGGCGGGCCGCTGTTGCGGTTCAACGAGTCCGTGTCGTTCATCGTGTCGTGCGAAGACCAGGAGGAGATCGACTACTACTGGTCGAAGCTGTCGCACGTGCCCGAGTCCGAACAGTGCGGCTGGTGCAAAGACCGGTTCGGCGTCAGCTGGCAGGTCATCCCCGCCCGCATGGGCGAGCTGACCCGCCGCCCCGCGCAGATCCAGGTCATGATGCAGCAGAAGAAGATCGTGATCGAGGAGCTCGAGCACGCCTGACGCGGCGCAGGATGGCCGGACGTTGGCAACGTTGGTAAGGTCTGGTGGTCAGCCACCACTCCTCCACAGGAGGTCGCCATGCAGATCAGTGCACGAGCGTTCAACAACGACCTCGCCGCAGCGAAGCGGCACGCCAGACTCGAACCGGTGATCATCACCGACCGCGGGGAGCCCGCATACGTCCTGATGTCGATCGCGGAGTACGAACGCCTGCGAGGCACCCCGACGAACATCGTCGACGCCCTGCGGATGGACGAGGACATCCCGTTCGACCCGCCCCGCGTGAACTTCGAACTGAGGATTCCCGACCTGTGAGCTGGCTCCTCGACACGAACGTGGTCAGCGAGCTGCGGCGCCCCGTGCGGACGAGCCGTGCGCTGACGGAGTGGGCCGCGCACCAGGATCCCTCGTTGCTGTTCATCTCCGCGATGACGATCGTCGAGCTCGAGACGGGCGTGTGCCGCAAAGAACGCACGGACCCGCTCCAGGGCGCAGTGCTGCGCCGATGGCTGGATGGCAACGTGATCCCGGCGTTCGAAGGCCGGACGCTTCCGGTGGACGCCAGGGTGGCCGTCCGCGCCGGCTCGTTGCACGTTCCCGACCCGAAGCCATCCACCGATGCGCTCATCGCCGCAACCGCCATGGTGCATGGGCTCACGGTCGTCACCCGCAATGCCCGGGACTTCACGCCGCTCGGTGTGCCGGTCTTGAATCCGTGGAGCCAAGAGCGCTGAACGAGGCCCGGTCGCCCCGGGCGGAGGATCGCGGTGCACGGGCTTCCCGGCTCGGGGACGTAGGCTCGTCTCCTGCGTCATTCGACTGAACAGGAGCACCACCGCATGACCGACTCGTCTTTGGACATCTTCGAGCAGTACGAGTCCAACGTGCGCGGGTACATCCGTGCCTTCCCCGTCGTGTTCGACAGTGCGAAGGGCTCGACGCTGACCGCGGCCGACGGGCGCGAGTACCTCGACTTCTTCGCGGGCGCGGGCGTGCTGAACTACGGGCACAACAATCCGCACTTCACGCGCGCTCTGATCGAGTACCTCGAGCGCGACGGCATCATCCACGGGCTCGACATGGCGACCTCCGCGAAGAAGGCCTTCATCGAGGCGTTCGAGCGCGTCGTGCTCGCTCCCCGCGACCTCGACTACAAGATCCAGTTCACGGGACCGACAGGCGCCAACGCGGTCGAGGCCGCGCTGAAGGTCGCCCGCCAGGCGACCGGCCGCGCCAACGTCGTCGCGTTCACCAACGCGTTCCACGGGCTCAGCCTCGGCGGCCTCGCCGCCACCGGCAACAGTCACTACCGCGCCGCCGCGGGCGTCGCGCTCGACAACGTCACGCGACTCCCCTACGACGGATACCTCGGCGCCGGCGTCGACACGCTCGACCTGTTCGAGCGCATGCTCGAGGACGGCGGCAGCGGACTCGACCTGCCCGCCGCGGTCATCGTCGAGGCGGTGCAGGGCGAGGGCGGCATCAACGTCGCGAGCGCGCCGTGGCTGCAGCGGCTCAGGCAGCTCACCGCCGACCGCGGCATCCTGCTCATCCTCGACGAGATCCAGTCGGGCATCGGGCGCACCGGCTCGTTCTTCGCGTTCGAGGAGTCGGGCATCGTGCCCGACCTCGTGACCGTGTCGAAGTCCATCTCGGGCTCGGGCCTGCCCATGTCGCTCGTGCTCATGCGGCCCGAGGTCGACGTGTGGAAGCCCGGTCAGCACACCGGCACGTTCCGCGGCAACAACCTCGCGTTCATCTCGGCGCGCGTCGCGCTCGAGGAGTACTGGACCGACGACGCGTTCATGGACGGAGTCGCGGCGAAGTCGGCCCTGCTGCGTCGCACGCTCGACGAGATCGCGGCCGAGCAGACCGACCTCGGCCTCACCGTCCGCGGCCGCGGACTGTTCATGGGTCTCGTGTGCGACGGCGATCCGACCTGGGCAGGCCGGGTCTCGGCCGAGGCGTTCCGCCGCGGGCTCGTCATCGAGACGTCGGGTGCGAACGACCAGGTGCTCAAGTTCCTCCCGGCGCTCACGATCACCGAGGACGAGCTCACGCGCGGCCTGCAGATCGTGCGCGAGAGCATCGCGGCCGTCGCCGCGGGCTGACGGGTCGGCGGCGGCGAAATCCCCCAGGCTCGCCCTCGCGCACACTGGCGCAGAAACGGAGACATTTCTATACTGTCGCGCGGACGGCACCGAATCGACGACGACGGACGGACGTGTGGGCGTGGGCAGAGGCGTGGGCAAGCGAGCAGTGGGCACCTGGGCGGCATTGGTGGGGTTGGTGGCACTGGCGGTCGGCGGTGGGACGGCCGCGAACGCGGCACCCGCACCGGCCACTACCAGCGTCTCTGGGACGCTCGAGACCGTCGTCGAGGGCCCGGACGCCCTGACCGACTGGACCGGCTGGCGCGTGCAGGCCTGGGTGACCGGCGGGACCGCGCCGATCGCGAGCGCCGACGCGAGCGCGGACGGCGACTTCTCCGTCGCGTTCGGCGATCCCGTTCCGGCGGACGGCATCGCCTATCTGACAGCCTCGGCACCCGCGCAGCCTGACGGTCTGACCGCGACCATGGCCCTCGCCATCCCGGCCGGCGCCCCGACCTCACCCGTCACCGTCAACGAGCGCACGACGGTCGCCATGGCGTACTCGATGGCCCAGTTCATCTCGAACGAGCAGGTGACCGGGCTCGCGCCCGGCCTCCGCAACTCCGCGGCGATGACGGCGAACCTCGCCGACCCGGCGACCGGCGCCCTGAGCACGACGCTGACGTCGTCGCCGAACGGCGAGGAGACCTCGACGCTGGCGGCATTCGACTCGCTGACGGCCGCGCTCGCGGCCTGCGTCAACGTGCCGTTCGACGCCCCCGCGGAGCATCCGGCCGGGCGGTGCAGCGCACTCGTCGACGCCGCGACCGTCGACGGCGAGGCGGCGCCCACCGACACCCTGCGCGCCTTCGCGTCGATCGCCAGGTCCCCCGGCGCCGATCCCGTCCGCGTCTTCACGCTGACCCAGGCCGTCTCCCTGCCCGAGGAACTGCCGGTGCTCGACACGCCGCCCGCGGCCTGGACCATCGCGATCCGCTTCGACGGCGACGGCGAGTCGCTCGATGGGCCCGGCAACTTCGCCATCGACCATGAGGGCAACATCTGGGTCAACAACAACTACGAGTACGCGGCGGACCCGCACACCCCCGTGTGCGACTCGAAGGAGCTCTTCCGCGTGTCGCCGACCGGCGAGTTCACGACCTTCACGGGCGGCGGGCTGAGCGGCGTCGGGTACGGCATCGATCTCGACCCGGCGACCGGGAACGTCTGGGTCAGCAACTTCGGCTTCGCCGCGCCCGCACCGCTCTGCCCCGAAGACCAGCAGCCGCCGCACAACAGCCTCTCGGCCTTCACCCCGGCTGGCGTCCCGATCTCGCCCGACACCGGGTTCACGCAGGGCGACGTCTTCTGGCCGCAGGGCATGACCTTCGCAGCCGACGGCTCGATCTGGACCGCGAACTGCGGCAACGACTCGGTCACCGTGTACGCCGACGCCGACCCGGCGAAGGCGTGGAACCTCCCGTTCGAGCAGCTCGGCCTCGAGCAGCCCTTCGATGTGGTCGACAACGGGCGCGGCATGGTCATCTCCGGCATCGTGAACAGCTCCGTCGTCATGGTCGACTACGCGGGCAACCCGCTGCCGGAGTCGCCCGGCGCGAACCCCGCGTTCGACAACCCGATGGGCCTCGCGAGCGACGCGCACGGCAACGTCTGGGTGTCGAACTCGAGCCTCATCACGCTGCCCTGCCCGACGCCGCCCGGCGGCACCGGGCCGTTCGCCGACGGCGACGTGAGCGGACTCGACGAGGTGCTCGGCTCGGTCGCGCTGATCACGCCCGACGGCACGGCCACGGAGTTCGAGGGCGGCGGCACGACGGTCGCGTGGGGCATCTCGACCGACGGCGACGGCAACGTCTGGGTCG
Organism: Agromyces aerolatus; assembly: GCF_031432255.1. Lineage (NCBI taxonomy): Bacteria > Bacillati > Actinomycetota > Actinomycetes > Micrococcales > Microbacteriaceae > Agromyces > Agromyces aerolatus. Next base: position 120,401 of record NZ_JAVKGQ010000004.1, on the reverse strand, counting down.
CGAACTTCGCGGGCAAGCGCCTCTCGGCGTTCTGCGGGGCCGACCCGTCGACGTGCCCGGCCGGTCTCACGACCGGTGACGCCATCTCGCCCGACGTCACCGGGTTCTTCTTCGACGGGCTCACGCGCAACACCGCGACCGCCGTCGACCAGTCGGGCAACGTCTGGGTCACCAACAACTGGCTCGAGGTCCCGATCCAGTCGAACCCCGGCGGCCACCAGATCGTCGCGTTCCTCGGATTGGCCACGCCGACCGTGATCGCTCCGCCGACCGGCGGGAACACGCCGCAGCCAGGCCCGGATGCCTCGCCGGCAGCCCCGGCCCAGCTGCCGTCGACCGGGGTCGATCTGGGGATGATCCTGCTGATCGCCGGCGGCGCACTCGTGCTGATCGCGGTCGGCGTCGCCGTGGTCTTCGCGGGCCGGCGGCGCCGGTCGGAGTAGTCCGCTCGCGCACGGACGCGCAACCGCGCCAGACGACCGCCCGGCGGCGTCGCTAGGATCGAGGAGAGCGACGGCGGGAGCGGCGATGAACGAGCAGCGCATGCCGAAGACGTACCACCACGGTCGGATGACCCACCTGATGAACCGGGCGATGACCGCGCTGACGCGCGCCGGCCTGGTGCCGCACGCTGCCGTGCTCACCGTGACCGGCCGCACGAGCGGACTCCCCCGGTCGACGCCGGTGACCGCGATCGAACAGGGCGGCGCGGTCTGGCTGGTGTCGCCCTACGGCACGGTCTCGTGGGTGCGCAATGCACGCGCGAGCGGCGAGGTCACGCTGACGAAGCGCCGCACGACCCGCCGGTTCGCCGTGCGCGAGGCGAGCCCCGACGAGGCCGGCCCCGTGCTCAAGCGCTACGTCGAGATCGCCCCGATCGTGCTGCCGTACTTCATCGCTCGGCGCGACGACGCGGCGGAAGCGTTCGCCGCCGAAGCCGACCGGCATCCTGTGTTCCAGCTGATCCCGGTCGGTGAGGGCTCAGTCGCTCGCTGAACGCTCGCGACGGGCGTACCGCTGAGGGCCGGCATCCGCCCGCCTGAGGCATCCGCTCGCCTGAGGCATCCGCCCGCCTCATCGTGACGAGCCGCTCGCCGCGCGAGCCGAACCGAGCGCGCTACAGCGCGCCCGTCGCGGGCGTCTCCTTCACGCGGCCGCCGCCCTCGAAGATCAGCAGCCGGTCGGCGAGCTTGTCGACGAAGAACCGGTCGTGACTCACGACGATGACCGCGCCGGGGAAATGCGTGAGCGCACGCTCCATGACCTGCGTGCTCGTGATGTCCAGATGGTTCGTCGGCTCGTCGAGCACGATCACCGCCGCGCCCGAGAGCAGGCACTGCGCGATCGCGACCCGCGCGCGCTGCCCTCCGGAGAGCGTGCCGATCGTCTGCTGCAGGTCGGCCTCGGAGAACTGCAGCATCGCGAGGAACCGGTTCACGCTCTTCTTCGTCGCCGTGAACGCGAGCGAGTCGGGGTACGCGTTCACGGCGTGCCCGACCGTGTCGGTGAGGTCGAGCTCGGCGTAGACCCGGTTGTACGAGACGAACCTCGCACCCTTCGCCCAGCGCACGCTGCCCGCGTCGGCCTCGGTCTCACCCGTCAGCACGTCGAGCAGCGTGGACTTGCCCGAGCCGTTCGACCCGATCACCGCGACCCGGTCACCGCGCTGCAGGTCGAACGAGACGCCGTCGAACAGCGGCGTGCCGGTGAAGCCCTTCGTCAGTCCGGTCACCGTGAGCAGGTCGTTGCTCACCTTCAGCCCGTCGTAGATGCCCGTGATGATCTGGTCGATCGGCCGCGGCGCCTGCCGCTTCTTGATGTCGGCGAGCCGGCGGGCGACCGCGTTCGACGGGTTCCGCGCCGCCTCGCGGCGCGCGGTCGCCGCGGCCTGCTCGTACGCGAGCAGCTCCTCCTCGTGCGCGAACTGCTTCTCGAGCATCTTGAGGCGGGACTGCTTGGCGTGCACGTACGCCGAGTAGTCGCCCTCGTACTCCTGCAGCCGGTAGTTCTCGATCTCGATGATGCGGTCGACGACGCCGTCGAGGAACTGCCGGTCGTGCGACACCACGAGCACCGCGCCGGTGAAGCCGCCGAGCCAGCCCTCGATCCAGCGCACGCCGTCGAGGTCGAGGAAGTTCGTGGGCTCGTCGAGCAGCAGCACGTCGGGCGACTGGATGAGGATCAGCGCGAGCGCGGCCCGGTTGCGCCAGCCGCCCGAGAGCCGGTCGACGGGCAGGTGGCGGCGCTCCTCGTCGAAGCCGAGACGCGTGAGCACGGTGTCGATGGAGGTCTCGTACGTCCAGCCGCCGATCGCGTCCATGCGTTCGAACAACGCCCCCTGCTCGATGAGGAGACGCGTCATGGCCGATTCATCCATCGGCTCGGCCAGCTGCGCGCCGATCTCGTCGAGCCTGCCCTGCGTCTCGTGCACCTCGGCGAAGTGGGCGCTCAGCACCTGCTGCACGCTCTGCGACCCGTCGAGCTCGGAGAACTGCGAGAAGTAGCCGATGGTCGTGCCGGGCGTGTGGTCGACGGTGCCGCCCGTGGGCTCGCGCCGCCCCAGCACGAGCTCGAGGAACGAGGTCTTGCCGGTGCCGTTCTTGCCGATGAGTCCGACGCGGTCGCCGCGTGCGAGCTTGAGATAGGCCGCTTTGAGCACCGGGCGCCCGTCGAAGTCGAGGCTCACGTCGTTCAGGCGGATCAGGCTCACGGGCAGCAAGACTAGCGGCCGCACCTGGCGAACGGCCTCGCGGGGGCCGGCGCGCTACAGCCCCTCGGCGATCTCCTTGATCGTCGAGAGTCGGCGCTCCCACTCGGCACCGATCGCGTCGAGCCGGCGGGCGGTGGCGCTGAGCTCGGCCCCGATGACGCGGTATCTCACCTCGCGCCCATCGCGAACGGACTCGACGAGGCCGACGTCGGCGAGCACCGCGAGGTGCTTGGCGATGGCCTGGCGGGTCACGGGCAGGCGCCCGGCGAGGGCGGACGCGGATGCGTCGCCCTCGCCGAGTGCGGACAGGATGCTCCAGCGGGTCTCGTCCCCGAGCGCGGCGCACACCTGGACCAGCGTCCCCATGGTCACGCGCCGGGCCCCGCGTCGCGCTGCGCCTCACCCCGGGCTGTGCCGCCGGCCTCGCCCTCGACGAGCGCGACGAGCTTGTCGAGCTCGAGCGTCCAGCCCTCGGCATGGCTCGCCATGTTCGCGGCCGGGTCGCTCGTGACGCCGAACCCGGTCTCGACGACGGTGAGCCGCGTTCCGTCGGCGATCGGCTCGAGCGTGAATGTGAAGGTGGTCGACGTGGCCTCGTCGATCGCGTCGGGCAGTGCGCCGAGTGCGTCGTCGTTGTTCCAGCGGTACGAGACCATGCGCGGTTCGTGCAGGGCCTCGACTCGCAGCGGGATGGCCCCGTAGTCGTCGAAGGTCATCGTGCCGACCGCGCCGGCCCCGGCGCCGTCGAGCTCCGTGCGACCGAACCAGCGCGAAATGTGCGTCGGCTCGGTGACCGCGGCCCACACCTTCTCGAGCGGCGCAGCGATCGTGATGGTGCGGCGCACCGTGAAGGCGGCCTCGTCGACGACGGATGCCTCGTTCTTCGTCATGCTCTCCATGATCGTTCCTTTGGTCAGATGAGCGGATGCCTCGGCCGAGGTGTTGTGCAACCTCATGGTTGCATACCTCCCTTTACACGCAACCACCAAGTTGCAGTTGGCTGCTCCGCATCGAAGGCGGCGCTTCGCGGGCAGAGGTGTCGGTGGAGTACTGAATACTGGTGTCATGATCAAGAATAAGCCTGGTGCGAATGCATGCATCCCATCCACCAAGTTGCGGCTATTATTAGATAGATCGAATATTCGAGGTGGTGACATGAGCGCCGGCGCACTCATCCGCGCGGCCCGCAAGAGCATGCGCCTCACCCAGCACGCCCTCGGCCGTCGGGCGAACCTCTCGCAATCGCACCTGTCCCTCATCGAGAGGGAGCGGCAGAATCCCTCGTTCGAGGCCGTCGAGCGGGCGCTTCGAGGAGCAGGACATCGATTGATCGCGATCCCGACCGTCCGAGCCGACGCATCCGCGATCGCCGCGGACATGCGTCTCGCGCTGGGGGAAGGTCGAGCAGATCGCGCACTGCGCGGCTTCCTGCAACTCAACGACAACCTCCGAGCCGAGCATGGCGCGGTACGGATGGCGCTCGCGCTCACCGAGCCGGAGAGCACCGGCAGCAGAGAGTGGGACGCCGCGATCGCCGCGATCACCGAGCACCACCTCGCCGCGGAGCGTTTGCCGGTACCCAGCTGGGCGCTCAGCCCCTCGCGGACGCTCCGGCGATCGTGGGTGCTGGGTGAGAGCGAATACACGCTCGCACCCGAACCGTCGCGTGTGCCTCCGGAGTTCCTCCGCCGGCGGGTGCTGGTCGACGCTGACACGCTGCTCAGCGCATGATCCGGTTCGATCGGGGCGCGCTCGAGTTCGCGCTCCGGCAGCTGCTGACGAAGCTTCACGCACAGGATGAGCCCACCGGATTGCGCATCATCGGCGGGGCAGCGCTTTCCCTTCGCTATTTCGAACGCGAAGCGACCGTCGACATCGATGCGCATCCGATCGGCGATTCGGCGCTCGTGCTCGCAGCCGGCCGGACCGTCGCTGAGGAGAACGGCTGGCCGATCGACTGGCTGAACGACCTGGCGAGCGGGTTCATCCCTGAGTACGGTCGCGTGACGCCCAACTGGGAGACGCTCTACGAACGCGACGGCGTCAGTATCCAGGTGCCGTCCGCTCAAGCGATGTTGGCGATGAAGCTTCGGGCGAATCGCCCCGGACGTGACGACGTCGATATCGCGAAGCTGATGGCCATCTGCGACGTGACCGCCGTCGAGCAAGCAGAGGAACTGTACGAGGCGTTCTATTCGACCGAGGTCCTGCCGGACCGAGCCGTGGCGATGATCGAGCGGATTCTCGCGCTCGGCCTGCCCCCACGGCCGGAGCAGCCGAGCGCTCCACGGCTCGACCCGCGATCAGACCAGCCTCGGACCATGTGAAGTGGACGCGCTGATCCCGCGTAGGCGTGGACGCCAGACCACCTCGACCGCTGACCCGGGGGCAAGGAGGCCCCGTGGGTGCGACGCGCGGCGGATTGCCGATGTCGGTGGCATCCGTCACCATGTCGGGCATGGACACCGACGTCATCGCGTGGTTGCTCGACCAGGATCCCGCCGTGCGCTGGCAGGTTCGGCGCGACCTGCTCGACGAACCGCCCGAGGCGGTCGCGCGCGAGCGCGCCCGCGTCGTCGAGGAGGGCTGGGGAGCCCGGATCCTCGCGGCGCAGCCCGCCGACGGCTATTGGGGCGGCACGGTGTACGGGTCGAACCGTGAACGTGACAGCGTCATGTGGTCGCTGCAGATCCTGCGCCGCCTCGGGGCCGAGCCTGAGGCGCCGCGCGTGCGCGAGGCGATCGAACGCGTGCAGCGCCAGGTCGTGTGGGGCGAGGTCGACGATCTGCCGTACTTCCACGGCGAGGTTGAAGAGTGCGTCAACGGCGGTGTGCTCGCCGTCGCGTCGTACTTCGGGGTGCTCGGGGCGGGCACCGACCGCATCCTCGGCCTCCTGCTCGGGCAGCGGCGGGCCGACGGCGGGTGGAACTGCGACCCGCCCGAGGAGTCGTCGCGGAGCTCGTTCCATCCGACACTGTGCGTGCTCGAGGGGCTGCTCGCCTACGAGCAGGCGGCGACCGGCGGCGACCCGGCCGACGGTGACCCGGCCGACGGCGGCGCGCGGGGAGCCGCGGTCGCCGAGGCGCGACGCTCGGGCGAGGCGTACCTGCTCGAACGAGCGCTCTTCCGCCGCAAGTCGACCGGCGAGATCGTCGACGAGCGGTACCTGAACTTCTCCTTCCCGACCTACTGGTTCTACGACGTGCTGCGTGCGCTCGACCATCTGCGCGAGGCGCGGCCGGAGTCGCCCGATCCGCGTATCGCTCCCGCGATCGACATCCTGCTCGCACAGCGCGGCGAGGACGGCCGCTGGCCGGCCGGCGCACGCTGGCCGGGGCGCCGCGCGTACGAGATCGATGCGCCGCCGGGCGAGCCGAGCCCCTGGAACACCCTGCGCGCGCTTCGGGTGCTGCGCTGGGCTGGCGCGGAGGGTTCGCGCTGACGCTCGTCGCGTGCCCGCAACGCGGTTACGCGGGCGTGCGGCGGTCGATGAGCCCGTCCGCCCGCGTCGCGAGGCGCCCGCGCACGAGGAACAGGGCGAGCACCGCGAGGAGCAGGAACGCGAACGTCGAGAGGCCGCCGATCGCCACGAGCGGATTGTGCGCCGCGTTCGCACCGCTCTGGTCGACCCCGCCGGTCGCGAGGATCACCGAGGGGTCGTAGAGCGCGTGCAGCAGCATCGGCACGAGGAGCGAGCCCGTCACGCGGAGCGTCAGGTACATGCAGATGCCGAACCCGAACGCGAAGCCGATGGTGAGCAGCACGGTGTCGAGCGAGAAGCCGGACAGGAGGTTCGCGGAGTGCAGGAGCGCGAAGACCAGCGTCGAGAGCAGCATGACCGCCCACTCGCCGTAGCCGCGTCTGCGCAGCAGGTCCACGACGAGCCCGCGCGTCAGCAGCTCCTCGCTGAATCCGACGAACAGGCCCGCCAAAAAGATGGCGGCGACGCTCGCGACGGTGTACGAGCCGTAGTCGGTGCCCGCGAGTCGCAGCACGATCGCGGCGGCCACGAGCGCGGGTGCGATCCACATCCAGCCGCGCGCGTGCTGGGGCCGGCGCGAGAACAGCGGGCGCAGCCAGCCGAGCGACCAGGCGAACAGCAGCAGGATGACTCCGCCGACGAGCGGCGGCAGCGCGAGCGCGAAGAACACGCTCTCGGGAGTCGCGGCGAGGTCGTCCCGGTCGATCAGGTCGCCCGCGAAGCGTCCGATGAGCGCACCCGCACCGAGGTAGAGCGCGAGGTAGACGACGGCCGCGACGAGCGCCTTCCACCATCCGCCGCGGTTCCAGAAGCGTCGCCAGGCGTTCCGACCTGCTGCACCTTCGGCCGCGGATCCTGGCGTCGTGTCGCTCCTCGTGGCGTCTGCACTCATCGCGTCTCCGCTTTCCCCTGGGCGCCGCCCGATGGGGCGCATCGCGGCAAACGTACCCGAATTCGGAGCGCCATCCCCGCGCCGCGCTCGACCTTCGGCAGACTTCGCCTATGAGCGACACGCAACCGTCGGCCGACGAGGCTGCCGCCGGCCACGGCGACGCGGAAGCTGCGGCGCCGGAAGCCCTCGCGCCGCAGCCCGCGCCGTCGCGCACCCGACTCGGGCCGCGCGACGTGGTCGCGCTCATCGTCGAATCCGGCGGACTCCTCGCGCAACTGATCCTGCTCACGCTCGGCGGCTTCTTCATCTCGACCGAGGACGAGGACGCGGCCATCCTCGCGCTCATCGGCTGGTGTCTCGTCGGCACGCTGTACGTGTTCGTCACCGTGGTCTGGATGAACATCGAGGTGCGCGGCGCGGAGGCCGGCAGCCGGCCCATCCGCTGGATCCTCACGCATCCGCTCGCGCGCGTGCTCTCGACCGTCGGCACGTTCATCGCGAGCTTCGTGGGGCTCTGGTGCGCGATCGAGCTGATCTTCAACCCCGACTGGCACGACGGCATCGACATCTTCGCGGTGTGGGCGATGCTGCTCGCGTGGGCGCTCTTCCACTGGGGCTTCGCGCGCATCTACTTCGCGCGCTTCTACCGGCAGACGGATGCGCCGCCCCTCGAGTTCCCGAAGACGCCGTCGCCGCAGCTGGCGGACTTCGTGTACTTCTCGTTCACGAACGGGACGAACTTCTCGGTGTCCGACGTGGTCGTGCTCGACCGGCGGATGCGCTGGACGGTCATCTGGCACACGACGATCTCGTTCTTCTTCAACGCGCTCATCATCGTGCTCTCGATCAACACGATCACGAGCGGCGGATTCGGCGGTGAGGTGACCGTGCCCTGATCGGGCGGTGTCGGCGCACCGCACGCCTCGCTAGGGTGCTGCCATGACTGATGCGAATGCCGGGCGGACCGTGCTCTCCGAGGAGTCGCGCGCGCAGGTGCTGAACGCCGAGGTCGCCCGCTACGCCCAGGACGGCTGGACGGTGCAGGCGGTGAGCTCCGGCCAGGCGGTGCTCTCGAAGGTGCGGCGCATGGGCTGGTTCTGGAACACGATCGGCGTGCTGATCACGGCGGGGTTCTGGCTGATCTACGTGATCTACCGGGCGCTGAACCGGAAGCGCGACACGCTGATCATCACCGTCGACGCCTACGGGCAGGTGCGCACGCAGGGCTGAGTGCGCAAGCCCTGGCCCGATCGGCGGTGACGGGGCTAGCGTCGGCGCATGAGCATCGACAACGGACCTCGACCGAACGCGTTCGACATCGAAACGGCGACCAAAGAGAACACCGACTACCGCGCGGTCGTCTGGAGCGGCAAGTACCTGCAAGTCACGCTCATGTCGATCCCCGTGGGCTCGTCGATCGGTCTGGAGAAGCATCCCGAGACGGACCAGTTCCTGCGCATCGACGCCGGGCGTGGTCGCGTGAAGATGGGCCCGGCCGAGGACGACCTGTCGTTCCAGGAGGACGTGTCCGACGGGTGGAGCATCCAGGTGCCCGCGGGCACCTGGCACGACGTCGAGAACACGGGCGACGAGCCGCTGCAGCTGTACACCGTGTACGCGCCCGTGCATCATGCCGCGGGCATCGTGCAGGAGACGAAGGACGACGCGGACCGTGACGAAGAGGCCGGCGTGGACGAGCCGCCGGCATGGAGCGTCGAGCCCGAGCAGAGCGAGCCGGACCAGCACGCGTGAGCACGGCCGGCGTGGGTGGCCGGTGGCAGAGTGGGCACCATGGCGATCGAGGTGCGGCCGGCGACGCGGTTCGCGGATGTCGCGGCCGTGGTCGGCCCGAAGCGGCCCGACGCGAACGTGTGCTGGTGTCTGAGCTACCGCATCCCGTCCAAGCAGAACGTCGAGCTGCGCGGCCCTGAACGCGGCGCGCTCGTCGAGCAGCTCGTGGGCGAGGACCCGCCGCCGGGAGTGCTCGCGTACGACGGTGACGAGGTCGTCGGCTGGGCTGCGGTGCATCCGCGGGGCGACACGAGTTTCGCGCGCAACCGCAAGATCCCGCACGCCGACGACCTCGACGTGTGGTCGGTCTGGTGCATCCGGGTCAGGCCGGGGCACCGCGGCGAGGGCATCTCGCACGAGCTGCTGCGCGGCGCCGTCGACTTCGCGCGTGAACGCGGCGCCCCGGCGATCGAGGGGTACCCCGTGGACAACCGCGGCGAGAAGGTCGATCTGACCATGGCGTACGTCGGCACGCGCGCGCTCTTCGAGCGGGCCGGTTTCAGCAAGGCCGCCGACACCGACTCGGTGCTGAACGGGTTCCCGCGGGTGCTGATGCGACTCGACCTGCGCTGACACCGGTCATGGCAGGATCGGGGCTCTATCTCGGCGTCGAGCTCGCCCGCGACCGGGTCACGCTCGAACCCGCGCGGGAGGAGACCGCGGCCATCTGCGAGCGCCGACGTGTTCGTCGACGCGCTCGACCGGGTGCTCAGCACCGGGTGGTGATGCGGGCCGCGGATGCCTTGTGGCGGCGGATTCCGCATGAAATGAGCACAGCTCTTCCAGATGTCGGCGGGGGCCGCTAGCTTGTGCTCGACCGAAAGGATCCCTCATGGCTCGCACCCCCGACCGCGCCGCGCTCGAACGGCTCCGCGACGACCTCTCGGGCACGCTCGTGCTCGACGACGATCCCGGCTACGACGTCGCCCGGCTGCCCTGGAACCTGAGTGTCGACCAGCGCCCCGCTGCCGTCGCGACGCCCGCCGACCTCGCCGACGTGCAAGCGATCGTGCGCGCGGCGGCCGACGGCGGCTTCGGCGTGACCACCCAGCCGAACGGGCACGGCGCCGAGGGCTCGCTCGAGGGCGTCGTGCTGATCCGCCCGTCGCGCTTCGACGAGCTGTCGGTCGACACCGAGGCGCGCGTGCTGCGCGCGGGCGCCGGCGTGAACTGGGGCCGTGCGCTGCAGGAGCTCGACGGCACGGGCTTCATCGCCCTCGCCGGCTCGAACCCCGAGGTGAACGTCGTCGGCCTCGCACTCAACGGCGGGCACTCGATGTTCAGCCGGCGATACGGCATCACGGCGCGTTCGATCGTCGCCGTCGAGTTGGTCGACGGCGAGGGCGAGGTGCGCCGCGTGACCGATGCCGAAGACCCCGAGCTGATCTGGGCGCTGCGCGGCGGTGGCGGTCTGTTCGGCGTCGTGACCGCGATCGAGCTGGCGCTCTACCCGGGCGATCAGCTGTTCGGCGGCACGCTCGCGTTCCCGATCGAGACCGCGGCCACCGTGCACTCCGCGGCGGTCGAGCTCGCGCGCGACATCCCCGAGCTCGGCATCGAGCTCGGCCTCGCCCGCTTCCCCGACCTCCCGCTCGTGCCGCCGCCGCTACGCGGCCGGACGGTGGCGACGGTCGCGCTCGTGCACCTCGGCGACGAGGTCACGGGGCGCCGGTACGCCGATCGGCTCATCTCGGTCGCCGAACCCATCGCCGACACGCTCACGGTGTTCACGATCGGCTCGCTCGCGGCCGTCGCGGCCGAACCCGTCGACCCGATGCCGACGGTCGACTTCGGTGCCGCCGTGGGCTCGCTCGACGACGCGTTCATCCACGACCTGGTCGACGCGTTCCTGCGCGGCGCCGATCTCGGGCTCGCCCGACTCGGGGTGCGCGTGCTCGGCGGGGCGATCGCCGAGGAGCTCGGCGCCGAGCTCGCTGCGATCGGCGCGATCGAGTCGCCCGCGCTGCTCAGCGCGGGCGTGCTGCTCATGGATCCCTCGATCGACGCGATGGCGGCGCTGCAGCCGTTGCGTGAGCTCGCCGCGACCTACCCGGCTGCGGGCGCGGTGCCGAGTTTCCTCGGTCGTGGCGCCACGCTCGCCGACGCGTTCGCACCCGCTGTGCTCGCGCGTCTCGCCGAGGTGAAGCGCCGCGTCGATCCGCGCGACGTGATCGTCGGCAACCGCGAGCTCCCCGCCGGCTAAGTTCGCCGAGTGTGACCGGTCCCGCCCGAGTGAGACCGATTCGCACGGGCATTCGCGGCGGATCGGTCACACTCGGCGGGCGGGCACCCAGAATTAGTGAGTACACTAATTATTCGTGAGCAAGGGAATGAATCCGTTCGAGGGTCGCCCCGGCTTCTGGAACCGGGTGAACCGCATCCTGTACCCGATCGCCGGCCCCGCGCAGGTCGGCATCGGGTACGGCAAGACCGAGGCGCCGTACGTGCCACCGGCCAACCCCACCTGCCCCGTGTGCCAGCAGCCGATGGCCGAACACACCATGCAGCGCGGCAATGCCAACACGCCCACGCGCATGATCTGCCCGAGCGCATGAGCGAGCAGACGACCGTTCGCCGAGGCGCCCACCCCGAGGCATCCGCCGACGACCTGCTCCAGCTCGACAAGCAGGTGTGCTTCGCCCTCGCGGTGGCGTCACGCAGCGTGATCGCGCTGTACCGCCCCGTGCTCGAACCGCTGGGGCTGACGCATCCGCAGTACCTCGTCATGCTCGCCCTCTGGGAGCAGAGCCCGCGCACGCTGAGCGGGCTCAGCTCCGAGCTCATGCTCGAGCCGGCGACGCTGACGCCGCTCGTCAAACGGCTCGAGTCGGCCGGGCTCATCACGCGGGCCCGGAGCCCGCACGACGAGCGTGCGCTGTCGATCGAGCTCACCGACGCCGGCCGCACGCTCCGCTCCCGGGCGCTCGAGGTTCCGCAGCAGATCATCGAGCGGCTCGGCGTCCCGGTCGACGAGCTCGAGCACACGCGCGACGCCCTCACCCGCCTCATCGACGCCGCTCGGGCCTGAGCCCGCCGCTCGGTCAGCCCTCGAAGTCCTCGGGGTCGACGTCGTCGAGGAAGCGCTTGAACTCGTCGACCTTGGCCTCGTCCTTCTCGTCGTCGCCGCGGACGTCCGCCATCTCGGCCGGGATGCTCGCCTCGGCGAGCACGTCGTCGGCGACGAAGATGGATGCATCGGCTCGCACCGCGAGCGCCACGGCGTCGGACGGACGGGCGTCGATGACGCGGCTGCCGAGGGGCGTCGAGAGCGTGATCTCGGCGAAGAAGGTCCCGGCTTCGATGCGCGTGACCTCGATCTGCGTGACCTCGGCGCCGAGCAGGTCGAGCAGCGACTTCATGAGGTCGTGCGAGAGCGGGCGCGGCGCCTGCTCGCCCGAGATCGCGATCAGGATCGAGGTCGCCTCCTGCGTGCCGATCCAGATGGGCAGCACGCGCGAATCGTCGCCGTCGTCGAATACGGGCTTGAGCAGGACGATGTGCTGACGCGCGGCATCGAGCGCGATCCCGAGAACGCGAACCTGGACCATGACGCCTCCCACCCTGCCCGGGGGTCACACTGCCAATGGTAGGTCGGTTCGGCCTCGTCGGGGCCGATCGCTCCGCGGATGCTTCGCTACGGCCTCGTGCTGGAGTGCTCCGTCGTCGCGCCGGCGAGGAAGGCGAGCGCGGCCTGCCGGTAGTCGCGCGAACCCGGGGCGTTGAAATGGTGCCGGCCAGGCACTTCGAAGAACCGGCCGGCCGGCGTCGCCGCCGCGAGCGCCCGGGACTGCTCGAGGATCGCATCCTCGCTGCCGGTCGCGAACAGCACGGGCTGGGCGGGCGGATGCTCCGGGTCGGGGTCGGCATCGCCGAACCGCATGCCCTCGGCGAGCGCGAGGAGCGCGAGCAGCTCGTTGCCCGGCACGCGCTCGGCGAGCGTGACGTAGTTCTGCGTGACCCGGTCCTCGACGGGGGCGCCCGACTCGGCGTACGCCCTGGCCTGGGCGATCTGCAGCCGCGCGAGCGGCCGGCCGTCGGGGATGCCGCCGAGCACGGCGAGCTCGACCCGTTCGGGCGCCTGGACCGCGAGCTGCCAGCCGACACGTGCGCCGAGCGAGTAGCCGGAGTAGCGGACGGTGTCGATGAGATACGTGTCGAGCACCGTCACGAGGTCGTGCACGAGGGCGTCCATGGTGTACTCCGACGACTCGTGCGGCTTGTCGCTCGCGCCGTGACCGAGCTGGTCGACGCCGAGCACCCGGAACCCGGCTCGGGTGAGGTCGCGCACCCAGCCCGTGTTCACCCAGTTGTCGCGGCAGCTCGACGCGAACCCGTGCACGCAGAGCACGGTCGGCGCGTCCCGGTCGTCGGATGGCGCGGCCTCCCACACGTAGGTCGCGATGCGCCGGCCCTCGGCCGTCATCACGTACTGCGGTGCGGGCATCTGCGTGACGAACGGAGCAGGAGTACTCATGCGCCCCATTCTTGCGTGCCGCTGCGCGGCCCGACGGCCTCGGCCTGCTCCCGGCCGCTCCGTGTGCTTGCCGTCCGAGTTCCGCACTCAGGAACCCGCGGCCGAATGGCCTTAGCAGCCGCGCCCGGCTGAGACAACCGGGCCGACCCGTGATCCGCCCGGCCGGGCCGCGTGGGTATCTTCGAGAGCGTGGGCAGCACCGAGACCTCCGACGCAGCGTCGGGCTCGCTCGCGCCTCGACGCGATCGCGACCGCGACCGCGACCGCATCGTCGTCGTCGGCCAGGCCGCACGCGACCTCGTGCTCGGCATCGACGCACTTCCCGAGGCCGAGGGCAGCACGCCCGTCTCGGAACGCATCGAGCGGCTGGGCGGCAAGGGCGCGAACCTCGCGGCGGGGCTGCGGCAGTTGAATCCCGCGACGCGCGTCACGCTCGTCGCGGTGCTGGGCACGGATGCCTCGGGCGCGCACGCGTTCGATGACGCCGCCGACTCGGGGCTCGACGTCGACCACGTCGTGCGCCGAGGACGGACCGCGCTGCTCGTCGACCTGGTCGAGTCCGACGGCACCCGCCGCCTGCTCGAGGACGTGCCGCCGGAGGCGGAGCTCACGACGGACGACGTGATCGCCGCGGTCGCCGCGATGCGCGACGCCGACACGGTCGTACTGCAACTGCAGCAACCCGCCGAGGCACTGCTCGCCGCCGCGCGCGCCGCGGTCGATGCGGGCGCCCGCCTGGCGCTCGACGGCGCGATCGGCGGTGCCGCGCGCGACGAGCTGCTGGCCGAGGCATCCGTCGTTCGCGCCGACGCCCGCGAAGCCGCCCTGCTCACCGGCATCGCGATCAACGACCTGGACGCCGCGCGCCGCGCCGCCGGGGCGCTGCTCGCCCACGGGCCCGACGTCGCCGCCGTCGCGGTCCCGGGCGCGGGCGACCTCGTCGCGTGGCCCGGCGGCGAACGCTTCTTCCCGTTCGCCGAGCACGACCGGACCGACCGCACGGGCGCGGGCGACGCCTTCGTCGCCGGCCTGGTCATGGGGCTCCGCCGCGGCGATGCGCCCGAGGCGGCCGGCCGGCTCGCGGCCGACGCGGCCTCGTCGACCGTGCAGCGACTCGGCGGCCGGCCGGACCTCGGCCACCTCGTCGCCCGGCACACCACCCGACCCGAGGAGACCCGCGACGCATGACCGAGCCCCTTCCCTTCGACGTCGCCCCATGGAGCATCGGCCTCAGCGGCCTCGACGAGTCGCAGCTCGCGCACCGCGAATCGGTCTTCGCGCTCTCCAACGGGCACGTCGGGTGGCGCGGCACGCTCGACGAGGGCGACCCGCACGGCATCACGGGCAGCTATCTGAACGGGGTGTTCGAACGCCATCCCATGCCGTACGCCGAGGCCGGCTACGGCTACCCGAGCTCGGGCGAGAGCGTCATCAACGTGCCGAACGGCAAGGTCATCCGGCTGTTCGTCGACGACGAGCCGTTCGACGTGCGCCGCGGCACCGTGCACCGGCACGAGCAGCGGCTCGACTTCCGAGACGGCACGCTGCACCGCGAGGTCGACTGGACCTCACCCGCGGGCGTTCGCGTGCGCATCCGGTCGACCCGGCTCGTGTCGCTCGCGCACCGGTCGGTCGGCGCCGTGCGATACGTGGTCGAGTCGGTCGACGCCGACGCGGTCATGACCGTGCAGTCCGAACTCGTCGCGAACGAGGATCTGCCCGAGGTGCACCCCGACGACCGCGTCAAAGAGGTGCTCGACGAGCCGCTCGCGGCGTGCGGTTCGTTCGTGCTCGGCACCGCGGCGACGCTCGTGCACGAGACCTACGAGAGCGGGCAGCGCATCGCCGTCGCCATGGACCACGCGGTGTCCGCGCCCGGCGGCGTGTCGATCACGACCGAGGTCGACGAGCACCTGGCCCGCACGACGATCAGCGCGCGGCTCGCTGTCGGCGAGCAGTTGGAGGTCGTGAAGGTCGTCGGCCACGAGTGGTCTGAGACACTCGACCCGCCGGCCCTGCGCGACCGGGCCGATGCCGCGGTCGACGAGGCCCTGGGCGCCGGCTGGGCCGGGCTCGCGGCCGGCCAGCGCGAACGGCTCGACGCGTTCTGGGAGTGCGCCGACGTCGAGGTCGACGGCGCACCCCGACTGCAGCAGGCCGTGCGGTTCGCGCTGTTCCACGTGTTCCAGTCGGCCGCGCGGCTCGAGATCAGGTCGGTTCCGGGCAAGGGGCTGACGGGTGCCGGCTACGAGGGGCACACGTTCTGGGACTTCGAGGGGTTCGTGCTGCCCGTGCTCACCTCGACCGCCCCCGAGGCGGCGCGTCAGGCGCTGCTCTGGCGGCATGCCACGCTCGACCACGCGCGCGAGCGCGCGCGGCAGCTGAAGCTCGCGGGCGCGGCGTTCGCGTGGCGCACGATCGACGGTCGCGAGAGCTCGGGCTATTGGCCGGCCAGCACGGTCGCGTTCCACCTGAACGCCGACATCGCGGCGGCGGTGCTGCACTACGTACGCGCGACGGGCGACGACGAGTTCCTGCGTGACGTCGGCATCGACCTGCTCGTCGAGACCGCGCGGCTCTGGCTCGCGCTCGGCCGCTGGGACGACGATGGCGTGTTCCACCTCGACGGCGTGACCGGGCCCGACGAGTACACGGCCGTCGTCGACGACAACGCATTCACGAACCTCATGGCCGCGCAGAACCTCGCGTTCGCCGCGGCCGCCGCACGCCGGCACCCCGAGCGCGCCCGTGCGCTCGGAGTCGGCGACGACGAGATCGAGGCGTGGGAGCGCGCGGCCGGCGCCGTGGCGCTGCCGTTCGACGAGCGCCTGGGCGTGCACGCGCAGTCGGCGCGGTTCACGCAGCACGCACGCTGGGACTTCGATGCGATGACGATCGAGCAGTACCCGCTGCAGGAGCACTTCCCGTACTTCGACCTCTACCGCAAGCAGGTCGTCAAGCAGGCCGATCTCACGCTCGCGATGTTCTTCGCGCCCGAGGCGTTCACGCCCGAGCAGAAGGCCGCGAACTTCGCGTACTACGAGGAGCTCACGGTGCGCGACTCGTCGCTCTCCGCGGCGGTCCAGGCGGTGATCGCGGCCGAGGTCGGGCAGCTCGAGCTCGCGGCCGACTATCTCGCCGAGGCCGCGACGCTCGACCTCGACGACCTGCACGAGAACACCGACGAGGGCCTGCACATGGCGTCGCTCGCGGGCATCTGGACCGCGCTCACGTGCGGCTTCGGCGGTATGCGCGACAGCGACGCCGGCATGCGGTTCGCGCCGCGGCTGCCGCCGCAGCTCACGCGCATGACGTTCGGCATCAAGCTCGCGGGTCACACGCTGCGGCTCGACGTGCGGCCGGATGCCACGACCTACCGTCTGAGCGACGGCCCGCCGGTGACCGTGCACCACTTCGGCGAACCGGTCGAGCTTCTGGCGGGGCATCCGCTCACGTGCGCGGCCCCGCCGCTGCCCGATCCCGGCCCGCGGCCGACCCAGCCGAGGCATCGCGCTCCGCGCGACTTCGCCGACGCGCTCGGCGCCTGACCCTCACGCGTCGATTGCCATCGAACGGTCGCAGATGGCGAGTGTTTTCGAGCGGGACCCGCCATCCGCGACCGTTCGCGAGGTGTTCTTCGACGGCGTGGTCAGGGCTAACGTGGGCAGCATGGCTGCGAACGGCGGAATGTCTCGCGATCAGCGACTCGTGCTGTCGATCGCGGTGCTCGCGTCGTTCGTGTCGTTCCTCGACGGCACGGTCGTCACGGTCGCGCTGCCTGCCATCATGCACGAGCTCGGCGGCGGGCTCGCGACCCAGCAGTGGGTCGTCGACGCCTACCTGATCACGCTCGGTGCGCTGATCCTCGTCGCGGGCTCGCTGAGCGACGTGTACGGGCGGCTGCTCATCCTGCGCATCGGGCTGATCGGGTTCGGCCTCACGTCGATCGCGATCGCGGCCGCGCCGACGCCCGAGTTCCTCATCGTCGCCCGGGCACTGCAGGGCGTCGCGGGCGCGCTGCTCGTGCCGAGCTCGCTCGCGCTCATCACGTCGAACTTCCGGGACGAGGCGCAGGCGCGCGCGATCGGCATCTGGACGGCGCTCACGACCGCGGCGATGGTCGCCGGGCCGGTGATCGGCGGCCTGTTCGTCGACCTCGCGTCGTGGCGGTATGCCTTCCTCATCAACGTCGTGCCGATCGCGATCACCATGTGGCTGCTCGTGCGACTCGGGCACCGCGACGTGCGGCACCCGGGCGCCCGCATCGACTGGATCGGCGCGGTGCTGTGCACCGTCGGGCTCGGCGGCGCGGTGTTCGCGCTCATCGAGCAGCCGAACCTCGGCTGGTCGCCGCTCATCGTCGTGTCGCTCACGGTCGGCGTGCTCTCGTTCGCCGGATTCCTCGTCAGGCAGCGGTTCGCGGCGCAGCCCATGATGCCGCTCTCGCTGTTCCGGGTCAGGAATTTCTGGAGCGGCAACGTCACGACCCTCTTCGTGTACGCGGCGCTCTCGCTCAACGGCTTCGTGCTGGGCGTGTACCTGCAGCAGGGCGCGGGGCTGCCGGCCACGCTCGCCGGGCTCGCGACCCTGCCGTCGACGATCATCATGATCGTGCTGAGCTCGCGCGTCGGCGCATGGTCGGGCAAGATCGGCCCGCGGCTCTTCATGACCGTCGGCCCGCTGCTCATGGCCGTCGGCGCACTGCTGCTGCTCACCGTCTCGGCCGAGTTCTCGTACTGGTGGCAGGTGCTGCCGAGCGTGCTGGTGTTCGGTTTCGGGCTCACGCTCACGGTGGCGCCGCTGACCTCGGCGATCCTCGGCTCGATCGAGCCAGCCAAGTCGGGCATCGCCTCGGCGGTCAACAACGCGGTGGCGCGCGTCGCCGGCCTGCTCGTGATCGCCATGCTCGCCGCGATCGTGGGCGGGCAGCTCGACCTCGACGGCTTCCATCGGGCGGCGATCGTGACCGCGGCGCTGCTCGTCGCGGGCGGCATCGTGTCGTGGATCTGGATCCGCAAACCCGAGGACGAGCCGGGCAGCGCGGCGTCGCTCGCCGCCGACGGCGCCCCCGAAGAAGCGGCAGAGCCGAACGCCTGAGTGCGTGCGCGGCCCGCCGGGCCGCATCCGACCGGGCCGCATCCCGCCGGCTGCGCCGAACCCTTGTTCAGGAAGAACACGGCGGACGTCGGCGTGTCGGGCTGCAACACGCCGGGCACGGGCGCGATCTTCCTGAGCAGCGAACGGCGGGCGACGGATGCTTCGGCGATGAGCTTGTGCTTCGTCGATGCGTGTTCGAGTATCGAGTGCGGTGTTCGATAACAGGGTCGGGCGGAGAGGATGCACATGCGCGAGGACGACCACCGGACGGCCACGACCGCGCCACCGTCGCAGACGCTGTCGCGAGGCATCCGCATGCTCGAGGTCCTCGCCGACGCACGTGAGCCCCTCACGATCGACGAGCTCGCGGGCCGGCTCGGCGTGCACCGCTCGGTGGCGTACCGACTGCTGCGCACGCTCGAGCATCACCGGCTCACCGTGCGCGACGCGGCCGGTCGCATCGTGCTCGGCGCGCGGCTCGCGGCCCTCGCGGCCGGGGTCGCGCACGACCTGCAGGCCGAGGCGCTGCCCGAGCTCACGAGCGCGGCGAACGAGCTCGGCATGACCTGTTTCCTCGCGGTGCTCGACGGCGACGAGATCGTCACGCTCACGAGCGTCGAGCCCAGGCACGCGGTCGCGTCGGTCGCGCAGCGCCCGGGTTCTCGGCACGCGTTCGGGCTCGGCGCCCCCGGCAAGGCGATCGCCGCGAGCCTGCCCGAGAGCAGCTGGCCGCGCGCGCTCGACGACGGCCACCGCTCGGAGGTCGACACGTCCCGGGTGCGTGGGTTCGCGATCAGTCACGACGAGGTGATCGTCGGGCTGCGCTCGACCGCGGTGCCGCTCAGCCTCCCCAACGGCCAGCCGGCGGCGATCGCGGTCGTCTATGTGGGAAGCGAACGCACCGACGAGCAGATCGCCGAGCGTCTCACCTCCGCGTCGCGAGCGATCCGGAGCGCGCTCGGCGGCTGAGCAGCCGGGTCGAATCGATTCGATTTTTGCGTGCGCTCCCGTGTACGGTCGCACCGTACCGCACTCGCACCACTCGGAAAGGCCCTCCCATGGCACCATCCGTCGCCCGCCGCCGGATCGCCCTGTTCGCCCTGTTCTTCGTCCCCGGCGTCGGCATCGCCTCGTGGGTCACGCGAACGCCCGCCATCCGCGACCTGCTCGGCGCGTCGACCGCTGAGATGGGGCTCGTGCTGTTCGGCCTGTCGATCGGCTCGATGGCGGGCATCCTCTGCTCGGGCGCGCTCGTCGCACGGTTCGGCACCCGGCCGGTCATCGCCGTAGGGCTCGGCCTCACGATCCTCAGCATGCCGGTCATCGGCCTGGGCGGCGCGGTCTCCGCGAGCGTCGTGGTCGCGGCGGGTCTGTTCCTCTTCGGCCTCGGCATGGGCGGCGGCGAGGTCGCGATGAACGTGGAGGGCGCCGAGGTCGAGCGCGCCTACGGACGACCCGTGATGCCTGCGCTGCACGGGTGCTTCAGCCTCGGCACCGTCGTCGGCGCGATCGCGGGCATCGTCTTCACCGCGACCGACTTCTCGGTCGTGTGGCACCTCGTGATCGTCGGCGTCGTGACGGGCGCGATCTTCCTGGTCGCGATCCGCGACGTGGTCAGCGGCACGGGTCGGATGCCTCGCAGTGAGCGCGGCCGCACACGTGCCGCCGACGCGCCCCGCGCGCGCCTCTGGCGCGACCCGAAGCTCCTGCTCATCGGCGGCATCGTGCTCGCGATGGCGCTCGCCGAGGGCACCGCGAACGACTGGCTGCCGCTCGTCATGGTCGACGGGCACGGCTTCGACCCGGCGCTCGGCTCGACGATCTTCGCGGTCTTCGCCGCGTCGATGACGATCGGGCGCTTCCTGGGCGGGCCGATCATCGAACGCTTCGGGCGGGCGAAGGTGCTCGCGGCGAGCGCCGCGGCCGGTGCCGTCGGGCTCGCGCTCGTCGCGTTCGTCGACCACCAGGTCGTGGCCGGTGCCGCGGTCGTGCTGTGGGGGCTCGGGGCCTCGCTCGGGTTCCCGGTCGCCATGTCGGCCGCGGGCGACTCCGGCCCGAACCCCGCAGCGCGCGTCTCGCTGGTCGCGACACTCGGGTACGTGGCCTTCCTCGTCGGCCCGCCCGCGCTCGGCCTCCTCGGCGAGGAGTACGGGCTGCGCATGGCGCTCATCGTGCCGCTCGTGCTCGTCGCGATCGCGGTCTTCCTGGCGCCGGGCGTGGGCCGAGCGCCCGGGGCGGTCGGGGCCGCCGAGATCGGCAGTGCCGCCGAGGCGGGCGCCGCCGAGGCCTCGGCGCGCGAGGCCTCGGCGCGCGAGGCGCCGGGCAGCGGGGCGCCGGCCGACGACGTGCCGGTCAGCGAGGCGCCGGCCGACCGGCGCTGAGAATCGGGCGGAAGAACGCCGCGAGCTCGTCGGTCGCGGTGAGCGGCAGCACGTTCGCCACGTACTGGTCGGGGCGGACCACCACGACGGCTCCCCCGCGGTCGATGCCGCGCTGGTCGAAGACGTCGTCGGCCGGGTCGGCGGCGTACACCTTCTCGTAGTCGGTGAGCTGGAACGGCCCGCTCGACGGCAGGAACACGCTCGGCACGGCGCCCAGGTCGACGTCGGTGTAGGCCTGCTGGTACACGACCTTCACGTCGAACCACGCGTCGCGGTCGGCACCCTCGGGCGTCGCCGCGAGCGGCGAGTCGGGCGCGGTCGCGAGCCAGTCGGCGAGATCGGCGACGGCGGATGCCTCGCCCGCACGAGCGGCGTCGGCGAACACGTAGATGCGCCACCTGCCGTCGGCCGTCGCGTGGTGGCCGAGGTGCACCGGGTTGCCGTCGCACACGCGGGTGACCATCGCGGACTTGAACCGCTTGCCGATCGGGTAGCCCTCGGCGAGCGCCTGGTGCTCGCCCGCGCCCACGATGAGCGACGGCGCGTACTGGGTCATGAAGCCGGCGGGGAACTCGAACGTCGCGGCGTAGAACTCCTCGAGCTCATCGGGCGAGGCGAACTCCTCAGGCTTCTTCGCCATCATCGACGACCACTGCTTGTCGAAGTCGATGAGACTCTGCGCCACGACCTGGCGCTCGGCGGAGTACGTGGCGAGCAGCGCTTCGGACGCACGGCCCTCGAGCACGTGGCCGAGCTTCCAGCCGACATTCCAGCCGTCCTGCATCGACACGTTCATGCCCTGGCCGGCCTTCGCGCTGTGCGTGTGGCAGGCGTCGCCCGCGATGAACACGCGCGGGGTCCGGGTGCCCGCGGCATCCGTCTCGACGTCGTCGAAGCGATCGGTGAGGCGGTGGCCCACCTCGTAGACGCTGTGCCACGCGACGTCCTTCACGTCGAGCGTGTAGGGGTGCAGGATCTCGTTCGCGCGGGCGATGATCTGCTCGATCGTGGTCTGACGCACATGGTGGTGGTCGTCGAGCGGCACCTCGCCAAGGTCGACGTACATGCGGAACAGGTAGCCGCCCTCGCGCGGGATGAGCAGGATGCTCCCGGCCTCGGACTGGATCGAGGCCTTGAGGCGGATGTCGGGGAAGTCGGTGACGGCGAGCACGTCCATGACGCCCCACGCATGGTTGGCCTGGTCGCCGGCCATGTGGCATCCGATCGCCGACCGCACCCGGCTGCGCGCGCCGTCCGCGCCGACCACGTACTTCGCCCGCACCACGCGGGGCTCGCCCGCGTGCTCCCCAGCCGTGTGCACGAGGTGCACGGTGACCGGGTACTCGGAGCCGTCGGCCTCGGCGGCGACCTCGAGTCGTTCGAACTCGTAGCCGTAGTCGGGCTTCGCCCGCGTGGGCGACTTGGCCATGACGTCGCCGAAGTAGTCGAGCACGCGCGCCTGGTTGACGAGGAGGTGCGGAAACTCGCTCACGCCTGCAGGGTCGTCGGGCGTGCGCTTGACCCGCACGATGCGCGACGGATCGGCGGGGTCCGGCTTCCAGAACACCATCTCGGTCTGCCAGAACGCCTCGGCGATGATCTCCTGCGCGAACCCGAACGCCTGGAACGTCTCGACGCTGCGCGCCTGGATGCCGTCGGCCTGCCCGATCTCGAGCCGGCCTGGCCTGCGGTCGACGATGCGCGTCATGACACCGGGGAACTGCGACAGCTGCGCGGCGGCGATCATGCCCGCCGGGCCGGCGCCGACGATGAGCACGTCGACCTCGTCGGGAAGCTCCTCGGGCCGGTTCAGGCCGACGCCCGCGGCGGGCTTCACCCGGGGGTCTCCGGACACGTAGCCGTGGTGGTGGAACTGCACTGGGGCTCCTCACTTCGTTGTGCCGCGCGGCAGCTGATCTGTTCGATAATCGAACTTGCAATTCACATATCGCGCAGCACGATGATAGGGCGGCGCTCGATCCGGAGCAAGACCGTGCGCCTCGTGCCCGAGAGCCGCGGGTGGCCGACGGGCTCGCGAACGGCCGGGCGGGCGGTCGGGCGCGGCGGGGTCAGCGGGACGAGGACGTGTGGGCGGGTCGCCGGTGTACGCCGCCGCCTCGCACCGGCGTGGCGAACGACTGGCCCGCGAGCAGCGCATAGGTGTGCTCGCCGTCACCGGTCGAGGCCTGCTGGAACCCCAGCCGCTCGGCGACCGCGATGGAGGCGACGTTCTCGGGGTCGATCACGGCGGTGGCGATGCGCGCGCCTACGGCGTCGAACGCGAAGTCGAGCAGTGCCGCGGTCGCCTCGGTCGCGAGCCCGCGGCCCGTGAACCGGCGTTCGAGCACCCAGCCGACCTCGACCATGCGCGTCCCGGCGCGCACCGATCGCAGGTGCAGCGAGACCTCCCCGGCGAGCTCGCCCTCGGACTCGATCGCGAGCGCCATGAAGTCATCGGCCTGCCAGAGCCGGGTGTGGCGGGTCCTCGCCCGCAGATGCTCGCGGATCGCGCCGAGATCGTCGTCGGGCCAGTGCAGGTATTCCGTCGTCTGCGGCTGGCGATGCATGCGCAGCCAGGGGTGGAAGTCCTCCATGAGATACGGGCGCAGCCGCAGGCGGGCTGTCGTGATGATGGACGCATCGATCGGTTCCGGCAGCCGCGTCCCGCGCAGCACGCGCGGCTTCCTGGGGAGGCGTTTGCGGTACTCGGCGGCCGATTGGGGAGTGGGCAGTTTCACGGCGGCTCCTCGATGGTGCGGGGAACGGCAACCGGCGGGGTCTCAGCTCCGCGATCTGCGGGCCGATCCTGCTGGGTTGCGAGACTACCCCGCGACCTCGACAGGCGGCGAAGAATTGCGGACACCTTGCCCGGGCACCGCCGCTGTGCTAGCCGATCGGGCTACCGCGGGTCGAACTCAGCGGGAATCGGCGGGCACGCCTCCACGGCCGCGGCGAAGCCGTAGGCCGAGACATTGTTCAGCGGGTTCCAGCCGCCGTGCTCCGGATAGCCGGAGACGAACTCCTGCTCGGTCGGCGGAATCGCGATCGCATGTCCGAGGGCTTGCAGGCACTCGCGCTGCTCGGTCGAGCGGTAGCGGAACAGTGCACGGATCTGGTCGGCGCTGAGCGGTCGGTCGAACAACGGATCGGTCGGGAACTGCGCCTCGCAGACGTAGGTCGACAGCGCGAACGAGGCCGCATGTTCCTCCGCGATCTCGCCGGGCTCGACCTTGCCGTGGGCGGCGACGACGTGCGGATAGCCCGCGGCTCGCAGGCATGCGGCGATGGCCTCGGGCTGTTCGAAGACGCTGACCAGCCGGACCGGCTCGATCTCATGCCGCTGGTCTTCGGGGAGCCCGGTGCGCTCCCAGGCGCGGTCCGCTTCGGTCGGTGCGAGGTCGCCGCCCGCCGTCGTCGACGCCGGAGGCGCTGCCGTCGCGCTGGCGCACGCCGCGAGCAACCCGCTTGCGGCGGCGGTCACGATGAGCACCCCGACCCATCGCCTGTGCCCACGCACGTGCCGCATCTTCACCGCCCTTCCCCATGATGAGACATCAGAGACTTTCGTGTCACCGCATGCTGATACTCGCATGCTGATATGCACTGTACGCCACGAGCTCCCGGAATGCACACATCGTCACAAGCCCCGAATGGACTGGCGGATATTCAGAATGTGCGTATATTAGCGTCCGATCCTTTCGAGTTTGGAGTGTGCAATGCTGCGTGCCGATCCGTGCCGAGTCGATCGCCAACGAGGTCGAAGGGGGTGGTATCTGGCAGCCGGCGCGGGCCTGTGCGCGGCGCTCGTCGGCGGGCTCGTCTCACCGGCCTGGGCGGCCGCGCCCCCCGACGGCGGGGGCGACGTGCAGCTCGGGTCGTTCGCGTTGGGCGACGGCCTCGAGGGGGCGATCGGTGAGCTCGACGGGTCGTTCTCGTTCTCGATCTCCGCGGGCGGGGTGCTGCTGGCTTGGGATTCCCGGGCCGCGGCGGCAGACCCGGTGCGGCTCGGCGGCGGCTGGTCGTTCGGGTTGTCGACGATCCAGGTGTCCGGGGGCGTCTGGGTTCACCCGGTCTCGGGCGGAGCGTTCCCGATGTCCGCGACGTCGCCGTCGGGGCTTGCCGGCTATCCGGGGTCGGATGTGGTGTTCGCGGCCGCCGAGCCCGGCGCGGTGGTGCCGGCGCGGCCTGACGGCTCGGGGCCGGAGACTCCGTACGCGTACGTGCTGCACGAGCTCGGCGGCGTGTCGACGTACTACGACGCGGCGGGGCATCCGGTGTCGTCCATGCTGGGTGAGCGACGGTCCACGACCGAGTACGACGAGTTCGGGAATGCGGTCGCCTCGGCCGAAGGCGACCGGTACGTGTACGACGCCGCGTCCCGCGTGATCGCGCAGACCACCCAGGAGGGCCTGCAGATCGACACGTCGTACTGGGCCGACGGCTCCCGCAGGGAGCACACCACGGCGGCCGGCTCGACGCGCTACTACTGGGATGGAGAGGCGCTGCTCAACGACAGCCACCAGGCGACCGATGGGGCGAGCGGCACCGCGAGCTACCTGACCGGCACGTCGCGGCAGGCGCGCACCGTGCAGCCAGACGGCGCCTCGCCGAGCACGTCGTACTACGGCACCGACCGGCACGGCAACGTCACCGAGCTGATCGATGAGGCCGGAGCGATCACGACCCGGTACACGTACACCGACTACGGCGTCGCGACCGCGGCGGGCGACCGGTCCGCCCCGCTCCCGGGCGGCATCGGTGAGCTGGGGTACAACCCGTTCCAGTACGCCGGGGAATACACCTACCGTGATGGCACCCAGCCGCTGGGCCCGCGCATCTACGACACGGCGCAGGCCCGCTTCCTGACCGAAGACGATGCGTCACTGGTGAACCTGTACGCGTTCGGCGACCTGAACCCCATCACCAAGGTCGACCCCAGCGGCCGGACCTCGGTGCTCGACTGGGCGCGGTCCGGCGCCGTCACCGCCGGCTTCGCGTTCGCCCTCCTCGGCGCGGCGCTCTTCGTCAGCTCGGCGTTCACGGGCGGCATCAGCGGGCTCGGCGCGGTCGGCATCTTCTCGGGGCTGGTCGCCGGTGGCGATGCCGTGCTCGCCGGGTTCGAGTTCGCCGCCATCACCGGCAAGGTCGAATGGGTCGACCAGCACGCCGTCGAGATCGCCTCATGGGCGTACGCCGCGACCAGCGCCGCCTTGGCCATCGGCGGTGTGTTCACGAGAATCGGCACCTCACTGAACTGGAAGCTCCCGATGTCGGAGGTGGATGAGATCATCAGTCTCGAGAACACGATCCAGAAGCGAGTCGCTTCGCTCGATGGTATCGACCCCTACCTCGACGGTTTGCCCGTGGGCTACGAAGATCTGTCCTACCTGAGCACGAAGCTCGAAGTCCATTCTGCGCTCGCGAAAACGTACACGCAGGACATCCGAGCGATGGGCACAATCGCCGCGCCGGGGGACACCGTCACGCTCACACCGACACAGCGCCTCACTCTGCTCCGCGGGCTCGACGCAGAGATCGTCAGCCGCGGGAAGGCCATCCGAGCGGAGCTCGATAAGGCGACGAAGGCACTGACCGGGTCCGAACTGAGCAACGACCCCACCCGCACGGTCAAGCAAGATCTGGCCAACCTGAAAACCGCACGAGGCAAGGCTGACGGGGTGATCGATCCGAACTCCGGCACGCTCGAACAGGTGGGCCACGCCGACGACATTCCGGATGAGCTCACCGGAAATACGAACGCTCCCACCACGTTCGGTATCATCCCGACTCGCACGGGCCTCAACGTCGGGGGCGATCCCTTCAACTGATCCGCACGCACTCCCCCGCGGCCGACCGGGACCTGTCGACGCGGTCGGTGTGACGACCGCCCACTCGCTGGCCGCATCCCCACGCGAGCGCCCGTCGTGATCCTCACGGCGGGCGCTCGCCTGTCTGGGCGGGGCAGCGCGACGCGGCTCACGCGAGCGTGAGCACCACGCTGCCGCGCTTACGGCCGGTGTCGACGTACCGGTGCGCCTCGACGATGTCGTCGAGCGAGTACGTGCGGTCGATGACCGGCCGGAGCGTGCCGGCCTCGGCGAGCCCGGCGAGCCGCACCATCCCGTCGGCACCCAGCTCGCCCCCGCGATGATCGACCACGAGACCGCTCCTGCGGGCCTGCCGCCCCGCCGCCAGCATGCCCGGCAGGTCGACGATCACGAGCAGCAAGGCCCCGCCCGGTCGCAGGAGATGCGCGACGCGATCGAACGGCGCGTTGCCCACGCATTCGACGATCACGTCGTACCGCGGTCCGGCCGGTGCGGCGAAGTCCTCCTGGGTGTAGTCGATGACGCGACTCGCGCCGAGACCGCGGACGAGCTCGGTGTTACGCCCGCTCGTCACGGCCGTCACGCGCGCCCCGCGCGCGGCCGCGAGCTGCACGACGGCCGAGCCGACCGCACCCGATGCCCCGTTGACGAGCACCTCGGTGCCGGCCTCGATCGGCACCCGGTCGAGGTACCGGATCGCGGTGTGACCGCCGAAGACGACCGCCGCGGCCTCTTCGAACGAGAGGTTCGCCGGCTTCCGCACGACCTCGCCGGATTCGCCGACGGTGACGTACTCTGCGTGGCATCCCATGCCGGCCCCGCGCATGAGCATCACCTCGTCGCCGGGTGTGTATCGGGTGACGCTCGCGCCCACCGCCTCGACGACCCCCGCCGCCTCCATGCCGAGCACCCTGAGCCGGGGCCGGAACAGTCCGATGGTGGGCGTGACGAGCAGGCTGGTCCCCCTCGGCACGCGGCGACTGCGCAGGCGCTGATCCGCGACGCTCACGGTCGACGCCCGCACCCGGACGAGCAGCTCGTCCGCAGCGGGGTGCGGCTTCGCGACGCGGGCCACGCGCACCACCTCGGGCGGCCCGAACCGCTCGGCGCGCGCGACGCGCATGGTCTCCGGTGCCGCTGACGATGCCGTCGAGGTCTGCCCGCGCGAGGCACGTCGCGGCCTGGATGCAGTGGACATGATCGCTCCCTTACGCTGTAAGCCTTACGCCGTAAGATACGCCTCGCCGTCACCGCTGTCCAGACCCTTCGCGAAAAACCTGACGATGTAAGGTGAAGCATGCCGCCGAAGACCGCTGAGCGCACCCCGCTGAGCCGTGAGCGCGTGCTGGACGCCGCGCTGAGGCTCGCCGACCGCGACGGCATCGAGGCCCTCACCATGCGTGCGCTCGCGGAGGAGCTCGGCGTCGAGGCGATGTCGATCTACTACCACCTGCCGAATAAGAACGCGATCCTCGACGGGGTCGTCGAAGCGGTCTTCGCCGAGGTCGAGCGCGAGGTCGGGGGATTCGGAGTCGCGGCAGCCACCGAGGCCGCAACCTGGGCGGACGCCCTTCGCGCGCGCATCCTCGGCGCGCGCCGCGTCCTGCTGCGCCACCCCTGGGCACCCTGGATCATGAACGCACGAGGCACACCCGGCCCGACCGCCGCCCGCCACGTCGACGGCGTGGTCGGCATCATGCGCGCCGGCGGCTTCTCGTACGACCTCATCCATCACGGCCTGCACGCCATCGGAAGCCGCGTCTACGGCTACGTGCAGGAACTCAGCGACGACAAGGACGCACCGGCCCCCGTCGAGCTCGCCCAGCTCGCCACCTTCGCCCCGAACCTCGCCGCCATGCTCGGCGAGGTGGTCCACGACGACCCCGATTCGACGCTCGGCTGGTGCGACGACCAGACCGAGTTCGAGTTCGGCCTCGACCTGCTGCTCGAGGGACTCGAGCGCCGACGCGCGGCCGAAGCCGACGGCGTCGCCGAGCCGGCCTGAGGTCCGGCCTGCGAGACGAGGCATCCGTCGCGGTGCCTGTCGCGTTCGCGGTAGCCTGCCGGAGCGCATCGACGCGCTCAGCGGACGGCGTCGGCGCAGGTCGCAACCGATCGGAGACTGACATGCGCATTCTGCTCATCGGCGCCGGAGGCGTCGGCGACGCCATCGCCAAGATCGCCGCGCGCCGCACGTTCTTCGAGCGGATCGTCGTGAGCGACTACGACGAGGCGCGCGCGCAGCGCACGGTCGAGTGGATCGGCGCCCGGCACGGGGACGAGGTCGCCGCGCGCTTCGGCACCGCGCAGATCGACGCGAGCGACCCGGACGTGGTCGCCGCGGTCGCGCGCGAGCACGACGCGACGCACGTGATGAACGCGGTCGAGCCGAAGTTCGTGCCGTCGATCTTCGCCGGGGCGCTCGCCGCCGGCGCGGACTACCTCGACATGGCGATGAGCCTCTCCGAGCCGCATCCGACCGACCCGTATGCGCAGACCGGCGTCAAGCTCGGCGACGACCAGTTCGCGCAGGCCGGCGACTGGGAGCGCGCGGGCCGCCTCGCGCTCGTGGGCATGGGCGTCGAGCCCGGCCTGTCCGACGTGTTCGCGCGGTACGCCGCGGACCACCTGTTCTCCGAGATCGACGAGCTCGGCGTGCGCGACGGCGCGAACCTCGTCGTGCGCGACGAACACGGCGAGGAGATCTTCGCCCCGAGCTTCTCGATCTGGACCACGATCGAGGAATGCCTGAACCCACCGGTGATCTGGGAACAGGATCGCGGCTGGTACACCACCGCGCCGTTCAGCGAGCCGGAGGTCTTCGAGTTCCCCGCGGGCATCGGCCCCGTCGAATGCGTGAACGTCGAGCACGAAGAGGTGCTGCTCATGCCGCGCTGGCTCGACGCCAAGCGCGTGACCTTCAAGTACGGGCTGGGCGACGAGTTCATCGGCGTGCTCAAGACCCTCCACACGCTCGGGCTCGACAAGACCACGCCGGTCCGGGTGCGCAGCGCGAACGGGCCGGTCGAGGTCGCCCCGCGCGATGTCGTCGCGGCCGGCCTGCCCGACCCGGCGACCATCGGCCCCCGCATGACCGGCAAGACCTGCGCGGGCGTCTGGGTCACCGGGCGCGACGCGAAGACCGGCGAGCCTCGCGAGTCGTACCTCTACCACGTGTCCGACAACGAATGGACGATGCAGGAGTACGAGGCGCAGTGCGTGGTCTGGCAGACCGCGCTGAACCCGGTCGTCGCGCTCGAGCTGCTGGCCTCCGGGACGTGGCATGGCCTCGGCGTGCTCGGGCCCGAGGCCTTCGACGCTGCCGAGTTCCTCGACCTCATGGCCCGGCCCGAGCACCTCGGCGGGTACGGTCAGCCATGGTTCATCGAGGACCGTCGCGGAGGGACCGCGGTCGCGCGCTAGTCGACCAACCCTCCTGAGAGCCCTCGTGCGAGCCATTTCCGCGCGAGGATGCCGAAGATCACCGGCGGCAGGATGCCGAGCGTGCTCGCGGCGAACATGGGACCCCACTCGACCTGGAACGCCCCGAAGTAGCTCGGGATCGTGGTGGGGAACGTGCCGGCGTTCCGTTGCGTGAGGACGAAGGCGTAGAAGAACTCGTTCCAGGTCAGGATGAACACGAGCGTGGCCGTCGCGATCACCCCGGACGCGGCCATCGGCAACGAGACACGGCGGAACACGCCCCACTCGGAGAGCCCGTCCATGAGCCCCGCCTCCTCGACCTCCGGCGGGATCTCGAGGAAGAACCCGTGCATCATCCAGATCCCGAACGCCAGGTTGTACACGATGTACACCGCGATGATGCCGACGTAGGTGTCCACGAGCCCGATGTTCGAGGCGATGAGGTAGATCGGCAACGCGAACACGACCGCCGGCCCCATGCGCGTGCTGAGCACGACGAAGAGGAATCGCTCCTTGTGCTTGCCGCGCATCCGCGCCAGGGCGTGCCCGCCCATGGCCGAGAGCACGACGACGATGGCCGTGGTCACCAGGGCGATCAGGAAGCTGTTCATCAGGGCGTGCAGGAACGGCCCGTTCAGCACCTGCTCGAACGCGCTCCAGTCGATCGGCCGGAACCAGTCGATGGGCATCTCACGCCAGGCGACCTGCGGGGTCAGCGCGATCCGCAGCATGATCGCCGTCGGGATGAGGCAGACCAGCGCGACGACGATCATCACGAGGTACCACGGCAGGTTCCAGAGGCGCTTCGGCCCGCGGGGCCGGCTCGGCGCCGTCGGCCGCTCGGCCGCCACGCGCGCCGGCCGGGTCTCGGTCTCGATGGCGGTCATTCGGACACTCCCTTGCTTGCCTTGAAGAACTTCACGATGAACGTGCAGATGATGCTGATGATGATGAGCACGACGAAGCCGACCGCCGCGGCGTACCCCATGTCCAGGTACTGGAACGCTTGTCGCCACAGGTAGATCGGCAGGGTCTCCGACGAGGTCCCCGGCCCGCCGTTGGTCATGATGAAGAGCTTGTCGAACTCGCGGAAGCTGTCCATGAACCGGATCAGGGCCACGAGGACGAGGAGCGGCCGGATCTGCGGGAGCACGAAGTGCCAGAGCTCCTGCCACGCGTTCGCGCCGTCGAGCCGCGCGGCCTCCATGACGTGCTGCGGCACGGTCTCCATCGCGGCGGCCACGACGATCGCGACGAAGGGCGTCCACTGCCAGGCGTCGACGAACGCGACCGTGACGAGCGAGACCCCGGGGATCGAGAGGAACGCGGGCGCATCGATCCCGATGAGCCCCAGCGTCCAGGACACGAACCCGTTCGAGTCGAACATGAAGCGGAAGATGGCCCCGACGACGAGCGGCGCGAGCACCATCGGCACGATCAGGATGATCCTGAGCAGTCCGTGTCCCCGCAGTTTCCGGTTGATGAGGAGGGCGATGAGGATGCCCACCGGGATGCTCACGGCGAGCGAGACGCCGGAGAAGACGGCGGAATGACCGACTGCGCCCCAGAATCGCTCGTCTCCGGCGAGCTTGATGAAGTTGTCGAAGCCGATGTAGCCGTTGTTGCCCGGGCGCGTCAGCGACTCCCGCCGGAACATCAGATTGACGATGTACAGCGTCGGCAGGAGCAGGACGATCGCGAACACGACGACCGACGGGGCGAGAGAGAAGAAGGTGTAGCGCTTGCTCGTGATCATTGGGCGACTCGATTCGGTGCGAGCCAGGCGCGGGGATTCGACACGGTCATGCGGTGCAGCTCGTGTCGCTCGATCCCGCTCGCGATGGCCAGCTGGGTGAAGGTGGTGGTCAGGTGTCGGAGGTTCGAGAAGGTGTGCCCGGCGATCGCGTCGGGCCCGGTGAAGTGCTGCACGCTGTCGTGCGACACGAGCACCCGGTCGCCGAGCCCCTCCTGGAGCAGCCGCCGGAGGATCCCGATCCAGTGCTCGTCCGGGTGCGCGGCGTGACCGATCCGGTCGAGGCCCACGTAGGCGCCCCTCCGGGCGATCGCGAGCGCGTAGTCCACGGGCTCGTCGTCGGCGCACACGTGCGACACGAGCACCTTGCCGAGGTCCACGCCGGCTGCCGCGAACAGGTCGAGCTGCTCGAGCCCGAAGCCGCCGGTGGTGTGGCTCACGATCGGGGCCCCCGTCCGCCGGTGCGCGACCGCGGCCGCACGGAGTCCGTCGAGGTCGCCCGGTGTGGGCTCGGCGCTCGTGGCCACCTTGATCACTCCGCAGGACCGCCCGAGCTCGGCGACGAACCGGCCGGCGAGCTCCTCGGTGTCCGCGGCACGCACCCACTCGGGCTGCGGGCTCCACTGTTCGCAGAAGGTGCCGGTGCTCGCGATGACGGCGACACCGCTGCGCTCGCTCACGGCGCGGAGGAACGCGAGGTCGCGCCCGTACCCCGGCGGCGTGCAGTCCACGATCGCCTGCACGCCGGCCGCGCGGGCGTCGGCCAGCACGGCGACGCACTCCTCCTCGAGCGCGAGCGGGACCGGCCCGCTCGCCCCGGTCTTCTGCCGGTAGTCGATGACGAGGTGCTCGTGCGGCAGGATCACGCCGTGCTCGTCGAGCTCGGCCGGCCCCGTGACGGTCAGGACGCTCATCGGGGCCCTCCCCCGGCGAAGCTGTTGCCGTAGTCGAACGACGCGGTCAGGCCGCCGTCGACCACGAGGTTGGCGCCGGTCATGCCGCCGGCCGTCTCCGGCGAGAGCAGATGCACGATGGTCGGCGCGACCTCCTCCGGGGTCAGCAGCCGTCCGAGCGGGTGCCGGCGCGTGAGCTGCGCCTTCGCCTCCGCGCCGTCGGTGAGACGCTCGAAGTGGCGCTCGAGCAGCGGGGTCATGGTCGTGCCGGGCGACACGCAGTTGACCCGCACGCCGTGGGGTGCGAGCTCGATCGCGAGTGCGCGCGTCAGCGCGATCACGGCGCCCTTCGAGGCGACGTAGGCGGCTGAGCTGTCCTGTCCGACGAGACCGGCGACGGATGCCACGTTGACGATGCTGCCCGTCGCGGCCACGAGGAGCCGCCACAGCTCACGCGTGCCCACCAGGATCGATCGCACGTTCGTCTCGTACGTACGGTCGAACGCGTCGTCCGACGTCTCGGTGAGCGGAGCGATCGGCGCGATCCCCGCGTTGTGGACGAGGTGATCGAGCTTCCCGAACCGGTCGCGGACCTCGTCGGCGAGGCGGGTCCAGCCCGCGGTCTCGCGGACGTCCAGCTGGAACGGGATGAAGCCGGCGTCCGACGCCGCGCGAAGCGCTTCGGGATCCCGGTCGGCGACGACGACGGGACCGCGTTCACGGAGCAGACGCGCGGTCGCAAGCCCGATGCCGCCGCCGCCTCCGGTGACTACCGATACTCGCTCATCCACGATTCGACCTCCTTCGCCACGGATGTGTCACCGAGCGCCGCCCGGCAGAAGCCCTCGAGCGCGCCGCGCTCGTCCGGCGGGTGACCCTCGGGCGCGAGGGTCTCCTTGAGTCCCGCTCCCGTGAGCACGCACACCGCATCCGGCCCGGCATGGCCCGAGGCGATGAGCGCGGCGGGGGCCGCGCACGAGGAGAGCTCGACGTCGAGCCCGTCGTACCGGGCCAACCGCGAGCGCAGGTCGTGGAGCTCGCCGTCGTCGGCGGCCCCGACGAACCCGTCCCCGGCTCGGACCTCACGCAGGAAGAACGTCGCCTCGTCGGCATAGCCGGTCAACCGGTCGGCGATCGAGGTCGCGCGAGTGGACACGGTCTCGGACCATTCGGCGACCGTGTCGTCGCCGCGCGCGAACGCGGCCGCGATCGGCGCACAGCCGGCCGCCTGTCCGGCGACCATGCGCGGGCGCGGCAGGCCGGCCTCGTGCACGCCGTTCGCGGTGCCGAGCAGCACCGGGCCCACGCTCACGGCGGCTGCGACCGTTCGGATGCCGCCGTCGCCGACCTGCTCGACGATCTCGGCCCCGATCCCGCGGCACGCCCACTCGCACCCCGGCGCCGCAAAGGTCGATGCGAGATTCGGCAGATCGAATGCGGAGGCGATCCGCTTGGCGAGTCCGTGGACGGCCGCCGGCCCCTCCCCGACCCGCACCACGGATGCCCCGCGCAGCGCCACCATCCGCAGGATCTGCTCGGGCACCCGGCTCGGCACGAGCACGAGGAGCGGAAGCCCGGCGCGTGCCGCAGCGCTCGCGGCGGCGACGGCGGCGTTCCCCGAAGAGGCCACGACCGCACCGCGCGCGCCGGCCTCGAGCGCCTCGGCCATGAGGACGCCCATCACCCGGTCCTTGAAGGACCCGCTCGGATTGGCGCCCTCGAACTTGAGCCACGCGCCGTTGAGCTCGGGAATCCGGCTCCGGACGAGCGGCGTCGCCGACGAGGCATCCGCTGACCCGATCCATGGATCGCGACGGAGGCACACGCCGCCGCAGCGCGGGCAGAGCCCCGCGCCGGCCGGCGCGTCGGCGCCGCAGGACTGACACACGTTCACGAGAGGGTCGGTTCCTTTCTTGATCCGGTCGCTCGGAGGGCGAGGCCTGGCCGGGCCTCTCCGCGCCAGCGCCCGTCGGTCACATTGGGTTCGCCCGAGAGGATGGCGTGCACGACGGACGCGGGCGTCGCATGACCGAAGTCGGGCCCCCCGTCGAGCGCCTCGGGGTCGATGACGAGCAGATCCGCGGGCCGGCCGGGCTCGAGCCGCCCGACCGGGAGCCGGAACCGTTCGGCGGTGCGCCCCGTCATCCGGGCCACCATCTCCTCGACGCTGACGGAGATCGTGCCGGTGGCCGCCCACGAGAGGAAGCGGAAGAACGCGTTCGTCGCGCGGGGATGCGGGATGCCGGACCCCATGATGCCGTCGGATCCGACGAGGTGACCGGCACCTTGCGTGAGCGCATGCACGTTGGCGAGGTGACCGTGGTCGACGACGATGCAGGCGCGGCCCGAGGTCTCCTGGATCGCGCGGACCACGACGGCACCGCTCGTGGATCGTGTCGCGGCGGCGAGCGCGGCGACCGTGCGTGCCTCCCAGCCCGCGATCGCGGTGCCGTCGAGACCCGCGAGGAAGATGGTGTCCCAGCCGCCCGCGACCGTCGCGCCCGGGCCGGCGGCGTCGAGCTCCGCAGCGAGGCGGGACGCCCGGCCGGGTTCGGCGAGATGGCGGCCGAGCTCGGCCGCGGCGAGGTGCTGCACGGAGGACGGCATCAGCGCCCGGATGAACGTGCAGCCCGAGGTGTAGGGGTAGGAGTCCCATGTCGCACCGGTGGACGCGAGCATCGGGAGGTAGGCCTCCGCCGCGCCATCGCGCCCCGGCCCGGAGACGTGCAGGTGCGAGAGATGCAGATCGAGCGGACTGCGCCGGCAGATCTCGACGGCCTCGTCGAGCGATCGGTCGAGTCCGGTCCCGTAGTCGCGCAGGTGCGTGACGTACAGCGTGCCCGCGGGGACGGCCTCGGCGATCGCCACCAGTTCGTCGGTGTTCGACGCGAGCGCGGGGGCGTAGCTGAGCCCCGTCGAGAGGCCGGGTGCACCCTGTGCGACGCCACGCTCGACGAGTCGGCGCATCTCGGCGATCTCGTCGACGGATGCATCGCGGAGATCGGTGCCCATGACGGCCGAGCGGATCGTGCCCTGCGGCACGAGACTCGCAACGCGCGCATGGCTCGCCCGGTCGACCTCCTCGAGGTACGCCGCCAGGTCGGCGAACTCGGCGTCGGGAAGCTCCCCGGCGATCGGCACGAGCGTCTCGGCCATCGTGTCGCGCGTCGCGCCGGTCGCGAAGCTCAGCCCGAGTCCGTCCTGACCGACGATCTCTGTCGTGACGCCGGCCAGCGCGCGGGCCTCCATGCCGTCTCCGGTCAGCGCGGCCGCGTCGGCGTGCGAGTGCGCGTCGACGAAGCCCGGCGTGACCCAGAGCCCGTCGGCGTCGACGACGGCCGCCCCGTCGACGGCCAGCGCGGGGCCGACCTCGGCGACCCGCCCGTTCACCACGCGGACATCGGAACGCGCGCGGTGCGGGGAGGCGCCGTCGAAGACGACGCCTCCCCTCACCAAGAGGTGCGCACTCAATCGATGTATCCCGCGTCCGACATGATCTGCGTCAGTTCCTTCTGCGCGGTGGCGAGCGCGTCATCCACCGACTTGCCGCCGGTCATGGCCGACGACATCTCCTTGGCGAAGGTGTCGCCGATCTCGGTGAACTCCGGATAGAACGGCCAGTGCTCGGCGGTCGTCATCTCCCAGCTGGCCTGGAGCGCCTCGGAGAACTCGGACAGGCCGTGCTCGGCCATGTAGTCGCTGTACTCGGCGCTCTCGAGGACGTGCAGGTTCGGCACATCGGTGCGGCTGAGCTCGGTCAGCTCGCGCATCGTGACGTCGCGCGACATCCGCCACTGCAGGAAGAGCCAGGCGGCGTCCTTGTTCTGGCTGTCGGCGGTGATCGCGAGCCCCTCGTTGTAGAGCCACTGCAGGTGGTTGCCCGCGGGGCCGGTGGGCAGCGAGTATCCGACCTTCCCGGCGACGCTCGACTGGCCTTCGTCCTCGAAGATGGTGCCGAATCCCGACGTGTCGAACATCATCGCGGCGGCCCCGGAGGAGAACTTCTCACCCGCCTGGGTGAAGGTCAGCGTGGCCGCATCGCTCGGGCCGTAGTCCTTCATCAGCGTGACGTAGTCGGTCATCGCCTCCTGCATCTCGGGGGTGTCCGCCTGCGGGTTGCCCTCGTCGTCGAACAGGATCGCGTCGTACCCGTACGCCCACCCGAGCTCGCTGCCGAGCGACGCGAACGTCGAGGCGCCGCGCGCCGTGAACGGGATGAGGTCGGGGCGCTGGGCCTTGATGGTCTCGGCGGCGGCGAGGATGTCGTCGGTGGTCTCGGGAGCGGCGAGGCCGAGCTCCTCGAACACGTCGGCCCGGTACATGAGCATGCCGCCGATGATCGTGTGCGGCAGTGCGTAGAGCTCGCCGTCGACCGTCATGGACTCGATGGCGCCGGTCGGGATGTCCTCCATGACGAGCCATTCGTCATTGGCGTTCTCGAGGTACTCGTCGAGCGGCTGAAGCCAGCCCGCGGAGACGAACTCCGGGAGGTTCCAGAACGACGACGAGGTGATGTCGTAGGTGCCGGCGCCCGAGGTCGCGTCGAGCACGAGCTTCTGGCGAGCGGTGGGCTCGTCGTAGACCTCGAGCTCGACGGTGATGCCCGTCTCGTCCTCGAAGTCGCCCTTGAACTCCTGGATGGCCTCGATCTCGTAGCCCTCTTTGAGCAGGACGCGGAGCGTCGTGCCCTCGTAGGCCGTGCGGTCGCCGGCTTCGGCGGGTGCTTCAGCGGACCCTCCGGAAGAACATCCGGTGATCAGGAGGCTGCTGGCGGCGACGATGCCGACGGCAGCCGCAATGCGGCGCGGCAACGACTTCATGGGGGTTCCTCTCCTGGTGCAACATGTGCAATGGGTATTGCAAATCGTACCGGAGCATCGTTACAGTCGTGTGTCGCGAAGTCAACGCATCGAGGAGTCTTTTTTGGAAACCCCGCCCCGGAGGCCCGTCACCGATGTGGCTTGCGCCGGTGAAGCCATGGCCATGTTCGTCACCGAGCACACTGGACCGCTGACCGAGGACACGCGGTATCGCATCTCGGCCGCAGGGGCGGAAGCCAATGTCGCGCGCTATCTCGCGCGACTCGGCGCCAGTTCCGCGTGGATCAGCCGACTGGGCGCCGATCCGTTCGGCGACTTCATCGTCGCCGAGATGGCGCGCGACGGCGTGGATGTCTCGGCCGTCGAGCGCGACGCGAACCGCCCGACCGGGGTGGCGTTCAAGGAGCGCCGGCCGGCCGGGACCGCCGTGCACTACTACCGCCGGGACTCCGCGGCGAGCGCGCTCGGCGCGTCGGCGGCGGCCCGCGCCTGGGCACTCGAGCCTCGCATCCTGCATCTGAGCGGAATCACGCCGGCCCTGTCGGAAGACTGCCGCGCGTTCATGACGGCGGCGGTCGATGCACGACCGCGGGACGGCGTGGTCTCGTTCGACGTGAACTGGCGCCCGGCGCTGTGGCCCGGGTCCGACTCGGGCGTGCTGCGGACGATCGCGCAGGCTGCCGACCTCGTGTTC
The DNA here is from genome assembly GCF_031432255.1 of Agromyces aerolatus. Classification (NCBI taxonomy): domain Bacteria; kingdom Bacillati; phylum Actinomycetota; class Actinomycetes; order Micrococcales; family Microbacteriaceae; genus Agromyces; species Agromyces aerolatus. The sequence goes on along the minus strand of NZ_JAVKGQ010000004.1, from coordinate 82,164 downwards.
GTCGGCCTGGATGAGGCCCAGTCCGCCTGGGGACTCGGCGACGTGGCGGCAGTCCGCGCCGCGATCGACGGTCCGTCGATCCTCGTGGTCAAGCGCGGGGCCGGCGGGTGCACCGTCTTCGACGGCGACCGGCGCATCGAGGTGCCCGCGCTCAGGGTCGACGTCACGGAGCCCGTCGGCGCGGGCGATGCGTTCGCCGCGGGCTTCCTGCACGGGTGGCTGTCGGGCGCAGACCCCAAGCACGCCGCACGCATGGGCACCATCGTCGCGAGCAGTGCCCTGAGCGTGCACACGGACGTGGGCGCCCTCCCCGGCCGGGAATACATTGAAGGTCTGCTCGCGCTGGGGGACGATGAGTGGGAGTTCGCCAGCTACTCCCCCGGCCACGAAACGAGGACCCCCGCCCATGTCGCAAACCGTTGACCGTGCCCTGCAGATCCTCGAGTTCCTCGGCGAAGGCGAACGAGACCTGGCCGAGGTCGCCGACCTGCTCGAAGTCCACAAGTCGACGGCGCTCAGGTTGCTGCAGACCCTCGAGGCCCGCAACTTCGTGCGGCACAACGCCGCCCACCGATACCGGCTCGGCGTCCGCATGTTCAGCCTCTCGACGCTCGCACTCGGCAGCCTCGACATCCGCTCGATCGCCGCACCGCACCTCAGGCGGCTCGCCGACCAGACGCAGCAGACGATCCACCTCGGCGCGTACGACGGGAGCGACGTGTTCTACATCGACAAGTTCGAGACGCAGAAGACGGTGCGGATGTACTCCCGCATCGGCGTTCCGGCCCCGCTCTACTGCACCGGCGTGGCGAAGGCGATCGTGGCCGAGCAGCCCATCCAGGACCGGATCCGCATCGCCGAGGGCATCGACTACGTGCGTCACACCGAGCGCACCATCACGACCCCCCAGGGCTTCCTCGACGAGCTCAACCGGGTACGCCAACGCGGGTACGCCATCGACGATCGCGAGCACGAGGACTACATCCACTGCATCGCGGTCGCGTTGCGCCCGGACTCCGCTCCCGTCACGCACGGCATCTCGCTCTCGGCACCGACGATCACCATCAACCGAGCCGAGCTGCTCGAGCTCGTCCCGATGCTGCAGGACGTCGCGACCAAGATCTCCGCCGAGATCGCCTAGTCACGTCCGTGCTGCTCGACGATCGTGAGCGCGGTGCGAACGCTCCACAGGGCCTCGTCGAGCGTGACCGCCCGTTCGACGGGCCGACCGGCGACCGAGGCGGCGAAGTGCCGCAGCTGTGTCGCGAGCGCGCCGACCGGCAGACCGTAGGCGGATGCCTCGAGCTCCACATCGGGGACGAAGTCCCCGTCGACGGTGTCGAGCCGCAGGCCGCCGCCCGGCAACGCGAGCGAGGCGCTGAGCCCATCGGCGAGCACCTCCATGCGCGCGTCGATATACCGCCGCGTGTGCGGCAACGACCACGAGTTGTCGACCGAGGCGATCGTCCCGTCAGCGAACCGCAGATGAGCGATCACCGATTGCGGGAACGGCCGGGAGTCGTCGGTCCAGGCCTGCTCGCTCTGCACGTGCACCAGCCGCTCCGGCACGAGGGCCCGGATCAGGTCGAGATCGTGGACCATGGCGCTGAGCGCCGGATGCGCGTCGCCGTGCAGGGCCACCCGTTCGGCCGGCACGATGCGCACCGCGCGGATCATGCGGATGCGACGCCCCGCGACGTGCTCGCGCATCGCGACGAACGTCGGCAGGAACCGGCTGACGTGCGCGGGGAAGACCAGGGCCTTCTGGGCTTCGTCGAGCGTGTCGAGCTCCTCGAGTTCAGCGGCCGTGGTGACCACGGGCTTCTCCACGAGCGCGGGCAATCCGCGATCGACGGCGAGCCGCAGATCCGCGGCATGCGCCGCCGGCGGCGTCGCGATGACCACGGCGTCGACGGCCACTCCGGCGAGCGCCTCCGCGAGACTCGCGTGGGCGGTCGCACCGGTTCGCGCTGCGGCCGCCGCCGCACGTGCGGCATCCCGGTCGGCCACGGCGACCACCTCGAGCTCCGGCAGCGCGGCCGCGGTCGCTATGTGCCGCATTCCGAAGTCGCCAGCCCCGACCATCACCACGCGCACGCGATCTGTACTCATCTCAGCCATCCCATCTCTCACCACGTCCACCCTCGCTCCGAAGGAACCCGAATTTCATGCGTTCGACTCTCCGCTTCCGCCGCGCGCTGCTCGGCCACGACCTCGACCCCGTCACGGACGCGTGGATCGCGGTCGAGGACGGCCTCATCGTCGAGATCGGGACGGGCTCGCCCACGGCATCGGCCTCGGGCGATCGTTCTGAGCACCACCCCGCCGCGTTCGGCCTGCCCGGACTGGTGGACTGCCACGTCCATCTCGCCCTGAGCGGCGGGCTCGACATCCAGGCCGAGGCGCTCGCCCAGGATCCGATCACGGCCGAGAGGCTCGTGCGCGCCAACGCCGCCCGGCATCTGGACAGCGGCGTGACGACCGTACGCGATCTCGGCAGCCCGGGCAATGTGGTCATCGAGCTCGCCGCCCGCGAGGGCGGGCGCGGAGGTGCGGGCATCCTCGACACCGGTTCGCCGCGCATCGTGGCCGCGGGGGCGATCGGCTCTGCGACGGGCCACGGCAGCTTCCTCGCGACGGCGGCCGAGACATTCGACGAGTACCTCGTCGCGCTCGACGACCTCGCGGCACGTGGCGTGGGTACCGCCAAGCTGTTCGCGAGCGGCGGCGTGATCACGTCGGGCACCGAGCCCGGCGCGGTGCAGATGGCCCCCGAACTGCTGGCGGCCGTCGTGCGAGCCGCGCACGCCCGAGGCATCCGCGTCGCGACGCATGCGCACGGCGCGACCAGCATCCGCAACGCGATCGCCGCGGGGGCGGACACGGTCGAGCACTTCTCGTACCTCGGCCAGGACGAGCTCGCTGCGCTGCGGGCGCGCGACGTCACGCTCATCAGCACGTTCGTCGCGACCGAACGGTTCGTGTCGAGCCCCGACCGCGCCCGGTCGAACCGGGAGGCCACGGCGAAGATCATCGACCATGCACCCCACGAGCGCCGCGCGCTCGAGGCGGCCGTCCGGGGCGGCGCCCGCCTCGCGGTCGGGACCGACGCGGGCACCACGCTCAATCCGCACGGCTGGGGCATGCAGGAGCAAGCCGTTCATCTCGTCGAGGCCGGCATGGACCCCGCCTCGGCGCTTCGCGCCCTCACCATCGGCGGCGCCGACGCGCTCGCCGTGGCCGGAGGAGTGCTCGCGCCCGGCATGCCGGCGGATGTGCTGTGCCTCGGCGCCGATCCGCTCGCGGACATCCGAGCACTCTCCGCGATCGACGCAGTCATGCTCGCGGGCCGGTGGGTGCGCTGAGGGCGGCGACCGCCTCGTCGATGGACGTGAACGTTCCGCCGATCACCCCGGAGATCAGGGCCATGGTCTGTCGCGCGGCCTCGACGTAGTCGGGGCGGCGCGCGACATGAGCGGTGCTGCCCGCCGCCCACGACCTGTCGATGGCGGCGAGGCATTCCGCGAGCCCCCGGACGTCGACGTAGTCCGAGAACCACGGCAGCTCGCGGAGGTCGAGCCGAGGCACATCGATCCGGCCGATCTGCTCCACCTCTTCCCGGAGGACCCGCTCGGAGTGCCGCCAGCGGAGGAACTGTTGCGCGGCCTCGGGGAGGTCGCACCGGGTGGTGACCGCAAGCCCTTCTGCGTACATGAACTGGGCGGGCGCCTCGGCGCCGATGACGGTGTACCCCATTCGCCCTCGGACGGGCGAGTCGGAGGCCTCGAAGCGGAAGACCCAGGCGCTGGTGTCGAAGAGCATGGTCGCGCGCTCTTCCACGATGAGCTCGCCGACGGCCGCGTAGTCGAGGTCTGCGAGCCCGGCCCCGTGCGAGCGGAGCGCAGCGATGAGGTCGCCGGCGCCGGCGACCAGGTCCTCGCGTGCGGCCGGGCCACGTCCGGGAAGAATGGTCCGGCCACGGGCGGCCGCCCATCCCGCGAACGTCTCGAGGGAGGAGAACTCGGGGTTGGCGCGGGCGACGAGGCCGGCGTGGCCCGCGTGCCGCAGCGCCGCATGAGCGGCGATGGTCTCGTCGAGCGTGCTCGGCGGCTCGATGCCGAGCGCCGCGAACAGATCGGCTCGATAGGAGAGCATGCCGCCGGTGAGCGTGTGGGGGACGGCGTACACGTGTCCGTCGCGGGACAGGGCGTCGAGCGCGAGGGGCACGAAGCGGTCGTCGAGCCCCAGCGCCGACAGCGAGAGCGGAGCAAGGATGCCCCGGGCGGTCAGCTCGTCGAGATACCAGAACGGCGCCGTGACGACATCGGGATGCTCGGCCGCCGTGATGAGCCCGTCATGCGCTGCGCCCTCGGCGACGACCGCGATCTCGACGCGCACGCCGGTCCGGTCGGTGAACTCGGGCACGAGACGCCGGATGATCTCGACGGTGTGACCGGCCTTCAACCAGACGCGCAGCGGGCGCATTTCTCCTCCAGATCACCTGACCGGCGCTATTGCATATTTTGCAATGCAATGGACAGCATGTGCAATCACTATATAGAGTTGCCGCACCGCCGTGAATGAGATCAGGAGTGCTCGTGCTGTCAGACTTCTTCCGCGAGCATCTCGCGGTCTCGCCCATGATCGCCATCATCCGCGGCCGCTCGGTCGAGGACACGGTCCGGCTGGCGCTGCAGTGCTGGGAACACGGCATCCGCCTCGTCGAGGTGCCGACCCAGTCGAACGAAGCGCTCGAGGCGCTCGCCGCGCTCGCGCCGCACGCGAACCAGACCGAACGGTTCGTCGGCGCCGGCACGATCTGCACGGCGGATGATGTCACGCGCGCCCACGCGGCGGGAGCCCGTTACCTCGTCGCCCCGGGGCTCTTCCCAGACGCGGTCCGAGCCGCCGACGCGCTCGGCCTGCCCACACTCCCGGGCGTGCTGACTCCCACCGAGATCGCCGGGGCGCTCGCCATGTCGCTCACCGTGCAGAAGCTGTTCCCGGCGAACGCACTCGGCACGTCTGGGGTACGGACCCTACGCGGCCCGTTCCCCACGGTGGACTTCGTCGCCGTCGGCGGCGTCTCCCCCGACGATGCACAGGACTACCTCGACGCCGGCGCGATCGGCGTCGGGGTCGGCAGCGCGCTCGACACACCGGCATCACTCGCCCGGTTCGCCGCACTGCGCGACGCGGGCTGAGCTCGACGCCGACCCATCCATATCCGGACCACCAACGACAGGAGCACACCATGACGAAGACCAGCATCAGCACGAACCTCGCCCCGGTTCCCGTGGCGTCCTACTCTCAGGCCGTTCGCCGCGGCAATCAGCTCTTCCTCGCCGGCCAGGGCGGGTTCGACGCGGCGACCGACGAGCTCGTCGGGCCGGGCGTCCGTGAGCAGACGCGGCAGGCGCTGCAGAACCTCAAGCATGTCGTCGAGGCCGCGGGCGGCACCATGGACGACGTCGTCACCGTACGCGTCTTCATCAGCGAGCACGCCGAGTTCGCCGGCATGAACGAGGTGTACGGGGAGTTCTTCTCCGACCCGCTTCCCGCGCGCACCACGGTGTCGGCCGGCCTCGGACCCGGGATGAAGGTCGAGATCGACGGCGTCGCCATCCTCGGCGACTGAACCAGCGCTCGGCCCGGGGTGCTCAAGGGCCCGATGAACCCCGGGCGAAATAAAGCGGAGCAAACCTCATCACCTCTGGTGGACGCGCTCTCACGGGCGTAGGGTGCGCGGTGGCGGCCGGTGCGGCCGCCACCGACGAGGAGGGTGATGATGACGGATGCGACGGCGAAGCCCACGATCGTGCTCGTGCACGGGGCGTGGGCCGACGGCTCGAGCTGGGACGCGGTGACGCGCACGCTCCAGGCCGAGGGCTACACCGTGCTGGTCCCGCCGAACCCGCTGCGCGGGCTCACCGACGATGCGGCCTATGTCGCGTCGTTCCTGGCCCAGCGCACCACCGGGCCGGTCGTGCTCGTGGGCCACTCCTACGGCGGCGCGGTCGTCACGAACGCCGCGAACGGCGGGGACGTGCGCGCCCTGGTGTACGTCAACGCGTTCGTCCCCGATGAGGGCGAGACGGTCGTGCAGCTGCTCGGAGGCTCGGGCTCCGCCCTCGGCGTCCCCGACCCGACGACGATCTTCGACATCGCGGGGTATCCGGGCGCCCCGGAGGGCGCGGCCGAGGTGTTCCTGAAGCCCGAGGTCGTGCACGAGTCGTTCGCCCAGGACCTCCACGAGGCCGACCGCTGGACGATCGTCGCGAGCCAGCGGCCGGCCTCGCTCGTCGCGAACGTGGTGCCGTCAGGCCCGCCGGCCTGGCGGACGATCCCGAGCTGGGCCGTGATCGGCACCGACGACCGGGTCATCCCCGTCGCGCTGCTGCGCCGGATGGCCGAGCGGGCCGGCTCGACCGTCAGCGAGTTGAGCGCGTCGCACGTCTCGATGGTGTCCCACCCCGAGGCCGCGCTCGAGGCGATCCGGGCGGCGGTCGCGAGCGTCTGATCGGCCGCTCGCTCAGCCCGGGTAGACCGCAGCCACATCGAGCACCCAGGTGACGCCGAACCGATCGGTGAGCTGCCCGTACAGCGGCGCCCACTGCGACGGCGCAAGGTCCTGGTGCACCGTCGCGCCATCGGCGAGCCGGCCCCAGTAGCCCTGCAGCTCGGCCGGGTCGGTGCCGCGCACCGAGACGAAAAAGGGGTCCTGGCCGCGCTCCAGGGGCAGATGGGGGTACACGTCGTACGCCATGATGCGGAACCCGTCCGGGGACTCCACCTGCCCCCAGACCACGTGGTCGGCGGTCGCGGGGTCGGCGTTCCCCATGTCGGCGTACCTGAGCACGGTCAGCTCGCCGCCGAACACCGAGCGGTAGAACTCCAACGCTTCGCGGGCCGCGCCGCGGAAGTTGAGGTGAGGGGTCACTTGGATGGTCATGAGGGTGCTCCTTGCACGTTCTTGGGATGAGACATCCGGTCGTGGTGAACCGGACGTCTCCACTGTCTCGTCAGAAGAGGTCGGATTATGTCCGCTTCTTCGGGGAGAATCGAGGGCATGGCCGGAGCGACCTCACGCCTGCTGACCCTGCTGTCGCTGCTGCAGTCGCGGCGCGACTGGCCGGGCCAGGTGCTCGCCGACCGCCTCGACGTCAGCGCACGCACGGTGCGTCGCGACATCGACCGGCTGCGCGAGCTGGGCTACCGCATTCAGGCGATGAAGGGCCCGGATGGCGGATACCGACTCGACGCCGGTTCGGAGCTGCCCCCACTGCTGTTCGACGACGACCAGGCCTTGGCGATCGCGGTCGCGCTGCAGACCGCGCCCGCGACCGGGGCAGCCATCGACGAGGCCGCGAGTCGAGCGCTCGCCACGGTCAGGCAGGTGATGCCGTCGCGACTCCGGCACCGCATCGACGGCGTGAGGTTCACCAATATCCCCGCGGGCCGGGCCCCGGCGATGGAACCGCAGGTGCTGATCGCGATCAGCGCTGCGGTCCGCGCCCGCGAGGTGGTGCGCTTCGACTACCGGCCGGTCGGCGAGGACGCGGAGGACGAGGCGCCGCCGCGGCGCGTCGAGCCGCACCACGTCGTCGCCCGCGCGGGTCGCTGGTACCTGGTCGGGTGGGATCTCGAGCGCGAGGACTGGCGGATGTATCGACTCGACCGGATGTCTCCACGGGTGCCGACCGGGCCGCGCTTCGGACGGCGTGAGGTCCCCGGTGGCGACGTCGGCGCTTTCGTGGAGTCGCGGTTCATGGGCTCCGACCGACCGGATCGCTGGCCGTGCGAGGGCACCGTCGTGCTCGCCCTGCCGGCACGCGACGTCGCGCCGTTCGCCCCTGAAGGCACGGTCGAGGCCGTCGACGCCGATCACTGCCGGCTGAGGGCGGGGTCATGGTCGTGGGTGGCGCTCGCGGCATCCATCGGGAGATTCGACGCCGCGGTCTCCGAGGTCGCACCTCCCGAGCTCGCAGCGGCGTTCCGCACGCTCGCTGCCCGCTACGCCGACGCTCGTCCGCCGCGAGGTCGGCCGACGCGACGCCCGGCGGTCAGGTAGTCGCGACCATGGGCGAACCGCGACGGTCACGCCTGGCCGACCGCGGCCTCGTACGCGGCGGCGAGCAGCTCGCTCGGGCGGGGCGCGGCCGGGTCGGGGCGGGGAATCCCGAGGTGGCGCTCGCGCAGCTCGTCCATCATCGCGTCGACGAGCCGGGGCCCGCCGTCGCGCAGGAGCTCGGCGCGGACCCGGAGACGCGGCTCGCCCTCACGATGCGCGAGGCCCCAGGTGCCGAGGGCGATCATGATCGGCAGCACCTGGATGCCCGCCTCGGTGAGCGAGTAGGCGGCGCGCTGCCCGCGTCGCGCCTCGTCACGGGTGAGCAGCCCACCCTCGACGAGTCGCTTCAGCCGGCTCGCGAGGATGTTGGACGCGATGCCCTCCTCCGACCCGGCCAGCAGCTCGCGGAAGTGGCGACGATCGCCGAACATGATGTCGCGCAGCACGAGCATCGACCACGGGTCACCGAGCACCTCGACGGCCGCGTTGATCGCGCAGCCTGAGCGAGGAGCCGATTCCATGCCAGCCAGTCTAGTGATTGCACCTCGCAACCGCTTCAGCTAGGGTGCAAAGTGATCTTGAATTGCAACCCCTTCGGAGGCCAGTGATGTCATTCGTCCGCGTGCAGAACTTCTCGGTGTCGCTCGACGGCTTCGCGACCGGCGAGAACCTGTCACTCGAGGCACCTTTCGGCCACGCCGGCGAGCGCCTGCACGAGTGGATGTTCGCCACCCGCTTCGGTCGCGAGATGTTCGGCGGCACCGGCGGCTCCGAGGGGGTCGACAACGCGTTCGCCGAGCGCCACGACCGGCTCGACATCGGCGCAGAGATCATGGGTCGCGGCAAGTTCAGCGCGACCACCGGCCCCTGGACCGACCTCGGCACGGACGACGAATGGCGCGGCTGGTGGGGCGACGAGCCGCCGTTCCACACTCCCGTCTTCGTGCTCACCCACCACCCGCGGCCGTCGATCGAGATGGCGGGCGGCACCGTCTTCCACTTCATCGACGAGTCACCGCAGGACGCGCTCGCGCTCGCACGCGAGGCCGCAGGCGGTCGCGACGTGCGCATCGGCGGCGGGCCAACGATGGTGCGCGAGTTCCTCGCCGCGGGGCTCGTCGACGAGCTGCACGTCGTCGTCGTGCCGATCCTGCTCGGCCGCGGCGTGCGGCTGTGGGACGGACTCGAAGGCCTCGAAGCGGGGTACGACGTCGAGCAGGTGGCATCGCCGAGCGGGGTCGTCCACGTCACCTTCAGCCGGCGGGCGTGACGCGCGCGGCGCGGGCACGAGACATCCGCTGAACCGATCTGAACGCGAGGAAGCACACATGGGCAAGGTTGCCTGGGGATTCACGTCCTCGATCGACGGATTCATCACCGGACCCGATCACGACATGAGCTGGCTGTCGACCGGTGAATCGCTCGACGACGCCACGACGCAGCGACTCGCCGACGCCGTCGGCGTGATCATCTCGGGCCGGGCCGGCTACGACGCCGCCCTCGCGCAGCGCGACGAGCGCGACGAGCTGACCTCCGAGGCGTACGGCGGCGCCTGGTCGGGGACGGAGTTCGTGCTCACCCACCGGCCCGAGGAGCTCGCCGACGACGACACCGTCATCGCCCTGGACTGCGACGTCGTCGAGGCCGTACGGCGCGCCCAGGAGACCGCGGGCGATCGGGATGTGCAGATCATCAGCGCCGACATCGCCCGGCAAGCGCTCGAACACGATCTCATCGACGAGCTGCAGGTGTTCGTCGCACCCGTGTTCCTCGGGGACGGCACGCGGATCTTCGACGTCCCCGGTGGGAGACGCATCGAGTGGGAGCTGGTCGAGATCTACGACGACGCCCCGCGAAGCTTCGGCCGGACCTACCGACCGAAGGGCAGGAAGCCGTACTCGCCCGGCTGAGTGCGGCCGCTGGCCGCCCGGGTCGGCTGTCGAGGCGCGTGGCACTCGGTGCGGATGCTCCGCCACCGGCCTTGGCGGCTACCGACGGTTCATCGTGCCGCGCGCATGCGTTCCGCGATCGCGCCGCTCAGGCGGTCGAGCTCGATGAGCACCTCGGTGGCGCCCCAGACCCGGTCGCGCTGCCGTTTGGTGACCTCGTGGATGATGCCGTCTGCTTCGAGCCGTTCGAGCGCCGAGTAGGTGCTGGATGTCGAGCCGCCGGCAAGGCGCAAGGCGTCTTCTGTGGTGAGAACGGGATGTCTCGTGAGCTGCCCGAGGATGCGCGCAGCCGCGCTGCCGGGCCGAGGGTTCGACAGCCTCGCCCAGTAGGCGGGGAGCCCGCCGATACGGGCGGCCGAGACTTCGGCCTCCTCGGCCGAGATGCGAGTCGCCGTCAGGAGTTCGCTGACGAAGGCATCGAGTTCGCCGACGCGATAGCCGTTGACCAACGAGAAGTAGCGTTCCCGGTCGGCCGCGAGGGCACTCGCGATGGGGATCACGACGTTGCGAGTGAGTCCGCGTCGTCTCAATACGGCGTTGATGAGCGCACGGCCGATGCGTCCGTTGCCGTCCGTGAACGGGTGGATGCTCTCGAATTGGGCGTGGACGATCGCCGCCTGGGGAATGGTCGGCAGATCGTCGCGGTTCGCGAACTCGATCAGGTCCGTCATGTACCGCTCGACCGTCTCCGGCGGCGGCGGAACGTGAACGGCCCCTCGAGGCGAGTAATCCGAGCCGCCGATCCAGTTCTGCTGCGTGCGGAACGTTCCCGCGTACGGACCGTCATACGGGTCGTCGCGCATGAGCGTCGCATGGGCGGCAAGCATCTCGTCGATGGAGATAACGCCAGTCTCGCCCGCTTCGCGGATCATCTCGGCGATCGCTCGCGTGGCTGCGACCATCGAGGTCGCCGACTCGTTCGCTTTGATGCCGGCTGTCGCGCGAGCGTAGTCTTCCATGCTCGCCTCGACGTACTCGATCTTCGACGACGAGACCGCCTCCATGCGGAGCAAGACTCCGGAGAGGGCCTCGATGTGATTGGGATCGGATTCGTCGACGGTCGAAACCGCACGGATGGCCGCCTCGTTCGCGGCGGTCAATCTGGCCGGCAGCTCGTAGGAGAGCTTGGCGATCATGGGCGGCAACGAGACCTCGATCTCGGTCAGCATTCGATCGGCCCGCCCACCCCCGCGCGAAGCGCTCCGCCATGGACGCGTTTCCGAACGGTGCGCGGGCCAACCTCCGCCGCCCGCTCTGCCTGGCGTCGCCATCATGCCGCCTCCAACCCGGAATAGTCCCGCTGTTATTCCGACTTTAGCGCCCTAAGTCGGAATAACGCCGTCGCTATTCCGACATCGACGAGGTACGAGGGGGTTGGCCTGGCGCCTCCACCGGGACGGGGGTCCCGAGATCGCTCCGGCTCGGACGGTGACGTCCGCTAGGGTCGGTGCCGGAACGGCGTGTGGAGGTCTCGGGTGCCGAAGACAGCGGTCGTCGCGGGTGCGACGGGGTTCGTCGGAGCAGCGCTCGTGCGCGCGCTCACCGATGACGGATACACCGTTCGTCGGATCGGTCGCGCCGCCGACGTCACCTGGAACGACCGCGCGGCGATCGGCCGCGCCGTCGATGGCGCCGACCTGCTGATCAATCTCGCGGGCAAGTCGGTGAACTGCCGGTACACGGACGCGAACCGCGGCGAGATCCTGAGCTCACGCGTCGACACGACGCGTGAGCTCCGCGAAGCGGTCTCCGCCGCAGCTCACCCGCCCCGGGTCTGGATGAACGCCTCCACCGCCACGATCTACCGCCACAGCACGGATCGGCCGAACACCGAGTCCACCGGTCGAATCGGGCACGGGTTCTCGGTCGACGTCGCCACGAGCTGGGAGCGCGAGTTCTTCGCGGGCGACCTGCCGGAGACGCGGCGTATCGCGCTGCGCATGGCGATCGTGCTCGGCGACGGCCCTGCCACGAACCTGTTGCTCCGACTGGCGCGCTTCGGGCTCGGCGGTCCGCAGATCGACGGCCCGTGGTTCCCGCACCGGCGTTATCGAGGCATCGGCACGCACCCGACCGCTGCCGGACCCTCCTGGCATCGCACGCGAGGCCGCCAGAAGTTCAGCTGGGTGCACCTCGACGATGTCATCGAAGCCATTCGTTTCCTCCGCGATCACGACGACCTCGACGGCCCCGTCAACATCGCGAGCCACAACCCAACCGACAATCGCACCCTCATGCGCACCCTTCGGCGAGCCGTCGGCGTCCCCTTCGGCCTTCCGGCATGGCGGTGGATGCTGGAACCCGCCATGTGGGCGCTGCGAACCGAGCCCGAGCTGGTGTTGAAGAGCCGGTGGGTGCTCCCCGGGCGGCTCACCGACCACGGCTTCACGTTCGCCTTCTCCGAACTCGACGAGGCGGTCGACGACGTCGTCTCGCGACCTCGACGGCGCCGCTGACACACAGAACGGGCGGATGCCGAAGCATCCGCCCGTTCGTGAGCCACCGCGCAGCGGGGCTTAGAAGTCCCAGTCCTCGTCTTCGGTGTTGACCGCCTTGCCGATGACGTACGAGGAGCCCGACCCGGAGAAGAAGTCGTGGTTCTCGTCCGCGTTCGGGGAGAGCGCCGAAAGGATGGCCGGGTTCACGTCGGTGACCGTCTTCGGGAACATCGGCTCGTAGCCGAGGTTCATGAGGGCCTTGTTCGCGTTGTAGTGCAGGAACTTCTTGACGTCCTCGGTGAGCCCGACACCGTCGTAGAGGTCCTGCGTGTACTGCACCTCGTTGTCGTAGAGCTCGTACATCAGCGAGAACGTGTAGTCCTTGAGCTCGTCGCGCGTCGCCTGGTCGACGAGCTCGAGCCCACGCTGGAACTTGTAGCCGATGTAATACCCGTGCACGGCCTCGTCGCGGATGATGAGGCGGATCAGGTCGGCCGTGTTGGTGAGCTTCGCGCGGCTCGACCAGTACATGGGCAGGTAGAAGCCCGAGTAGAACAGGAACGACTCGAGCAGCGTCGAAGCGACCTTGCGCTTCAACGGCTCGTCGCCACGGTAATAGTCCATGACGATCGCAGCCTTCTTCTGCAGGTTCTCGTTCTCGACCGACCAGCGGAAGGCGTCGTCGATCTCCTTCGTGGAGCACAGCGTCGAGAAGATCGACGAGTAGCTCTTCGCGTGCACCGACTCCATGAACGCGATGTTGGTGTACACCGCCTCCTCGTGCGGGGTCAGCGCGTCGGGGATGAGCGACACCGCACCGACCGTGCCCTGAATGGTGTCGAGCAGCGTGAGACCCGTGAAGACCCGCATGGTGAGCTGCTGCTCTTCGGGCGTCAGCGTGTTCCACGACTGGATGTCGTTCGACAGCGGCACCTTCTCGGGCAGCCAGAAGTTGTTCACGAGACGGTTCCAGACCTCGAGGTCCTTGTCGTCCTGGATGCGGTTCCAGTTGATCGCGTTGACGTGGTCGACGAGCTTGAGCTTGCCGCCGCCGGCGTGCGCCGGGTCGTTCTTCGCGGAGTTCACCGGGTCGGTGAGGGTCATGTGGGTTCCTTCTTGAGCAAGCGGATGTCTCGGGCTGCGGTGTGGGCTACAGGGTGCAGGAGACGCACATCTCGAGCTCGGTGCCCTCGAGCGCCATCTGCCGCAAGCGGATGTAGTAGATCGTCTTGATCCCCTTCTTCCATGCGTAGATCTGCGCCTTGTTGATGTCACGCGTCGTCGCCGTGTCCTTAAAGAACAGCGTGAGCGAGAGGCCCTGGTCGACGTGCTGCGTCGCCGCGGCGTAGGTGTCGATCACCTTCTCGTAGCCGACCTCGTACGCGTCCTGGTAGTACTCGAGGTTGTCGTTCGTCATGAACGCCGCCGGGTAGTAGACGCGGCCGAGCTTGCCTTCCTTGCGGATCTCGATCTTCGATGCGATCGGGTGGATCGACGCGGTCGAGTTGTTGATGTACGAGATCGAGCCGGTCGGCGGCACCGCCTGCAGGTTCTGGTTGTAGATGCCGTGCTGCTGGATCGACGCCTTCAGCTCCACCCAGTCCTGCTGGGTCGGGATGTGCACATTCGAGTCGGCGAACAGCTGCGTGACCTTCGCCGTCTCGGGCACCCACGCCTGCTCGGTGTACTTGTCGAAGAACTCGCCCGACGCGTACTTCGAGTCCCAGAAGCCGTCGAACACCTCGCCGCGCTCGATCGCGATCGTGTTCGACGCGCGCAGCGCGTGGAACAGCACCGTGTAGAAGTAGATGTTCGTGAAGTCGACGCCCTCTTCGGAGCCGTAGAAGATGCGCTCACGGGCGAGGTACCCGTGCAGGTTCATCTGACCGAGGCCGATCGCGTGCGACTTGTCGTTGCCGTCCTCGATCGAACGCACTGAGGCGATGTGGCTCTGGTTCGACACCGAGGTGAGTCCGCGGATGGCGGTCTCGACGGTCTTGCCGAAGTCGGGCGAGTCCATGGTCAGCGCGATGTTCAGCGAACCGAGGTTGCAGCTGATGTCCTTGCCGATCTGGTCGTAGGACAGGTCTTCGTGGTACGTCGTCGGCGTGTTGACCTGCAGGATCTCGGAGCACAGGTTCGACATGTTGATGCGACCCTTGATCGGGTTGGCCGTGTTCACCGTGTCTTCGAACACGATGTACGGGTAGCCCGACTCGAACTGGATCTCGGCGAGGGTCTGGAAGAACTCGCGCGCGTTGATCTTCGTCTTCTTGATGCGCGCATCGTCGACCATGTCGCGGTAGTTCTCGCTCAGCGGCACGTCGCCGAACGGCTTGCCGTAGACCTTCTCGACGTCGTACGGCGAGAACAGGTACATGTCTTCGTTGTTCTTCGCGAGCTCGAACGTGATGTCGGGGATGACGACCCCGAGCGACAGCGTCTTGATGCGGATCTTCTCGTCGGCGTTCTCACGCTTGGTGTCGAGGAACCGCATGATGTCGGGGTGGTGCGCCGACAAGTAGACCGCACCGGCACCCTGACGGGCGCCCAGCTGGTTGGCGTAGCTGAACGAGTCCTCGAGCAGCTTCATCACGGGGATGATGCCCGACGACTGGTTCTCGATCTGCTTGATCGGCGCGCCCGACTCGCGGATGTTCGACAGCAGCAGCGCCACGCCGCCGCCGCGCTTGGACAGCTGCAACGCCGAGTTGATGCCGCGCGCGATCGACTCCATGTTGTCTTCGATGCGGAGCAGGAAGCACGAGACGAGCTCGCCGCGCTGCGCCTTGCCCGTGTTGAGGAACGTGGGCGTGGCCGGCTGGAAGCGGCCGGCGATGATCTCTTCGACGAGGTCGACCGCGAGCTTCTCGTCGCCCTGCGCGAGCCCGAGCGCGGTCATCACGACGCGGTCTTCAAAGCGCTCGAGGTAGCGCTTGCCGTCGAACGTCTTGAGCGTGTAGCTCGTGTAGTACTTGAACGCACCCAGGAACGTCTCGAAGCGGAACTTCTTCGAGTAGGCGAGGTCGTTGAGCTTCTGGATGAACTCGAACGAGTACTGCTCGAGCACCTGCGGCTCGTAGTACTCCTTCTCGACGAGGTAGTCGAGCCGCTCCTTCAGCGAGTGGAAGAAGACGGTGTTCTGGTTGACGTGCTGCAGGAAGTACTCGCGCGCGGCCTCGCGATCCTTCTCGAACTGGATCTTGCCGTCGGCGTCGTACAGGTTCAGCATCGCGTTCAGCGAGTGGTAGTCCATCGCCTGGCGCGGCGCGTCCATGAGCGCTACGCCGTCAGTTGCCGCTGCTTGAGCCAAAATTCATCCAATCCCTCATCGACGGCGCGCACGTCGTCTGGTGTTCCGAAGACTTCGAATCTGTACAGGTGCGGCACGCCGGTCTTGCGGGCGATGATGTCGCCCGCAAGCCCGTATGCGGTGCCGAAGTTGGTGTTGCCCGCGGCGATCACGCCGCGCAGGAGCCCGCGGTTCGCGGGATCGTTCAAGAATCTGATGACCTGCTTGGGCACGGCGCCGTTGCCGTCGCCCCCGCCGTAGGTCGGCACGACCAGCACGAACGGCTCCGCGGCACGCAGCGGCTGCTCACGCGCGAAGAGCGGAATGCGCGCTGCCGGACGCCCGAGCTTCTCGATGAAGCGGTGCGTGTTGCCGGACACACTCGAGAAGTAGACGAGGTTCGTCATCTGCTTCTCCTCTGTCGTGGCGTGCGGGTCTCGATACGCTCGCTGGCGCGTAGCTCACTCGAGCGACGGGATCTCCGCGCCACCCGCTGGTCGAGTAGCGCAGCGTATCGAGACCCCAGGCGAGCGAGACCTACGCGAGGCGGTCGGCGAGCTCCGAGATCTTGTCGGGGCGGAAGCCCGACCAGTGGTCTTCGTCGGTGATCACGACGGGCGCCTGCTGGTACCCCAGGCCCTTGACGTGCTCGAGCGCGCTCTCGTCGACCGAGAGGTCGAGCACCTCGTACTCGATGCCCTTGCTGTCGAGCGCGCGGTACGTGGCATTGCACTGCACGCAGGAAGGCTTGGTGTACACCGTGACCGTCATGTGTTTCCCTCGTTCTCGCGGGCTCGTGAAGAGCCGACTTCCCCCGGAGCGAGCAATGTCGCTCGCGTCCCTCAATACTACATCTTGTGGCTACCGAACGGAACGACCCCAAGATGCAGTAGTTACATTCGTGTAGTTTTCCACGGGGTTATCCACGGTCCATCCCCAGCCGGGCGTTCGCCGAGCGGCGGATTCTCGCCGCTCGGCCCCGGTTATCCACACCCGGAACCCATTCGGAGAAACTTGCCTGTGAATGGATGCCTCGGCGTGTCGCGACCGGACCCCTTGGGTGCCGAAGCACCCTCGACCCCTACATATGGTGTTGTGGCTCCCATGGTGCCACCACCCACCGACATCGCCTGCCCCATACGGGCCGTGTCGCGCGACCCCTCGCGGCGGACCGGTGAACCGACCTAGCCTGGCCCCATGACCGAGTACGCCACTTCGAGCGACGGCACGCGCATCGGCTTCGATCGGGAGGGCTCGGGCCCGCCCGTCATCCTCATCGACGGCGCCTTCCAGTTCCGTGCGTTCGACCCCGTCACGACCGAGCTCCAGCATCAGCTGGCCGCGCACGGCTTCGAGGTCGTCCGCTACGACCGGCGCGGACGGGGCGAGAGCCGGGCGGACGCGCCCATCACCCTCGCGCAGACCGTCGAGGACCTGCGCGCGCTGATCGAGGTGCTCACCGAGGGGAGCGACGACGCCGTCACGCTCTTCGGCAACTCCTCGGGCGGCGCGATCGCGCTCGCGGCCGCGGCGGCGGGCCTGCCAGTGTCGAAGATCGTCGTGTTCGAGGTGCCGCTCGATCCCGAGGCGGGCGCCGAGGGTGCCGCGTTCCTCGCGGATCTGCGCGACCGGATCGCGTTCGGCGACGGCGCCGCGACGGTCGAGTTCTTCATGCGGGACATGCCGCCCGAGTGGCTCGAGCAGTCGAAGGCGAGCGACGCCTGGCCCGTCATGACCGCGCTCGCGCCGAGCCTCGAACCCGACGCCGAGGTGCTCGCGTGGACGCAGTCGGCCCCGCGCGCCGAGCTCTGGCGCGACATCACCCAACCCGTCCTCGTGCTCGTCGGCAGCCAGACCCTCGGCGTGATGGGGCCGGCGGCCGACTCGCTCGTCGCCGACCTCGCACACGCCGAACGGCGTGAGCTCGAGGCATCCGATCACCTCTGGGACCCGCGCACACTCGCGCTCGTCATCGCCGGCTTCCTGGTCGACGGCCCGGTCGCGGGCGATCCGTCAGGCGCGTAGCGCCCGCACCGCCCGCACCGCCCGCACCGCCCGCCGCCCTTCGTACTGACCGCGCCACGTACGACCGCCTGCGCCACGTACGACGGTCGTACGCGGCGCCGACGGTCGGGCGTGGCGCGGTACGCGCGCGGGCACATCCCTCCGCGGAGCCGCCGTCACCCCTACCCGAGGGTGAGACCGGCGACCGGGGTGTCAGGGCTTGGCGGCCTTGGCGGCGGCCTTCGCGGCCTGTTTGGTCTCACGCACCTTGGCGAGCGACTCGGGGCTCACGATGTCGGCGACCGAACGGAACGACCCCTGCTCGCCGTACGCCCCCGCGGCCTCGCGCCAGCCGGGCGCCTCGAGGCCGCACTGCTTGCCGAGCAGCGCGAGGAAGATGCGCGCCTTCTGATCGCCGAAGCCGGGCAGCGCCTTGAGCCGCTTGAGCACGTCGGCTCCCGTGGGCTCGCCACGGGTCCAGATGGCGGATGCGTCGCCGCCCCACTCGTCCCAGATCGCGGCCGCGAGCGCCTGGACGCGACCGGCCATCGAGCCCGGGTAGCGATGCACGGCGGGCGTCTGCTGGAAGATCGCGACCAGCTCGTCGAGGTCGGTCGCCGCGATGGTCTCGGGATCGATCGCCCCCAGCCGCTCGCGGATCTTCAGCGGGCCCGCGAACGCCGTCTCCATCGCGACCTGCTGGTCGAGCAGCATGCCGACCAGCAGGGCGAACGGGTCCGTCGAGAGCAGCTCGTCGGCCGCGGCGTCGTCGGTGATGTGCAGGTCGTGGTTCGCCATGCGAGCCATCCTTTCATCCGGACGCCGGGCCGCGCAGTCCCGGCGCGGGTCGAGCGAATCAGGACAGGAACTGGCCGGATGCTTCGCAACACTGTCCGTACGAGAGTCGGATAGAGCCGCCGCGTCGAGCCCGACGCAACTGATCCGATGGAGGAGCAGACCATGGACTGGAAGATCGAGCTCATCTTCGTGCCGGTGACCGACGTCGACCGGGCGAAGGAGTTCTACATCGACATCGGCTTCAACCCCGACTACGACCAGAGGGTCACGGAGGGCCTGCGGTTCGTCCAGCTCACGCCACCCGGCTCGGCGTGCTCGATCGCGATCGGCGAGGGCCTCGGCAGCGGCGTCGAGCCGGGCACGCTCGACGTCATCCAGGTCGTCATCCCCGACGCCGACCGCGCGCTCGCCGACCTCGTCGAGAAGGGCGTCGACGCCGAGGGCGTCGACGAGCAGGCCTGGGGCCGGTTCGTCACGTTCCGCGACCCCGACGGCAACCGCTGGACGCTGCAGGAGCTGCCGCCACGCCCGTAGGCGCAGGCGCAGACCTGCGAGGCGCCCGTGCCGGCTCCGTTCACCGGGATCCGACCGGAGCGGACGGATCCGGCACGCCGGCCGCCTCCGCGAGGTCGAAGACGAGGTTCATACTCCTGACGTTGTCGGCGACCGTGATCCCTGCTGACGAGTCGCCCTCACACGCGGCCACGAAGTCCCGCCACGCCACGCCGAGGTCCTCATCGGCCTGCGGTGGCCTCGTCGTGGCCACCCGCCTCGGCTCCTCGCCGGAGTCGAGGTGGAGGTCGACCGCGAGGTCGCTCACGCGGAGCTCGCCGTCGCGCCCGCGGAAGACCCAGTCGCCGTCCCACGGTGTCAGCTCGCGGCGCGCCGCCCAGGTCGCCTCATACGAGACCCGCGCACCTCCGTCGAGCTCGAGGCCGGCGTCGACCGACGCGAGGCCCTCGTAGGCACAGTCGTCCGGACGCGCCGCCGTCACCGAACGCACCGTGGCCTCCGCTCCCGTGAGGAACCGAAGGAGGTCGAGATGATGGATCGCCATGTCCGCGAGCAGCGGATGTGCGAGCCGCGCGCGACCACCGTCGGTGAACTCCGGCTGCGCGAACCGGATCCGCACCTCCTCGAGCCGCCCGATCGCGGGAAGGTGCTCGCGCACGGCGCGAGCCCAGGGGCGGAATCGATAGTTCTGATCCACCAATACCGGAGTGCTCGCGGCGGCGGCGACCTCGGCGACCTCCTGCAGGTGTCGTCGGTTCGGC
Organism: Agromyces aerolatus; assembly: GCF_031432255.1. Taxonomy (NCBI): domain Bacteria; kingdom Bacillati; phylum Actinomycetota; class Actinomycetes; order Micrococcales; family Microbacteriaceae; genus Agromyces; species Agromyces aerolatus. Next base: position 62,338 of record NZ_JAVKGQ010000004.1, on the reverse strand, counting down.
ACGAGCGGCTTCTCGCACAGCACCGGCACGCCGCGGGCGACGGCGACACGGATCGCCGGAAGGTGCAGCTCGATGGGCAGCGTGACGATGACGGCGTCCAGCCCGCCGAGCTCGATCGCCTCGCGGAAGTGCGCCACCCGGCGCGCGTCTCCGAGGTCGGTTCGCCCGACGGCGCGGCGGCCGGCGACCGTGGCCACCGTCGCCGACGGTTCACCGCCGAGCACACGACACCACGCCTCACCCCATCGCCCCATCCCGAGGACGCCCACACGTCGTTCCATCTGCACTCCCTTCTCGCGGACGCGGAGCAATTCAGAGCGGGTGGCCACCTCTCCACAAGGCGACCACCCGCTCCGGCTCACGCGCGGATCAGACCGTGTAGCCGGTCGGCGGCGTCAGCACGCCACGCTCGATCAGCTTCTTGATGTTGCCCGCCCGCGTCTCGTGTTCACGCTGGAGCCATCCCTCGGTCGGCGGTGCGTCGAGGTACTGGTTCTTCGGGTAGATGGGCTCGTCGTAGATCGCGCGGTACTGCTCGGTGCGCAGATCCTTGAACTGGTTGTACAGGCCGTTCGCCACTCGCGCCCGCCGCAGGGCCTCGATGTCGATCGTGGTGCAGACGAAGGAGTCACCCGTCGTCCAGCCGCGCTGCTGCGTGAGGATCTGGCCACGCGGGCCGACGATCATCGACTGACCACCGAAGAGGTCCTGCACGCCGCCGTCCTCGCGGTACTCCGGCCCGAGGTTCGGCGCGACGACATAGGCCGAGTTGAACATCGCGTGGGCGCGGTTCTGCAGCTCCCACATGCCGTTCTGCACGGCCGGCTCGATGAGGGTCGGGCGGATGATGATCTCCGCGCCGTTCATGGCGAGACCGCGGGCGACCTCGGGGTACACGCCCTCGTGGCAGATCGCGATGCCGATGTTGCCGATCTCCGTCTTCGCGACCGGGAAGATCGCGTCCATGACGTTGCCGTTGCCCTTCTTCTCGATCCACTCGTCCCACACGTCGTGCGGGTTCATGTTGCCGAGCATGCCGCCCTCGTAGGCGTCGGACGTCGCCTTGTACCGCTTGTAGACGATCTCACCCTTGGGGTCGATGATGAAGGCCACGTTGAAGTGGCGGTCCGGAAAGTCATCGTCCTTGACCATGTACAGCTCGGCCGCGATGTACGTGTCGAGCTCGACGGCCTTCTTCGCGAGCTCGTCGGTCTCGGGACCGGGGATCGTGACGGCGAAGTGGCGCTCCTTCTCGCGGTTGCCCGGGAAGTTGGCGATCATGCCTTGAATGGCCATCTCAGGGATGACGACAAGCTTGACGGGCGCGCCCTCCCACCGGCCGACCATGACGGCCGTATCGATGAATTCGTTGATGCGCTTGACGTTGGCGACGCCGTCCCCGGGGTTCTTCACGTTGAACGTGCGGGGCGAGACGGCCACGACGACGAACGGGTCGATCATTGCGGTTCTCTCTCTCTTCGCTGAGGTGGAGCGGCTCAGGCACCGGGACATCCGCAGAGCCCGATTGCTGAGTTAGCGCTAACTCAGATAGAAGCACATCGTGTGCGGTGATTCAAGCGATCGCGACAAAAAGACAGGTAAATAGCGATATTTGCTGACTTTGGGAGCGCGCCCGTGCGAGCACCAGGCGGTGAGAGCGCACTACCGCCGGGCGGGAGCGGCCGTGGTCTCGCGGACCACGAGCGTCGCCGGAATGAGCGGGATGATCGCCGCATCGCCACCACGGATGCGCTCGAGCAGCGCCGTGACCGCCACCTCGCCGACCGCCTCGAAATCGAGGGTCACCGTGGTCAGCGCCGGCCTGAAGAACGCCGACTCCTGCAGATTGTCGAAGCCGACGACACTGACCTCCGCCGGAGCGGCACGACCGACCTCGTCGAACGCCTTCAAGACGCCGAGCGCGAAATGGTCGTTTGCGGCGAACACGGCGGTGACCTCTGCTCGGGCGGCGAGCACCCGACCGGCGCGATACCCGTCAGCCGGTGACCAGCCCGAGGTCGCGACCGGCCTCGGCACCGGCCGCCCCGCCTCCGCGAGCGCCTCCGCCCAGCCCCGCCGGCGCGCATCGGACGCCATCCACCCTGGCGGCCCCTGCACATGCCAGACCGTCTCGTGCCCCAGCCCGAGCAGATGCGCGACGACGGCGCGAGCACCCGAGACCTCATCGATCGAGACGCTCGTCGCGCTGGCGGGAGAGCCCTGCTGGAAGGTCACCACCGGGATACCCGCCGTCAGGTCGTCGAGCATGGAGACCGCATCCTGCAGCGGAGCGAGCACGATGATGCCGTCGACCTCGTCGGGCCCAATCGTGCGCATGGCCGCCTTGACGTCCTCCCGTTCCAGGGATCCGAGCGTCACGAGGCGGGTGGCGTAGCCATGCCGGCGGGCTTCCTCCGAGATGCCGTACAGAGCGACGGACGGACCGACCACATTGAGCTCGAAGCTGACCACGCCGATGGTTCTGGTCCGGCTGCTCGCGAGCGCGGCCGCGGCGGCATTGCGCTTATACCGCAGCTGCTCGATCGCGAGCTCGACCCGCTCGCGGATCTCCGGCGAGACGTTCGTGGCCCCGTTCACGACGCGGGACACGGTCTGTTGCGAGACCTCGGCGAGCCGCGCGACATCGATCATGCGCGGACCCTTCGCGCGTGACGCCGCCCGCTCCCGCCGTCCGGCTGCGCCGGGAGACGGCGGCTGTGTCAGCATTCCCCCATTATGTGGCCCGCTGCAGAGTTACCGCTAACTCAGCGGAATGGACGCGCCGGGGAGGTCGTGTCCCGGATGACGAGGTGCGGTTCGATCAACGGGATGTCGCCTTCGGCCTCACCACGGATCATCGCGAGGATCCGGCTCACGGCCACGTGACCGATGGCCTCGAAATCGAGGGTCACCGTGGTCAGCGCCGGTTGGTAGTACGGGGCCTCCTTGACGTCGTCGAATCCCACGACGCTCACGTCGGCCGGCACGTCGAGACCCGCTTCGTCGAGCGCCTTCATGACGCCCAGCGCGAACGGGTCGTTCGCGGCGAAGATCGCGGTCACACCCTCGGTTCGGGCGAGCTCGCGACCGACGCGATAGCCCTCGGCCGCAGACCAGTCCGTGGTCGCGAGCGGCGGCGGACCGACGCGGCCCGCCGCGGCGAGCGCTTCAGACCATCCACGGGCGCGGGCGGTGGTCGCCATCCATCCGGGCGGGCCCTCGACATGCCAGACCGTCTCGTGGCCGAGCTCGAGGAGATGGCGCACGGCCATATGCGCACCACGGACCTCGTCGATGGAGATGCTCGTGGGGCTCGGCGGGCTTCCCTGCTCGAACGTGACCACCGGGACGTCGAGGTCGAGCGCCGTGAGCACCGCGATGGCCTCATAGAGCGGAGCGAGCACGATCACCCCGTCGACGGCGTCCGACCCGACCGAGTCGAACGCGGCTCTGATCGCCGATCGTTCGAGCGAGCCGAGGGTGACGAGCCGCGTGGAATAGCCGTGCTTGCGGGCCTCCTCCGAGATGCCGTAGAGCGCCACGGACGGGCCGAGCACCGACAGCTCGAAGCTCACGACACCGATCGTCATCGTGCGGTTGCTCGCGAGCGCCGCTGCGGCCGGGTTGCGCCGGTATCGCAGCTGGGTGATCGCGAGCTCCACACGAGCCTGGATCTCGGGCGAGACGTTGGTGGCCCCGCGCACCACCCGGGAGACGGTCTGCTGAGAGACCCCCGCGAGCCGCGCGACGTCGACCATGCGCGGGCCCTTGCTTCGCGAGGCGTTGCGCGCCGCCCGGCCGGGAGACGTGTGCGTTCCGTGGTCGAGGGGCGGCTGTGCCATGCCCTCATTATCCCCGGGTCGCCGCACCTCGCCAGGATGCGGCGCCCCGGGGAGCGTGCTGTCGATCACGGCCGCCGGTAGCGCAGCACTTCCGGATGCTGGTCGTACGGCCATTCGGCGCCCTCGACCATGTACTTGCGGGTGGTGTAGCTGCCGTCCATCGTCGACGCGAGCGACGGCGGGCCGTCGAACCCGATCACGCCCCAGCCGACCCGATTCTCGTTGCCGCCGTACACGGGGTCGCCGTAGAACCCCTGGCGCGTGTTCAGCACGAGCAATGGGAAGAACTCCAGGAAGTCCTCGTTCACCGGCTGGTTCCCCGCGGGAGCCCCGCCGAGCCCGACCTGGTTGTCGTCGAGCGCGTACCGGCCCGGGCGCTCCGCGCCCGCGAGCTGCTCGAGCACCGCGTCCTGCGCGGCGTCGTCCAGCTCCACGAACGGCACACCCGACCGCTCCTGCGCGAGCCGGTCCATCTCGGCAACCCCCTCACGGTAGAACCGACGACGCTGCTCGATGCGCTCGTGCCATGCTTGTTCTTCGCGGCCCTCCATGCGGAGCCAGCCGATGCCGTCCGCCGCGGGGAAGATGAACTGCGTGCCGGCGAGCATGCGGTCGATGAATCGGACCACCTTCGCCTCGCGCGCGCCCGGATGGTGGTCGGCGGGGATGATCCTCGCCGTCGCAGCCTCGATGGTGACCCACTCGTGCTGCGTGAAGAAGATCGGCCCGTCGACGTCTCTCGTCGAGATGGGCACGGTCACCCATTCCGCCTGTCCCATGTCACTGTCCTTTCATGTCGTTCGGTTGGTTTCCCGGCGCGGTGCGCGGATCAGGCGTCGGTCCAGCCATGGCGGTCGACCTGCAGGATGCGGTCCGCGCAGCGCCAGGCGTTCGCCATGATCGTGAGCGCGGGATTGATTCCGGTCGCTGTCGGGAAGAAGCTCGCGTCGAAGACGTAGAGGTTCGGCACCTCGTGGGACCGGCACCAGCGGTCGACGACCGAGGTCGCCGGGTCGTTCCCCATCCGGGTCGTGCCGAGCTCGTGCGAGGTGTTGCCCGTGATCCGCTCCATGTTGACGGGGACCACCCGACGGGCACCCGCGGCCTCGAGGATCTCCCCGTTCTTCCGCACCTGCCACTGCTCCTGCGCGAAGTCGTTCGGGTGCGGCGTGTGCGTGATGCGCGCCACCGGCAGCCCCCACGCGTCGGTGACGGTCGGGTCGAGGTCGACGCGGTTGTCCTCCACGGGGAGGTCGTGCAGGAGGATGCCGATCTTCATGCTGTGGTTGAAGAAGTCGCGATCGGCGTCCTTCGCCGACTGACCCCACGTCGGACGGCCGGGGAAGCTCCAGTTCACGGGGTGGCCGATCATCGACGGGAAGATGAGCGATCCGAGGATGTGACCACGGCTCTCGTCGGTCTCGTAGAAGTCGAACGAGCACAGGCTCATGTAGTGGCCCGCCCAGCCGTAGAGCGGGTCGCTCACCTCGCGGTCGAAGAGTCCGACCGAGAACGAGTACTGGTGGAAGGTGGCGTTCTTGCCGACCATGCCGCTGCCGTTGCCGAGGCCGTCGGGAAAGAGCGCCGACTTCGACATGAGCAGGAGGCGCGGAGTCTCGATGCCGCCCCCGCAGACGATCACGGCCTTGCCGTACTGGACGAACTCGTCGCCGTCCTCGTCCTGGTACCGCACGCCCGTCGCACGGCCGTCCCTGCCGACCAGGATCTCACTGACGTAGCAGTCGGGCCGGAGATCGTAGTTGCCCGTGGCGATGGCGTCCGGGATGAAGCTGATGAGCGTCGACGACTTGCCCGATCCGGGATCCGGGTACTGCTGCCAGAACCCGTTCTCGCTGAACGGCTCGCGCCCGCGGTAGGGCTCGGTCACCATGCCCTGCGGCATCGGGAACGTGCTGTGGCCGAGCTTCGACATCGCCGTCGCGAAGGTGCGGCCGATCTGGCTCAGGGGCGAGGGCTTGGTGGGGTAGCCGCGGCTGCGCCACGCCTCCCACTTGTTCGCCCCGGCCAGGCCCGACGTGCCGAACTCCCACTCGACGCGCGTGTAGTACGGCTCGAGCTCGTCGTAGGTGATCGGCCAGTCGACGAGGCTCGCGCCCGGCACGTCGCCATGCAGCGAGCGCAGCTTGAAGTCGCTTTCGGTCATGCGCGGCACCATGCCGCCCCAGTGCGTCGTGCCGCCGCCCACGACCTGCGGGGTCGCCGAGAAGTTCGTGACCACCGCCTCCTCCCGATCATTGGGCCGGTAGGTGCGCGGCTTGATCTTGGGGTCCTGCCAGATGAAGTTCCGGTTGAGGAACTTGAGCTCGTCGCCGGACGCGTGCTCGGGCTTCAGCCACGGGCCGCGCTCCAGGCCGACGACCTTGAGTCCGGCTTCGGACAGCACTTTCGCCGCCGTCGCGCCGCCGGCTCCCGCCCCGACGATGACGACGTCGACCGGCTCGGGCTGCTGCTTTCGGTTCATGGATGTGTTTCCTCTCTGTATACGCTGCGAGGACGCGCGGCTCAGGCCGCGTCCGACTCGATGCCGTGGCGGCCCACCGCGGCGAGGGGCAGGAGCTCCGACCAGAGCTCGTCGGGGATCTCGACGTCGAGGAGGCGGATGGTCTCCTCGACCCGGCTCGGACGGCTCATGCCGACGATGGTCGAGGTCACGCGATCGTCGCGAACGGAGAACTGCAGGGCGGCCGCGGCCAGCGGCACGCCGTAGCGCTCGCACAGCGCCTCCATCCGCAGCACGCGGTCGATGGTCGACGGCCCGACGGGCGCGTAGCAATAGCGCGGGACCGCGCGCGGGCCCTTCACGAGCATGCCGCCGCCGAACGGGGCCGCGTTCACGAATGCGACGCCGCGACGCGCCGCGTCGTCGAGCAGCGGTTCCGCCGTCTGCTCCACGAGGGTGTACCGGTTGTGGCTGATGACCGCGTCGAACGCCTCGGTCGCGAGGTACTGCAGCTCGAGGTCGATCGGGCCGCCTGCGACCCCGAGCGAACCGATGACTCCCTGGTCGCGCAACTCGATGAGCGCCTCCAGCGGTCCGCCCGGTGCGACGCCCTCCTCGAAGGAGATCTTCTCGGGATCGTGCAGGTAGACCAGTTGCAGCCGGTCCAGCCCGAGTCGCTCCAGGCTCTCTTCCACGGATCGACGGACCCGATCACCGGAGAAGTCCGTGGTGCCCGGGATGGGGTCGACCTTCGTGGCGATGACGACGCCCTCCGGGATGCCGCCCGCCTCGGCGATCGCACGTCCGATGCGCGCCTCGCTCGCTCCCCCGCCGTACTCGTTCGAGGTGTCGATGAAGGTGAACGGGCTGTCGAAGACCCGGCGGATCGTGGCGACCGCGGTGTCCTCGTCGACCTCGTAGCCGTACTGGGCGGGGAAGCTGCCGAGCGCGCTCGTGCCCACGCACACGCTGGAGACGTCGAGGCCGGTGCGGCCGAGTGGACGGAGAGACATGACTGGTTCCTGCTTTCTGGTGGGGATGGATTCGAAGTTCGGCGACAGCTTCGCGCTCTCGCGGAGCACGAGCCTGGGTCGGACGGGCGGAGCAGGCCCCGGCTCGCCCCCGTCCATGAGCCGCAGCAGCTGGTCCACCGCGAGCCGGCCGACCTCGGCGAAGTCGAAGTCGACCGTCGTCAAGGCGGGTCGGAAGTAGGCGGACTCGGGCACGCCGTCGAAGCCGACGACGCTCACGTCGCCCGGCACCCGAAGGCCCGCGTCGGCGAACGCCTTCATGACCCCGAGCGCCATCTGATCGTTCGCGGCGAAGACCGCGTGCACCGCTCCTGAGCGCGCGAGCCGGCGACCGGCGAGGTAGCCGGACTCGGTGGTCCAATCCCCCGCGATGGGCGGAGGCGTCACCGCGCCGCGCTCGGTGAGTGCCGCCGACCAGCCCTCGAGCCGGGCGGTGGTGCCGAGCCAGCCGGCAGGCCCGCTGACGTGGTGGACCGTCGGATGCCCCGCGTCGAGCAGCGCCTCCGTCGCGAGCCTCGCACCCGCCACCTCGTCGGTCGAGATCCGTTCGGTCGCCGGGCCGCCGCCCGGGTGGAAGATCACGAGCGGCACGTCCGCCTCGAGCTCGTCCAGCGCCGACCGGGCGGCAGCGATGGGTGCGAGCACGATGATGCCGTCGACGCTGTCGGCGGTCAGGTGGTCCAGCGCACGCCGCATGGTGTCGCGATCCACATCGACGAGGCTGACGATGTCGGTCGCGTAACCGGCTCGGCGAGTCTCCTCGGCGATGCCCGTGAGCGTGAGTGCGGGGCCGTACTGGGCGAGTCCGAAGCTGATCACGCCGACGCTCATGCTGCGGCTGGTCGCGAGCGCCCTGGCCGCAGGGTTGCGACGGTAGCGCAGGCGCTGGATGGCCTGCTCGACGCGCTCCCGCACCTCGGGGGTGACGCCGCCGGCCTGATTCATCACACGCGAGACGGTCTGATGCGAGACACCGGCGAGACGCGCGACATCGATCATGCGCGGGCCGCGCGTGGCGGTGGGTTCACGGCGCACGGGACCCTCCCTCCCTGGGCTGCGTGGATGTGGGCTGCGGTCGCGGGACGGGCGTCAGACGGGACGTGCTCTCCCTCGTCCGAAATGCCTGGAGAAGAAGCCCGAGATCCGCTGCACGCCGCCCGCGCTCGACAGGAAGACGGCGATCACGATGACGGCGCCCTTGATCACGAGCTGCGGCTCGGAGGAGATGCCGACGAGGTTCATGATGTTGATGATCGTCGCGAGCACGAAGACGCCGATGACGGCGCTGATCGGGTCGCCCTTGCCGCCCATGAGCGACGCCCCTCCGACGACGACCGCGGCGATCGCGTCCAGCTCGTATCCGACGCCGATGAGCGAGCTGCCCTGCCGAAGCTGGGCTGCCGCGATGAGACCCGCGAGCCCGGCGAGCAGGCCGGACAGGGTGTACGTGATGATGAGGTTGCGGGCGACCGGCAGGCCCGAGAGGCGAGCCGCCTCGGGATTGCCGCCGATGGCGTACAGCGAGCGCCCGAACGTCGTGAACTTCGCGACGAGCGCGGCGATCACCGCGACGACGATGAAGATGACGACCGGGTTGCGCACGCCGAGCACGGTGCCCGTCGCGAACGCCTCGATGAAGGACTGGTCGAGGATCTGGATGAGGCTCGTCGACTGGATGATGTAGCTGAAGCCCTTCACCGCGCTCATCATCGCGAGCGTCGCGATGAACGGCGGGATGTGCAGCCAGACGACCAGGAGTCCGTTGATGAACCCGGCGATCGCGCAGCAGAACAGCGTGAACACGACCGACAGCCCGGCGGACATGCCCGATTGCAGCGTCAGCGCCACGATCACGGTCGACATGGCGAGGATCGAGCCCACCGACAGGTCGATGCCGCCGGTGAGGATCACGAAGAACTGCCCGATGGCGAGCACGGCGACGATCGAGGCCGCGGCGATCACGTTCTCGGCATTGCGGATCGTGAGGAAGTCGGCCGAGACGTAGTACCCGATCACGATGATGGCGATCAGCACGAGGATCAGGTAGCTCTTCGGCAGCGCGCGCCGCGCGAGGTCCTTCAGCCTCGCGCCGGCGCCGGGGGCCTGAGGCCGGTCGCCGCCTCGTTCGGGCGGGGACTGCAAGGTGGTGTGCGACATGATGATTCGTTCTCCTGGGTGGATCGGACCTGATGGCGTCGGTGCGGCTCAGGCGAAGCGTTCGAGGATGGCGTGACCGTGCGGGTCGATCTGGTCGTGGGTGAGCTCGTCGACGACGCGTCCCCTGGCCATGACGAGGACCCGGTCGCACATCATCGCCTCGGTGATCTCGGAGCTCGCCACCACGACCGTGCCGCCGGCTTTCGCGAACTCGCGGATGAGCTCGTACATGTCCTCTTTGGCGCCCACGTCGACGCCTCGCGTCGGCTCGTCGCAGACGAGGATCCTCGCGTCACGCACGAGCCAGCGGGCCAGGATCGCTTTCTGCTGGGTACCGCCGGAGAGCGTCTTCAGCGATTGACCGACGCCCGAGACCTTCATGCCGAGCCTGGTCACCATGTCGGCCGCGACGCGCTTCTCACGTCGGGAGTCGATCACGCTCAGCCGGCTGAACATCGGCAGGCTCGCCAGCGTGATGTTGGCGGCGACGCCCATGTCCGGGACGAAGCCCGCCGCTTTGCGGTCCTGCGGGAGCAGGCCGATGCCACGGCGGATCGCGTCCCGGGGCGCGGCGAAGTCCACGTCGTCTCCGTCGACTCGAATCCTGCCCGACGTGCGTTTCCGCGCCCCCGCGATGAGGCCGGCGAGTTCGGACTGGCCGCTGCCGATGAGTCCGGAGAGCCCGAGGACCTCGCCGGCGCGCAGCTCGAACGACACATCGTCGACGCTGCCCTCCTCGGAGAGGCCCTCGACCTGGAGGATGACCTCGTCTCGTGCTCCCGGGCCGAGCCGCGGCGAACGCTCGCCGCGGAGCGCGGCATCGGCGATCGAGCCCTCGAGGCTCTTGCCGACCATCGCCGTCACCACGTCGGCGGGCTTCGAATCCGCGGTCTGCAGGTCAGCGGCATTGACGCCGTCGCGGAGGACGGTCACGGCATCGCACAGGGAGTAGAGCTCGTCCATGCGGTGCGAGATGTAGAGCAGCGTGACACCCTGCTCTGACAGGCTGCGGAGCACCGTGAACAGCCGTTCGACGTCCGGCAGCGGCAGCGTGGAGGTGGGCTCGTCGAGGAGGAGCACCCTGGCGTCCTTGTGCAGCGCCTTCGCGAGCTCGACGGCCTGCTGTTCGGCGGTGGAGTAGCTTCCGACCGGCCGGCGCACATCGAGATGGAAGCCGACCCGGTCGAGTGCGTTGCGGGCCTCGGCCTGCATCCGCCCCCAGTTCACGGCCGCTCCGCCGCGCTTCGGCAGCCGGCCGAGGAAGATGTTCTCGGCGACCGAGAGCGAAGGCACGAGCGAGAGTTCCTGGTAGATGGTGTGGATGCCCGCGTGCTGGGCGTCCATCGGCTCTCGGAAGCGCTGCACTTCACCGCCCAGCCGGATCGTGCCCGCATCGGGCGCTTCAGCGCCCGAGAGGATCTTCACGAGTGTCGACTTCCCCGCACCGTTCTGACCCGCGAGCGCGTGGATCGAGCCGCGGCGGACGCTGAAGCTCACACCCTTCAGCGCTTGCACGCCGGGGTAGGACTTGGTGATGCCGTCGAGCTGCAGTTCAGGAACCGCGAGTTCGGCGCCGACCGCCTCGAGACGGACGGCGGCGTCGGCCGCGTCGGCGGGGCCGGCCGCGTCGGCGGCGCCGGCCGGTTGGTTCGCAAGCATCGTTGCTCCTTCGTGCGTGGGGATGCGGATGGTGGGGCCGGCCCCGGAGGCACCGGAGCCGGCCCGAAGGGTCACTCGCCCTGAGCCCGGACGTACGTGTCCTCGGCCACGTAGTAGTCCGCTGCGTTCTCCGGGGTCACGACCGTGGTGTCGATGTACAGCGTCCCTTCGGGGCAGGCCGACTGGTCGTCGTTGTACGCGGCGAGCGCCATCTTCACGGCGGTCGCACCCTGATCCCATGGCTGGTTCGACGCCGTCGCCTGCAGCGGGCCGTCGGGGTCATCCATCATCTCTTTGACGGACACCATGCCGCCGTCGTAGCTGGCGAGGATGATCCCGTCGCCCCAGAGCCCCGCCTGCTGCAGGCCCTGCACCACGCCGCCGTTCATGACGTCGCTCATGCTGTAGACGACCTTGAGGTCGGGGTTGGCCGTGGCGACGTCGCGGATCGGCGCGAGCGCCTTGTCGGGCTTCCACTCGCCGTACTTCGTCTCCAGTTTGACGGTCGAGACGCCGGCGTGCTCCGCCATGATGCGCTCCCAGCCCTCCATGAAGCCGTTGAAGCGGAGGTCGCTGAGGACGTCGCCGGGGAAGCCGCCGATACCGACGACCTTCATCTCGCCCGCGTCGCCGAACTTCTCGAGCGCCCTGTTCGCGGCCACCTCGCCGGCGAGCGAACCCGTGTACCCCTGGTCCTCGGCGACGTAGCAGAACATGTCGGCGACGAGCGATTCGTCGAGGTTCGAGTTGACGGTGACGAGCGGGATGCCGGCCGCCTTGAGCGCGTCGACCGACGGTCCGACGCCGATCGGGTCGTTCGCGTTCATGATGACCACGTCGACGCCCTTGGTGATGAGCGTCTGGATGTCCGCGTTCTGACGGACGGTGTCGCCGTTCGCGTCGAGCAGCTCGATCCGGGCGCCGATCTTCTCGGCCTCGGCCTCGCCTCCTTCGACGAGGGTCTTCCACCAGTCGCTGCCGCTGATGCCACGCTGGCTCCAGCCGATGACCAGGCCTTCGCCGGACGCCTTGTCCTCCTCGGTCGTGGCGCCGCCGTCGGCGCGACAACCGGAGAGGGCGAGGGCCGCGACGGCGAGCGCCGCGGCGGCGAGCTGCCGCCGGCGTCGTGACACACGTGCTGAGGGGTTCGCCATGCCAACACTCCTTTGTGCTTGGGGACGACCCGTCTATGGGCCGTCGGTGACCCGAAGGTATCGCAGTGTTAGCGCACTATCAAGGGGGGTTTTCGACGATGGCCACCGAATGAACCCCGCCCGCATTCCGGAACACGCGCCCGACTCGGCTATAAACGCCTGATAAAAAGATATTTACATTATTACCGCGTGAGAGGTCGATGGCGTCACCATGCGCGGGTCAGTCGCCACTATGAACCTAGACAGTGATCGCTAACTTTCGGATCGCTCTGCACGACCAGGCGCGCCGGCGCCGAGCCCCGTTGGTCGAGTAGTGAGCGCCAGCGAGCGTATCGAGACCCGGTGTCCCGACCTCGAGACCGGGTCACCGGGGTCTCGATACGCGTGCTCGTTCCTCGCGCGCTACTCGACCAGCGAGGGGGCGGCGCGGTACTCGCGCGCTACTCGACCGGCGAGGGCGGCGGCGTTGTGCTCGCGCGCACGACGAGGTCCGGCACGCGTGCCGTCCGGTCGGGTGCGTGCGCGTCGTCGCGCATCGCGTCGAGCACGGTCGCCATGACGTCGCGACCGAGCCAGTCGAAGTCCTGCCGCACCGTCGTCAGCGCGGGCGTGAAGTACGCGGCTTCGGGGATGTCGTCGAATCCCACGATGCTGAGCGCATCCGGCACGGCGACGCCCGCCTCGTGGCAGGCGTGCAACAGACCGAGCGACATCTGATCGTTCCCGACGAAGACGGCCGTCGCCCAGCCCTCCGCGAGCAGTGACCGGCCGACCTCGTACCCCGAGGCCGCGAGCCATTCACCCGCGAACGGCGCGCGCAGCTCGAGCGAGTGCTCGCGCATGACGTCGGTCCAGCCGCGGCGCCGCTCCGCGGCATCCATCGAGTCCGAGGGCCCCGTGACGTGCGCGATTCTGCGGTGGCCGAGCCCGATCAGGTGCTCGGTCGCGAGCCGGGCACCCGCGTACTGGTCGAGTGAGACACGATGCACGCGGCGCGCGCCAGTGACGCCAGTGGCGCCGGTCGCGGCGCCGCGCGGTCCGCCCGCGCCCTCCGACGCCACCGCGACGAGCGGGACCCCCGCCTCGATGCCGCGCAGCACCTCGGACGCCTCACGCTCGCCCGCGATCAGCACGATCGCCTCGACGCGTTGCAGCACGAGCCGGTGCACGGCCTGCCGGAGCGCGACCGCGTCGAGCGTGCGCATGCTCGCCTGGCTCACGGTGTACCCGGCGTCGCGCGCAGCCTCGTTGAAGCCGAGGGCCGCGCTCGACGGCCCGTAGTCCGGGCGACCCGCCTGGATGAGCCCGATCGAGCCCGAGCGGCGCTTCGCCATCGCGCGCGCAGCGGGAGACGGCGTGTACCCGAGCTCGGCGATCGCCTGCTCGACGCGAACCTTCGTTGCCGCCGCGACACCCGTCAGACCATTGAGCACGCGCGAGACGGTCTGATGCGACACGCCCGCGCGGCGCGCGACGTCGAACATGGTCGGCACGCCGGCCGAACCTGGCGGCTCGACGGGCGAGACCTCGGGTGAGCCATCCGGCCCACCCGGCGCATCCACACGAGCCTCGCTCACACGACCCGACCTCCCGGCGCCTCGAGTCCCTAGAGGCCTTGGGCCAACCGGTAGTACGCCTGGTTCCACCGTACTTCGTCGACGAACCCGCGCTGCGTCGTCTGCTCGTCGATGACCAGCAGCTCGAGCTTCGCCATCTCGGCGAAGTCGCGGAAGACCTCGACGCCCACGGCCGTCGACATGACCGAGTGGTGCGCGGCGCCAGCGGTGAGCCAGGCGGCGGCACTCGTCGGGAAGTCGGGTGCGGGCTTCCAGATCGCGCGCCCGACCGGCAGGTTGGGCAGCGGATGCCTCGGGGCCACGTTCTCGACCACGTTGGCCGTCAGCCGGAAGCGGTCGCGGAGGTCGCTCAGCGCGACCACGATGGCCGGCCCCGGGTCGGCCGTGAACACGAGCCGCACCGGGTCGTCCTTGCCGCCGATGCCGAGCGGATGGATCTCGAGCGACGGACGGGCCGTCGTGAGCGAGGGCGAGACCTCGAGCATGTGCGAGCCGAGGATCAGCTCGTCTCCGGGCGTGAGGTCGTACGTGTAGTCCTCCATGAGGCTCGCGCCGCCGGGCAGCCCCGCGCCCATGACGTTCGCGATGCGCACCAGCACCGCGGTCTTCCAATCGCCCTCGGCACCGAACCCGTAGCCCTCGGCCTGCAGGCGCTGCACGGCCAGGCCGGGCAGTTGCTTGAGAGCGCCGAGATCCTCGAAGCTCGTCGTGAACGCCCCGAAGCCGCCCTCCTCGAGGAACGATCTGAGGCCGAGCTCGATCGCGGCACCGTCGCGCAGCGAGCCGTGGCGCTCACCTCCGCGACGCAGCTCGGGCACGACGTCGTACAGGTCCTCGTACTCCTGCACGAGCACGTCGACCTCGGCGTCGGTCGCGGCGGCGACCGCCTCGGCGAGCTCGTTGACCCCCCAGGTGTTCACCTGGACGCCGAGCCTGATCTCGGCCTCGGTCTTGTCACCCTCGGTCACCGCGACGAAGCGCATGTTGTCGCCGAACCGCGCGAGCTTGAGGTCGCGGCTCGCCGCAAGCCCCGCGGCGGCGCGCTGCCAGGTCGCGAGCTCGCGCTGCACGCGCGGGTCGGTCGCGTGCCCCACGATCGTCTTGCGGGGCACGCCGAGGCGGGTCTGGATGTAGCCGAACTCGCGGTCGCCGTGCGCGGCCTGGTTCAGGTTCATGAAGTCGAAGTCGATCTCGCCCCACGGCAGCTCGACGTTCGCCTGCGTGTGCAGATGCGCGAGCGGCTTCTGCAGCGCCTCGAGCCCCGCGATCCACATCTTCGCCGGGCTGAACGTGTGCATCCAGGTCACGACACCGATGACCTGGGGGGCCGCGTTGGCCTCGAGCATGACGCGCTTGATCGCCGCCGAGTCGGTGAGCACGGGACGCCAGACGACCTTCACCGGAACGGCGGATGCCTCGTCGAGCTGTTCAGCGACCCGCTGCGACTGCTCGGCGACCTGGCGCAGCGTCTCCTCGCCGTAGAGGTGCTGACTGCCGGTGAGGAACCAGACCTCGAGCTGGTCGAGGCTCGTCGTGAGTGGCGTGCGGGTCATGGCGTCTGCTTTCTGTCCGGCGGTCTGGTGGTTGAGAGGGGACGGGTCAGAGTGCGCCGACGGCCGCCGCCTCCGCGGCGAGCCCGGCGCGGTACCGGTCGAGATAGCGGGCGAAGCCCGCGACATCCGCCGGGTCGGGTTCGGCGACCGTGACGGATGCCTCCGCGAACACCGTCCCGTCGAGGTAGTCGCCGAGCGCGGTCGGCGCCGACGCCGCGGCCGACGTGACGTACGACGCGAGCACGGCCATACCCCACGCGCCGCCCTCGGACGCGGTCGCTCCGACCGCGACCGGCGCGTCGAGCGCGCCCGCGAGGAAACGCTGCGCGACCCCCGCCGTGCGGAAGATCCCGCCGTGCGCGTACATGCGATCGAGCGCGACACCCTCGTCCGCGAGCACCCGCATGCCGAGCGCGAGCGTGCCGTAGACGCCGTACAGCTGGGCGCGCATGACGTTCGCGAGCGTGAGCCGGCTGTCGGGCGTGCGCACGACCATCGGACGGCCCTCGTCGAGACCCGCGATCGGCTCACCCGCGAGCGTGTTGTAGGCGATCACGCCGCCCGCATCCGGCTCGCCCTCGAGCGCCTCGCGGAACAACAGCTCGAACACCGTGTCCGGCGAGGCCGCGCTGCCGGCGAGCTCCGCGAAGCGCGAGAACACGCTCGCCCAGGCTCCGAGCTCGCTCGCACCGTTGTTGCAGTGCACCATGGCCACCGGGTCGCCGGCCGGCGTGGTCACCAGGTCGACCTCGTCGTGCGGGCTCGAGAGCGGGCGCTCGAGCACGACCATGGCGAAGATGCTCGTGCCCGCGCTGACATTGCCGGTCCGCGGCGCCACCGCATTGGTCGCGACCATGCCGGTGCCGGCGTCGCCCTCCGGAGGGGCCAGCACGATGCCGGGGCGCAGCACACCGCTCGGATCGAGCAACGCCGCGCCCTCGGCGGTCAGCTCACCCGCGGGTCGGCCGGCGACGAGCACCTCGGGCAGAAGCCGCTCGACGTGGAGACCGGGCGCACGATCGGCGACGAACGCGTCGAAGCGGGCGAGCAGGTCGCGGTCGTAGTCGGCGGTGCCGGCGCCGATCGGCGCGGCGCCGATCGGGAACATTCCCGAGGCGTCGCCGACGCCGAGCACCTTGCGGCCAGTGAGCCGCCAGTGCACATACCCCGCGAGCGTCGTGACGAAGTCGATCTCGGGCACGTGCGGCTCGCCGTCGAGCACCGCCTGCCCCAGATGCGCGATCGACCAGCGCAACGGGATGTTCACGCCGAACAGCTCGCTCAGCTCGGCCGCCGCCCGACCGGTCGACGTGTTCCGCCAGGTGCGGAACGGCACGAGCAGCTCACCGGCCGCGTCGAACGCCAGATACCCGTGCATCATGGCCGAGATCCCGATCGCGCCGAAGGTCTCGGGCTGCACGCCGTACCGCTTCCGCACGTCGGCGACCAGGTCGGCATAGGCCGCCCGCAGCCCCGACCACACGTCCTCGAGCGAGTAGGTCCACACCCGGTCGACGAACTCGTTCTCCCATTCATGGCCGCCCGACGCGAGGACGGTCGCCGGATCGTCGGACCGCACGAGGCAGGCCTTGATCCGCGTCGAGCCCAGCTCGATGCCGAGTGAGGTCCGGCCCGCGAGGATGGCGTCGCGGGCTGCGCCGTCGCGCTGTGCTGAGGAATTCATCGCCGGGCATCCCCCGCCTGGCCGTAGACGTTCTGGTAGCGGTCGTAGAGCCGGTCGATCTGCTCCTGCGGGATCGGGATCAGCGGGCCGGCCTCGCGCGCCAGGTGCACCGTGCGCGCCACGTCCTCGGCCATGACGGCCGCCTTCACCGCATCCTTCGCGTCGACCCCGATCGTGAACGGGCCGTGGTTCTGCATCAGCACCGCCCGCGACCGGTGACCCGACAGCGTCTCGACGATGCCGCGACCGATCGAGTCGTCGCCGATGATCGCGAACGGGCCGACCGGGATCGGGCCGCCGAACTCGTCGGCCATTCCCGTGATCACGCACGGGATCTCTTCGCCGCGCGCGGCCCACGCGGTCGCGTACGTCGAGTGCGTGTGCACCACACCGCCGACCTGGGGCATGTTCCGGTAGACGTACGCGTGCGCAGCCGTGTCGCTCGACGGGCTGCGGTCGGAGCCGGGCGAGCCCGGAATCACTCGGCCTTCGAGATCGCAGAGGATCATGTTCTCGGGCGTGAGGTCGTCGTACGACACGCCCGACGGCTTGATCACGAACAGGTCGGCGCCCGGCACCCGCCCCGAGACGTTGCCCCCGGTCCAGATCACCAGGCCGTACCGCGTGAGCTCGCCGTGCAACCGGGCGACCTCGGCTCGCACCGCGGCGATCGCCGCCTCGACCTCGGGGCTGAACGTTCGACCGGCTTCCATGAGACCCCTTCGGCAGTTCCGTTAGCGCTAACGGTTCTCGATGTTAGCGCTCACGGTTCGGTCGAGCAACCGCTGCCCGAGGCATCCGCCCGCCCCCTGACCCGCCACCCATTCCTTGCTCAGGAACGACGGAGCACCACGCCGGCGCGGCGCGCCCGCCGCGCCGGCAGGCGTCGCGATGTTCCTGAACACGGAACGCGGGACGGTTCGAGGGCGACGCGAAGCGGCCCCCGCTTCCCATCGGAAGCGGGGGCCGCGAGCGCGAACGCGCGAGACGGTGCGTGCTGCGCCGTCTTACTGTGCCGCGGTCACGATCTCGAGGAGGTTCGGGTTGTTGGCGTAAGCCTCAGCCGCGTTCTCCTTGGTGACGATGACCGGGTCGAGCAGGTACGCCGGGACGACCTTCACGCCGTTGTCGTACTGCTCGGTGTCGTTCACATCGACCTCTTCGCCCTTCTGGAGCTGCTCGATCATCTTGATCGTCTGCTCGACGAGGAGCGTGGTGTCCTTGTTGATGGTCGAGTACTGGATGCCCTCCATGATCGACTTGACCGACTCGACCTCGGAGTCCTGGCCGGTCACGGTGATCTTGGTGACGTCCTTGCCGGCCTGCTGGGCCGACGTGAGGATCGCGCGCGCGAGCGTGTCGTTCGGCGACAGGACGCCGTCGATCTCCTTGTCACCGTAGGTCGAGGTCAGCAGCGAGTCCATCCGGCTCTGCGCGTTCTCGGCCAGCCAGCCCTCGGTCGCGGTCTGCGCGATCTCGGTCTGCCCCGAGGCGACGACCAGCGTGCCGTCGTCGATCTTCGGCTGCAGCACGTCCATCGCGCCGTTGAAGAAGACGGCCGAGTTGGCGTCGTCGGGCGAGCCCGAGAAGAGCTCGATGTTCCACGGCGCCTCGTGACCCGAACGTGCGGCCAGGCCTTCGAGCAGTGCCTCACCCTGCAGCTGGCCGACCTTGAAGTTGTCGAACGCCACGTAGTAGTCGACGTTCTCGCTGTTCTCGAGGAGCCGGTCGTACGCGATGATCTTCACGCCCGCGTCAGCAGCCTGCTGGAGCTGCGTGCCGAGCTGCTTGCCGTCCTTCGCACCGATCACGATGACCTTCGCGCCGTTCGTGATCATGGCCGAGATCTGGTTCTGCTGCTCGGCGACGGTGTTCGACGCGGGGGCGTACTGCACGTCGGGCTTGAACCCGGCGTCACGCAGCCCCGACTCGAACAGGCCGCCCGCGAGCACCCAGTTCTCCGACGTCTTGTCGGGCAGGGCGACGCCGATCGTCGCGTCCGCGGCGAAGCCGCCTGCCGACTCTGAGCTTCCCGCGTCGGAGCCACCGCGCTCGCCGCTCGCGCAGCCGGCCAGCGCCAACGCTGCCGCCGCTGCCACGGCGGTTGCCGTCAAAGCGATTCTCTTCATCGATGTGTCACTTTCTCTCTTGGTTGGTGAGACGAATCGGCGGGTGCGCTCAGTCGCGCACGACGTCGGCCGGCTGGCTCGTCTCGTTCGTCCCGGCCGTCGGCACGACGGCGGGAGCTTCGGGGGCGGCGGTCTCGAGGCGTGCCTGACGGCGACGCGACCAGATCCCGAGGATGGACGGGCCGCCGCTGCGCTTGCTCAGCACGTCGACGCCGACCGCGAGGAGCAGCACGAGGCCCTTGATGATCGACACGAAGTCGGCACCGACGCCGAGCAGCTGCAGGCCGTTGTTGAGGAACGCCATGACCAGGCCACCGATGATCGACCCGATGACGGTGCCGATGCCGCCGGACACCGCCGCGCCGCCGATGAAGACCGACGCGATCGCGTCGAGCTCCCAGCCGTTGCCGTCCTGCGGGCCGGAGGCCGTCGATCGGGCCACGAAGATCATGCCCGCGAGCGAGGCGAGGACCGACATGTTCATCATGACGAAGAAGTCGATGCGCCGGTCCTTGACGCCCGAGAGGGTCGCCGCGAGCCGGTTGCCGCCGACCGCGTAGATGTGCCGGCCGAAGATCGTGCTGTTCGTGATGAACGAGTAGAGGATCACGAGCACGACGAGGATGATGCCCGAGATCGGGAAGCTCGTGCCCGGCCGGCCCGTCGCGAAGAGCCACGCCGCCCAGAGGATGACGCCGGCGAGCACGACGACCTTCACGATCGAGACCCAGGCGGGTGCCATGTCGGAGCCCGTCTTCCGTTGCTGCGCCCGGATCCGCAGCTCGTTCCACACGATCCAGGCGGCGCCGAGCAGGCCGAGCACCATCGTGAGCACGTTGAAGTTCAGGGGCACGGCCAGCTCGGGCAGGTAGCCGGCGCCGATCTTGCCGAACTCGGGCGGCACCGGCACGGTCGTCGACTGGCCGACGACCTGGTTGGCACCGCGGAAGATGAGCATGCCCGCGAGGGTCACGATGAACGCCGGAACGCCGACGTAGGCGACCCAGAAGCCCTGCCACGCGCCGATCGCGACGCCGACCAGCAGGCCGATGACGATGGCGAACGGCCACGGCACGTTCCAGTCGGCCATGGACTTCGCGACGACGATGCCCGTGAACGCCGCGACCGAGCCCACGGACAGGTCGATGTGGCCCATGATGATGACCATCACCATGCCGATCGCCAGGATCAGGATGTACGAGTACTGGTTGACGACGTTGATGAGGTTCGTCGGCGAGAGCGTGAGCCCGTTCGTCATGATCTGGAAGAAGACGATGATGACGATGAGCGAGCCGAGGATGCCGAACTGGCGCAGGGTCGACTGGCCGCCGCCGAACACCTTGCGGATATCGGCGAGTCCACCGCTCTTCTTCTTCGGGCTGGTGTCGGTCGCGCTGGTCATGCGATTGCCTTCTTCTTGGCGGAGGTCATGCTGCGCATGAGGTTCTCCGGGGTCGCTTCTTCTGCGGGGATGTCGTCGGTGATCTGGCCCTCGAAGACCGTGTAGATGCGGTCGGCGATGCCGAGCAGCTCGGGAAGCTCACTCGAGATGAGGATCACGCCCTTGCCCTGCGCCGCGAGCTTCTGGATGATCGTGTAGATCTCGTACTTCGCCCCCACGTCGATGCCGCGGGTGGGCTCGTCGAGGATGAGCAGGTCGGGGTCCGTGAACATCCACTTCGCGAGCACGACCTTCTGCTGGTTGCCGCCCGAGAGTTTCGAGACGCCGGCGTCGACGCTCGGCGTCTTGATGCGCAGCTGCTTCCGGTAGTCCTCGGCGATGCCCGCCTCACGCGTGTCGTCGACCACGCCGCGCTTGGCGATCTTCGAGAGCTTGGCCGAGACGATCGATCGCTTGATCGTGTCGAGCAGGTTGAGCCCGAGCACCTTGCGGTCCTCGCTCACGTACGCGAGCCCGTGGTCGATCGCGGCCTCGACGTCTTTCAGGACGATCTCTTTTCCATCCTTGACGATGGTGCCCGACAGGTAGTTGCCGTACGAGCGCCCGAACAGGCTCATCGCGAGCTCGGTGCGGCCGGCGCCCATGAGCCCGGCGAGCCCGACGATCTCGCCGCGACGCACGTGGAAGCTCGAGTTCTTCGCGACGAGTCGCTCGGGCGCCTGCGGGTGCTGCACGGTCCAGTTGCGGACCTCGAAGAAGACCTCGCCGATCTTCGGCGTGCGGTCGGGGTACCGACTCTCGAGGGACCGGCCGACCATGCCGCGGATGATGCGGTCCTCGTCGACGCCTCCCGCGCGCACGTCGAGCGTCTCGATCGCGCGGCCGTCGCGGATGATCGTGATCGAGTCGGCGATCTGCTCGATCTCGTTGAGCTTGTGGCTGATCATGATCGAGGCGATGCCCTTGCCCTTGAGCCCGAGGATCAGGTCGAGGAGGTGCTGGGAGTCGTCTTCGTTCAGGGCCGCGGTGGGCTCGTCGAGGATGAGGAGCTTGACGTTCTTCGCGAGGGCCTTCGCGATCTCGACGAGCTGCTGCTTGCCCACGCCGAGGTGCTTGATCTGGGTGTCGGGGTTCTCGTCGAGGCCGACCCGGGCCATCAGGTCGATCGCCTCGCGCTTGGCCTCGACCCAGTCGATGCGGATGCCCTTGGCCACCTCGTTGCCGAGGAAGATGTTCTCCGTGATCGACAGCTCGGGGATCAGTGCGAGCTCCTGGTGGATGATCGCGATACCCGCGTGCTCGCTCGCCCGGATGTCCTTGAACTCGACCTTCGCGCCGCGGAACCAGATCTCCCCGGTGTAGGTGCCGACCGGGTAGACGCCCGAGAGCACCTTCATGAGGGTGGACTTGCCCGCCCCGTTCTCGCCGCAGATGGCGTGGATCTCACCGGCCTTCACGGTGATCGACACGTCGGAGAGCGCCTTGACGCCGGGGAACTCCTTGGTGATCGAGCGCATCTCGAGGATCGGCGGCTGGCCGGTCTCGGGCGAACGCAACGTCGGGCTCACAGTTGACCTCACTGTCGATGGGGACGAATCTGACGCATCGATGTGTCGGCATGTGACCGTTCACATCGGAGACCATCGTGCATCTCGGCCGGTCGGGTGTCAAGTCGATCGGAGACGCTTTTCCAAGCGATGCCAATCCGATACCGTCGGCGGCCGAGGCGGCCCGCCGGCGCGGCCTGCCGACGGCCGGACATCAGCGGACGGCGCGCACCGCCAGGGGTGACGCCGTCGACTCGCGGATGACCAGCCTGGGCTCGATCACGGCGCCGAGCGCCGTGGGTTCCTCGCGCATCTCGGCGAGCAGCAGGGCCATCGTGCGGCGGCCGAGCTCGGCGAAGTCCTGATGCACCGTGGTGAGCGGCGGCCAGACGTGCGGTGCGACCGGAAGATCGTCGAAGCCGACGACGCTCACGGCTCGCGGCACGTCGAGCCCGGCGTCCCGGAACCCGTGCATCACCCCGATGGCCATCAGGTCGTTCGCCGCGAAGACCGCCGTGAAGTCGCGACTTCGCGCGAGTTCGCGGCCCGCGAAGTAGCCGAAGTCGGCGGTCCAGTCACCGAGGATCGGGGGCCTCGTGGGCAGGTCCGCGTCGGAGATGGCGTCGAGGAAGCCCTGCATGCGGCTCTCGGCCTCGATCCAGTCGCGCGGGCCCGCGAGATGCACGATCTCGTGATGACCGAGCTCGATCAGGTGCTCGGTCGCTATGCGGGCGCCCTGCACCTGGTCGGCGGCGAGCTCGGTGCGCAGCGCACCGGTCGCCGACTGCAGGCTCACGAACGGCACGCCGAGCGAGAGCTCGGCGAGCACGTTGAAGACCCGCACCTGCGGGGCGATGACGACGAGCCCCTCGATGGCCTGCTCCATGAGATGCTCGACCGCCTCGACGATGGCCTCGGGCGTCGTGCCCGCCAGATTGGCGGTGTTCACCCAATACCCTTCGCGACGTGCGGCGTCCTCGATCGCCGCGACCGACGACGATGGGCCGTACTCGCCCGTCGTGGCCATGAGCACGCCGATCGTGCGGGAACGGCTCGTGACCAGGGCGCGGGCGGCCCGGTTTGGGCGATATTGCAGGGTCTCCATGGCCTGGAGCACGCGCTGCTTCGTCTCGGGGCGGATGCTCGGGTGCTGGTTGAGCACCCGCGAGACCGTCTGATGCGACACCTCAGCAAGGCGCGCGACATCGCGAATGCTCGGCATTCGCCCTCCATCAGACTCAGGCATCTTCCGCGACCGTTCGAACTGGAGATGTGCACGTTCACACGCGGCGCCTCCATTATGCACGCGCTGGGCGACCGGCCGCGCATCGATGACGCGACGGATGCCTCGCGGCTCAGCCGTTGGGCACGCCCGGCGGACGTACGCGGCCCGCCACGAACAGCGCGACGAGCGCCACGACGACGGTGACGGTGAACTCCGGGTAGTACCAGTCGAACGCGAACGCGCTCGCGACGAGCGCGGTGACCGCGATCGACACCGACGCGCCGAGCGACTCGCCGATGGTGAGCGCTGAGCTGTTGAAGCCCTGTTCCCGTTTCGGCGACAGCTCCAGCACCGCGACCGAGAACCTCGGGTACATGAATCCCATGCCGAACCCGGCGATCGTCCAGGCGGCGAACCCGATCGCCGGATGCCACGCGAACACCGAGCCGCCGAGCACGACCACGAGGGCGACCAGCAACAGGCCACTGCCGATGCGGACGATCCGCGTGTTCGGGACCCGGTCGAGCCGTCCCTGCAACCAGCTCGCGATCGCCCAGCTCACGCCCGCACCGGTGAGCACGGCGCCCGCGAGGCTCGGTCGCATCTCGTACGTGTCGCGGAAGAACGCGGGCAGGTAGACCTCCGTCGCGAAGAACGCGGCCGCGACGATCGCCCGCATGAGCACGGTCGCAGGCAGGCCGCGCCGCCCGCTCAGCGTGCCCGGTGGCAACAATGGACGAACCGCGATGAGGACCACGACGATCGCGACCGGTGCGGCGATCCAGCGCCACGGGTCGCCGAGATCCTTGGCGAGCCCGAGCCCGAGGGCTGCGCCCGCCGCGAGCAGCGACCAGAGGATGCGACTGGCGCTCCAGGGGACATCATGGTCACCCGCGAGCTCGTGCCGCGCCCGCGCCAGCGGCATCAGCACCATGACGCTGATCGGCAGCGCGAGCACGGCGACGCCGAGGAACACCCAGTGCCAGCTCGTGGCCTCGGCGACCAGGCCGGCGAGCGTCGGGCCGATGATCGACGGGATCACCCAGGCCGCGGCGAATCCCGCGAACACCCGCGAACGCAGACGCTCGGGGTAGATCCGCGCGACGATGACGTAGAGCGGGACGATCACGGCGGCGCCCGCGAACCCGTGCACGAACCGGCCGATGACGAACACGACCATGGTGGTCGCCGTGCCGGCGATCACCACGCCGATCAGCCAGACGATCGCCGAGGCGATGAGCGGGGCCATCGGACCGCCGCGATCGGACCAGTTGCCGGCGATCACCATGCCGACGACGCCGGCGGCGAGCGGGATCGCGAACGCCACGGCGAACAACGACCAGCCGTCGAGATCGTCGGCGATGAGCGGCATCACCGTCGTCACCGCGAGCGTCTCGAACGCCGCGAGGAAGACCAGCGCGAACATGCCGAGGCTCAGCCAGCGGAACCGGGCCGAGAACACGCCGTCGGCGCGCGGCGCGTCGCCGTCGGCGCGCGGCTCACCGGCTTCGGCGCCGCTCGCGGCGTCCGACTCACGTGGCGTGGCTCCGGTCACACGCTCGACTGTATGACGTCGGAGGCGGACGACGTCAATCCTGACGCGCGCCGCGCGGGCTCACATCTCTTCGTGGGAATCGGGGTCGCCGTCCCAGAGGCGCCCGCGTTCGAGCGATGAGATGGCCTCGACGTCCTCGGGCAGGAGCTGGAACCCGAACACGTCGAGGTTGCTGCGCCGCCGTTCGGCGTCCGCTGACTTCGGGATCGGGATGGACTCGAGCTCGACGTGCCAGCGCAGCACGAGCTGCGCGGGCGTCACCCCGTATCGTGCGGCGAGCTCGGTGATCACGGGCTCCTGCAGGAGCTCGGTGCGCTTCGCGAGCGGGCTCCAGCTCTCGGTGCGGATGCCGTACTCGTCGTGGAACGCGCGCAGCGCCGTCTGAGGGTAATACGGGTGCAGCTCGACCTGATTGACGACTGGCATGAGTCCGGTCTCGTCGAGCAGGCGGGTGAGCATGACCTCGGTGAAGTTCGAGACGCCGATGGAGCGCACGAGCCCCTTCTCACGCAGCGTGATCATGGTGCGCCACGTCTCGACGTAGCGGTCGACGCTGGGATTCGGCCAGTGGATGAGGTACAGGTCGACCCACTCGACCCCGAGTCGCCGCCGCGACTCCTCGAAGCTCGCGAGCGTCTCCTCGGTGCCGTGGTGCCGGCCCGGCAACTTCGTGGTGACCACGAGATCGGAACGGTCGACGCTCGTGCGACGGAGCGCCTCCCCCACCGCGGCCTCGTTGCCGTAGTTGTAGGCGGTGTCGATGAGGCGGTAGCCGTCGTCGATCGCCGAGAGGATCGCCTCGACCCCCGGCTCGTCATCGAGCCCGTACGTGCCGAGGCCGAAGGCGGGGATCCGATTGCCGTCGCGCAGCGCGTACTCGGGAACGGTCATTGCTCCATCCTCACCCACAGCGGGACCGGATGCCACATCGCCTCGCGCGTCGGCCCGAGACGACGGCTCGGACACGGCAACACAAACCCGACGACTCAGACACGACGCTCGACGCCGCGGCGGCGGCGCGCGCGGCGCACCACGGTGACGGCGACGGATGCCACGGCGAGCGCGAGCGGCACCAGGAGGTTCTGCCAGGCGAGCACGAGCAGGCCCGCCGTCATGGCCGTCGCGACGACCGCGAGCCACCAGCCGACGCTCCAGCGGCGCAGCAGCAGGGTCGCAGCGAGCATCCCGGCGGCATAGATCGCGACCATGTTGCTCGTATGGATCAGGATGAACGCGGTCAGGTCGAGCCGGTTGAGGAGCATGAGCCCGAAGTAGACGACGATGAGCGCGCCCGTCAGGGCGAGCGACCGGCGCGGGATCTCACCGTCGGCGGCCCCCTTCGCGAGGAACCGGGGCAGGTCGCCGTCGCGACCGAGGGCCGCCCCGAGCTTGCCGAACGCCGGAAGGTAGGCGTTCACGACACCCAGGCTCACGATTCCCGCCACGATCGCGACGAGCACGGACCCGATACCGGGAGCGGTGGTCTCGACGAGCGCGAGCAGCGGCACCTGGCCCTCACCGGCCCGCTCCCCGAGCACGGCCACGGTCACGAACTGCAGCGACAGGTAGCCGACTCCGACGATGACGATCGCGATGGCGGTCGCGATGGGGATGGTGCGGCGCGGGGTGCGGAACTCGCCCGCGATGTGGGTGCCGACCTCCCAGCCCGCGAACGCCCACACGAAGAGGCTGATCGCGAGGCCGACACCCGCCCATCCGTGCGGCAGGAACGGTTCGAAGTTCGCCGCGTCGACCGCGGGGAAGGTGGCTGCGACGACACCGATCACGACCGCGAGCAGCAGGCCCGTGAGCACGAACTGCACCCAGCCCGCGATGCGGACGCCGAACCAGTTGGCGACGAACGGCGGGATGAACAGTGCGAAGCCGATGATCGGCACGGCGGCCCGGTCGACGCCGAGCACGGCCACGACGTACTCGCCGCCGAGGATCGCGACGACCGGTGCGCCGACGCAGACCCCGAAGAAGAACCAGTAGCCGGTCATGCGCGCGGCGGTCGGACCGAGCGCGCGCCGCACGTAGCTGGCCACGCCGCCCGCATCGGGGTACCGCGCCGCGAGTGCCGCGAACGTGCCGGCCAGCGGCACCGAGAGGACGAGGACGGCCGCGACGGCGACGATCGAGGCCGGCCCGGCCGCCGCCGCCGCGAGCCCGGGCAGCACGAGGATGCCCGTTCCGAGCACGCTCGCGACGTACAGCGCGGTCCCCTGACCGAGGCCGAGCGTGCCACGCGCTGTCCCCTGCGCGCGCCCGTCGACGTTCGGCGCTGAGGCCCCGGCATCCGTTCGCGAGCTCACCCGCCCAGTCTGGAGGACGCCGGCCGGCGCTCGCGCACCCCTGGACGTCGATGTCCGAAAACATCCTGCCAACGCTCCCCCGCTGGTCGAGCAGGGAACGCCAGCGACCGTATCGAGACCCCGCGACCCGGCCTCGATACGCCGCGCTCCTCGACCGACGGGACCTACAGGCGCGCGAGCGCGGCGTCGATGTCGGCGAGCAGGTCGTCGACGTCCTCGATGCCGACCGAGAGGCGCACGATGGACTCGGGGACCTCGGCCTCGGTGCCGCGCACCGAGGCGTGCGTCATCGACCAGGGGTGGTTCACGAGCGACTCGACGCCGCCGAGGGACTCGGCGAGCTGGAACAGCTCGGTTGACTCGGCGAAGCGGCGCGCCGCCTCGCCGCCGCCGGCCAGCTCGATCGAGAGCATGCCGCCGAAGCCCGACATCTGACGCGCTGCGAGCTCGTGCCCGGGGTGCGAGGCGAGCCCGGGATAGAAGACGCGCGCGACGCCCGGATGGCCGGCGAGGCGCTCGGCGATCGCGAGCGCGTTCTCGCTATGGCGCTGCATCCGGACCGCGAGGGTCTTGATCGCGCGTGAGGTGAGGAACGCGTCGAACGGGCTCGAGACCGCGCCGGCCGCGAACTGCGTGAAGCCGGCCCGCTCGGCGAGCTCCTCCTGTCCGGCGGCGAAGACGAGTGCGCCCCCGATGAGGTCGGAGTGGCCGCCCAGGTACTTCGTCGTCGAGTGCACCACGACGTCGGCGCCGAGCGCGATCGGCTGCTGCAGCGCCGGGCTCGCGAACGTGTTGTCGACGACCGTGAGCACGCCGGACTCCTGGCCGAGCTCGGCGAGCGCCGCGACGTCGGAGATCTTCATGAGCGGGTTGGAGGGCGTCTCGACCCACAGCACCTTCGTGGTGCCGAGCTCGATGGCGCCGCGCACGGCGTCGAGGTCGCTCGTGTCGACGGTCGAGTGACGGATGCCCCAATCGCCGAATATCTTGCGGATCAGGCGGTGCGTGCCGCCGTAGACGTCGTTGCCGATCACGACGTGGTCGCCGGGGCGGAGCACGGTCCGGAGCAGCGCGTCCTCGGCCGCGAGACCCGACGCGAACGAGAGGGCGCGGATGCCGCCCTCGAGCGACGCGAGCTGCGTCTCGAGCGCCGTACGTGTCGGATTGCCGCCACGGGAATACTCGTACCCGCCGCGGAGCCCGCCGATGCCGTCTTGGACATACGTCGAGGTGAGGTACACCGGGGGGATCACCGCGCCGGTCGTGGGGTCGAAATCCTGACCGGCGTGGATGGCGCGGGTCGCGAAGCGTGCGTCGTCGTCGTGCATGGTGGAGCCTTTCACTTCGGTGGCGGCGGGGCCGCCGAGCCGGGCCGGCCGGTCGGCGGGCCGGTGCCGGCCTGAGTCAGTGGGAGAGATAGGTGAGCAGGTCGGTGCGCGAGATCACGCCGACCGCCTTGCCGCCGTCGGTGACGAGCAGCGCGGGTGACCCGGTGAACGCCGAGCGCGCGGTCGCGACCGGCTCGTTCACGCCGATCAGCGGCAGCGGCTCGTCAATGACCGTCGCGACCTGGTCGGTGAGCTTCACTTCGCCCGAGAAGACCTTGCCGAGCAGGCCCTCCTCGCCGAGCGAGCCGAGCACCTCGCCGAGGACGACGGGCGGTTCGGCGGAGAGCACCACGAGCTGCGAGACGCCGGTCTCGGTCATGAGGTCGATCGCCTCGCGCACCGTGTCCTGCGGGTGCACGTAGACGAGCGGGGCCGTGCGGTCGGCCTTGGCCGACACGACGTCGGCGATCGTGTGCCCCTCCGGCGCATTGCCGAAGCCGTACGCGCGCATCCACTTGTCGTTGAAGATCTTGCCGAGGTAGCCGCGGCCGCTGTCGGGCAGCAGCACGACGAAGACGTCGTCGGCCGACGCATTCGCGGCCGCCTTGAGCGCAGCGACGACGGCCATGCCGCTCGACCCCCCGACGAGGATGCCCTCTTCGCGGGCGAGGCGACGCGTCATGGCGAAGGACTCGGCGTCGGTGACCTCGATGATCTCGTGCGGCACGGCGGGGTCGTACGCCGCCGGCCAGAAGTCCTCGCCGACGCCCTCGACGAAGTAGGGGCGGCCGGTGCCGCCCGAGTAGACCGAACCCTCGGGGTCGGCTCCGATGATCCGCACGCGATCGTCGGAGACCTCGCGCAGGTACTTCCCGGTGCCCGAGATCGTGCCGCCCGTGCCGACACCGGCGACGAAGTGCGTGACCTTGCCGTCGGTGTCGCGCCAGATCTCGGGACCGGTCGTCTCGTAGTGCGAACGCGGACCGTTCGGGTTGGCGTACTGGTTCGGCTTGAACGCGCCCGGGATCTCGCGCGCGAGCCGGTCGGACACGCTGTAGTACGACTCGGGGCTGTCGGGCGCGACCGCGGTCGGCGTGACGACGACCTCGGCGCCGTAGGCGGTGAGCACGTTGCGCTTGTCCTCGCCGACCTTGTCGGGGCAGACGAACACGCAGCGGTAGCCGCGCTGCTGCGCGATGAGCGCGAGACCGACGCCCGTGTTGCCCGACGTGGGCTCGACGATCGTGCCGCCCGGCTTCAGGAGGCCCTCGGCCTCGGCGGCGTCGATGATGCGCGCCGCGATGCGGTCCTTCGACGAACCGCCCGGGTTCAGATATTCGAGCTTCACCAGCACCGTGGCATCCGTCACGCCTTCGGTGACGTGACGGAGCTTGACGAGCGGGGTGTCGCCGACGAGGTCGGTGATGGACTCTGCGTACTTCATGCGGTGTTCATTCCTCTGGTGGAGTGCGCGGACCGAGCGAGCGGATACGACGGCGCGACGCGCGGGGAAGGGGTCGCCTACTCAGCGAGGGCAACACAGCAGGGAGGAGCTCACCCGCCCAGCCTAACCCGTCGGCGCGGGACGCTTCGCCGTGCGGGCCGAGCCCTTCGCCGGGAAGAGCGTCTCGGATTCCTCGAGCGACATGCCGTTGGTCTCGGGCACCTTCCAGAACACGAACACGAACGACAGCGCCGCGAACGTCGCGTACAGGCCGTACGTGAACAACAGCGAGATGTCGCCGAGCACCGGGAAGGTGACCGTGACGGCGAAGTTCGCGAGCCATTGCGCGGCGGCCGCGAGCCCGAGCGCCCGCCCGCGGATGCGGTTCGGGAAGATCTCGCCGAGCAGCACCCAGACGAGCGGGCCCCACGAGGCGCCGAAGAAGACGACGAACAGGTTCGCGGCGACGAGCGCGATCGGCGCCCACGCGCCGGGCAGCGTGACCTCGCCGCCCACCTCGACCGAGTTGGCGAACGCGAGCGCCATGGTGCCGAGGCTCACCGTCATGCCCGCGGAGCCGATGAGCAGCAGCGGGCGCCGGCCGACGCGGTCGACGAGGGCGATGGCGATGAAGGTCACGACGATGTTCGTGACCGACGTGATGACGCTGATGGTGAGCGAGTCGGACTCGTCGAACCCGACGGCCTTCCAGAGCGTGGTCGAGTAGTAGAAGATCACGTTGATGCCGACGAACTGCTGGAACACCGACAGCAGGATGCCGATCCAGACGATGCCCTTCAGCCCGAGCACCGGGCCGCGCAGCGCGCCCTTCGTCTGCTTCGCCTCGGCGTCCTCCTGCATCGAGGTGCGGATCTCGCCGAGCGAGCGGTCGACGTCGGTCGGCTGGATGCGGGACAGGATCCGCCTCGCGTCGTCCTCTCGGCCGGCCTTCATGAGGAAGCGCGGCGACTCGGGCAGGAACAGCGCGATCACGCCGTAGACGATCGCGGGGACGGCGCACGCGAGGAACATCCACCGCCAGGCTTCGAGCCCGAACCAGAACGGCTCGCCAGCCCCACCGGCGGTGTTGGCGAAGATCGCGTCGGAGAGCAACGCGGCGAAGATGCCGAACACGATCGCGAGCTGTTGCAGCGATGCGAGCCGCCCGCGCGCACGGCGCGGGGAGATCTCGGCGATGTACGCGGGGGCGACCACCGAGGCGATGCCGATGCCGAGCCCGCCGACGAGCCGCCAGATGATGAGGTCCCACACGGCGAACGCGAAGCCCGACCCGATCGCGGACACGAGGAAGAGGATCGCGCCGATCACCATGACCGGGATCCGGCCGTACCGGTCGGCGAGCCGTCCCGCGAGCTCGGCGCCCGCGGCGCACCCGAGCAGCGCGCTCGCGACCGCGATGCCGGTCCACGCCGCCGAGAGGTCGAACTCGGCCTGGATCGCATCGACCGCACCGTTCACCACGGACGAGTCGAACCCGAACAGGAAGCCACCGACCGCCCCCGCCACGGCCAGCCAGATCACGCGCGCGTTCAACCCGCTGCCGCGCCCCGCTTCCGCCGGATCGATGACCCCTCCGGACACCCCGCCCGCGCCGCGCGCATCAGCCATTCCGCTCCCCCTCCGTCGTCGGCTCGTCGAGCCTACTCCCGGCCCCGCGCCCAGCCGCGGATTGCGGCTCAGCAGGAATGCAGCGGGTTCACAGGTGGTTACGGTCGGATGATTCTCAGCACCCCCCGCAGAAATCGTTCCCCTCCGAATGGAAGGTCCCCCTCCGTGAGCGCCACGCCTCGCCAGACCGGCTCCGACAAGCCCCTCTCCACGAAGCAGCAGCGCGCCGCGGAACGCGAGCGCAAGCTCGAAGCCTTCCGCAAGAAGGAAGCGCGCAGCAAGCGCAACCGGAAGCTCGGCCTCATCGGCGCGATCGTCGGCGTCGTCGCGATCGCGGGCCTGCTGGTCGCGTCGATCGTGTTCGCCCCGCGCCCCGCGACGTACGCGGGCGGCGGCACGGGCACGGGCGCCGACATCGAGGGCGTCGAGCTGTTCGAGAACACCTCGAACCATGTCACCACCCCGGTCGACTACGCGCAGACGCCGCCCGCCGGCGGGGAGCACAACCCCGCGTGGCTGAACTGCGGCGTGTACACCGAGCCCGTGCCGAACGAGAACGCCGTGCACTCGCTCGAGCACGGTGCCCTCTGGGTCACGTACGACCCGTCGCTGTCCGAGGAAGAGCTCGCGACGCTCCGCTCGAAGCTCCCCTCGAGCTACGTGATCCTGTCGCCGTTCGAAGACCTCCCCTCGCCCATCGTGGTGAGCGGCTGGAACTCGCAGCTCCAGGTCGACGAGGCCGACGACCCCCGCATCGAGGCGTTCTTCGAGGAGTTCTGGAAGAGCAACCTCGTGCCCGAGCCGGGCGCGCTCTGCTCGGGCGGCGTCGACGGCCCCGGCAAGGCATGACCCCACCCGATGGCGGTGCGACCGGGCACGGCGAGGCCGCGTCCGGGGCGAGTGAGCCCGACGCGACCGCCGAGCACGCGCACGACGTGCCCGGCCCGGCCCCGCGCGGCCGCCGGCTCGCCGTCCTGGTCGCCGCCGGCATCGCCATCGTGGTCGTCGCCGTCGTCGCGTTCTCGATCGGCCGGCTCTCCTCGCTGGGCGTCGCGACGCCGAGCGACCGCAGCGCCGACGCCGGCTTCAGCCGCGACATGCAGGTCCACCACCTTCAGGGCGTCGAGATGGCCATGATCATCCGCGGCATCTCCGACGCCGACGACATGCAGCACCTGTCCTACGACATCGCGACCACGCAGGCGCAGCAGGCCGGGCAGATGTACGGCTGGCTCGAGGAGTGGGGCCTCTCCCAGTTCAGCGCCGAGCCGATGGCGTGGATGGCCGCCGAAGGCGGCCACGCGCACGGCTCGACGGCGACGGATGCCACGGACGGGGCGGATGCCACGGACGCCGTCATGCCGGGCATGGCCACGCCCGCGCAGATGCAACAGCTGCGTGACTCCACCGGCGTCGAGGCCGAGCGGCTCTTCCTCGAGCTCATGATCGCCCATCACCTCGGCGCGGTCGAGATGGCGGAGGCCGCGCAAGAGCTCGCGGATACCCCCGTCGTGCTGCGCCTCGCCGACTCCGTCGTGCAGAGCCAGGAGGCCGAGATCTCCCTCATGGAACGCATGCTCGCCGACCGCGGACCGTTGGTCGAGTAGTGAGCTCCAGCGAGCGTATCGAGACCGGGTGCGAGGTCTCGATACGCGTTCGACTTCGTCGCCCGCTACTCGACCGACGGTCGGGCCGCCCGCTACTCGACCAGCGGGACGGGCTCGGGGCGGTCGGCCTGCTCGCGGTACAGCGACGCGTACACGCCGCCCGCGGCGATGAGCTCGGCATGCGAGCCCTGCTCGACGATGCGGCCGGCGACGACCACGAAGATGACGTCGGCAGCCACGACCGTCGACAGCCGGTGCGCGATCGCGATCGTCGTCCGGCCGCGTGAGGCGTCGTCGAGGGCCTGCTGCACGACCCGCTCCGAGATCGTGTCGAGCGCGCTGGTCGCCTCGTCGAGCACCAGCACCGGCGGGTCCTTCAGCAGCACGCGCGCGATCGCGATGCGCTGCTTCTCGCCACCGGACAGACGGTACCCGCGCTCGCCCACGACGGTGTCGTAGCCGTCGGGGAACGACGAGATCGTCTCGTGGATGTTCGCGGCGCGAGCCGCGGCCTCGAGCTCGGCATCCGAGGCATCCGGCTTGGCATACCTGAGGTTCTCCGCGATCGACGCGTGGAACAGGTACGTCTCCTGACTCACGATGCCGATGTGCGAGACCAGCGAGGCCTGCCGCAGCTCACGCACGTCGACCCCCGCGAACCGCACCGTGCCGCTCGAGACCTCGTACAACCGCGGCACCAGATACGACACGGTCGTCTTGCCCGCCCCGGACGGCCCCACGAACGCCGCATACTGCCCCGGCTCGATCGTGAACGACACGTCGTCGAGGGTCGGCCGGACCTCGTCCGTGGCATCCGGATACCGGAAGGACACGTCCTCGAACTCGACCCGCCCGAGCTCGGGCCCCGCGGGCACGTCGCGCGCCGCGCGCGCATCGGTGATCGCGGGCCGCAGATCGAGGTACTCGAAGATGCGCGCGAACAGCGCGCTCGAGGTCTGCAGGTCGAGGGCCACCCGCATGAGCCCCATGAGCGGGAACAGCAGCCGCGCCTGCACGGTCGTGAACGCGACGATCGTGCCCGCCGAGACATCCGCCGACCCGCCCGTGATCAGCCAGCCCGACGCGAGGTACACGATCGCGGGGATCGACGACATGAAAATGTTCACCATCGCGAAGAACCACTGGCCCGTCATCTGCTGCTTGACCTGCAGGCCGATCTGGTTGCGGTTCTCGTCCGCGTAGCGGTCGATCTCGCTCTGCTGCCGCGTGAAGCTCTTCGAGAGCAGGATGCCCGAGACGGACAGCGTCTCCTGCGTGATCGAGGTCATCTCCGACAGCGACTCCTGCGTCTTCGCCGCGACCCTGGCGCGAACCTGGCCGACCCGGCGCTGCGCGATGACCATGACGGGCAGCAGCACGAGCGCGATCAGCGTCAGCTGCCAGTTCAGCAGCAGCATCGCGATGAACGCCGAGATGACCGTCACGGTATTGCCGAGGACGCTCGACACGGTGTTGGTGAGCACCGATGCCACACCGCCCACGTCGTTCTGCAACCTGCTCTGGATCACGCCCGTCTTGGTGCGCGTGAAGAAGCTCAGCTCCATGGACTGCAGATGGCTGAACAGCCGCACCCGGAGCGCGCCCATGACCTTGTTGCCCACGGTCGCGGTCAGCCACGTCTGCCAGACGCCGAGCAGTGCCGACACGACGAACACCAGGATCATGAGGCCGACCAGCGCCGCGAGCACCGGCAGGTTGGGGCCCTCGACCTCACCGTCCGGGGCGACCGGGAACAGCCCGTCGTCGAACGCACGCTGCGTGAGCAGCGGCGGCACGATGCCGAGCGCCGCACCGACGAGCACCAGCACGACCGTCGTGGCGAGCGCGACCTTGTGCGGCGCGAACAGCTCGACGATCCGCCGCAGCAGGTGCGGGATCTTCGGCGCCTCAGCGTTCTCGGCGCGCTGCGCCGCGGGATCCGCGTTCGAGATCCGCGTGCGCGGTTTGCCGAACCTGCCCGACTGGCCGCCGGGCGCATTGGTGCTCACCGCTTCACCATACGCCCGGCCGCAGGCGCGCCCGCTCGGCTTGACGACGCGCTCGCTGCCCGCCGAACCGGCCCGGCACGCCCCTCGCTACCCCTTCGTCGAGCCCGCCAGCAGGCCGCGCACGAAGTACCGCTGAAGCGAGAAGAACACGATCAGCGGGATCACGATCGAGATGAACGCCGACGCCGTGAGCAATTGCCAGTCTTGACCTCTCGTGCCGACCAGCTCCGCCAATCGCTGGGTGAGTGGCGCGACGTCTTGCGTCCCGCCCGAGAAGATCAGGGCGACGAGCAGGTCGTTCCAGACCCAGATGAACTGGAAGATGGCGAACGACGCGATGGCGGGCGTCGCCAGCGGCAGCACGATCCGGAAGAAGACCTGCCCGTGCGTCGCGCCGTCGACGCGCGCGGCTTCGATCACGTCTGACGGGATCTCGGAGATGAAGTTGTGCAGCAGGAAGATCGCGAGCGGCAGGCCGAACATCGCATGCGCGAGCCACACCGGGGCGTAGTTCTGCTCGGGGATGATCGGCACCACGTCGTGCAGCCAGGCCTGCATCGGACGCAGCCAGGTCGAGAAGATCTGCAGCAGCGGCACGAGCGCCATCTGCAGCGGCACGATCTGCAGCGCGAACACGAAGATGAACAGCCAGTTCACCCACTTGAACTTGATCCACGCGAACGCGTATGCGGCCATCGACGCGAACACCAGCGGGATCAGCGTGCCGAGCAGCGCGATGGCGATGGAGTTGACGATGTACGCGCCGAGCTGCGGCGAGGACGACGAGGTCGACAGCAGCACATCGGCATAGTTCTCGAGCGTGAAACCCGGGTTCTGGAAGATCGTCCACCAGCCGGTCTCGCGGATCAGCTCGGCCGGCCGGAACGACGAGATGAACAGCCCGAACGTCGGGATGGTCCAGAGCACCGCGATGACGAGGGCGACCACGGTCGCCGTCCGTGACGTGAGGCGTTTCTTCACCCGCCCGGCTTTGGTTCCCGACGTCGCGTACTCGGTCTCCTCCGCGGCTTCGATGGATCCCAGGTTCTTGCCGACCGGGAGATCGGCCGGGGCGACGCTGCTCATCGGATCTCCCTCTGCTTCCTCAGGACGTTGACGTTGTAGATCACGATGGGCAGCACGAGCACGAACAGGATGAGCGCGAGCGCCGATCCCCGCCCGACCTCGCTCGCACGGAATGCCTGCGTGTACATCTCGTTCGCGATGACCGAGGTGTTGAAGTTGCCCGCCGTCATCGTGCGCACGATGTCGAAGACCTTCAGGGTGGCGATCGAGATCGTCGTGATGACGACCACGAGCGCGCCGCGGATGCCCGGCACGGTGACGTTCATGAACCGCTGCCAGCCGTTCGTGCCGTCGAGCTGTGCGGCCTCGATCTGCTCGGTCGGCACGCCCTTGATGGCCGCGGAGAGCAGCACCATAGCGAAGCCCGTCTGGATCCAGATCATGACCACGATGAGCAGGAGCGTGTTGATCGGGTCGGTCTGCATCCACTGCACGGGCTCCCCGCCGAACGCGACGACGATCGCGTTCAGCAGACCGATCTGCTCGCGCTCGCCCGACCGGTACTCGTAGACGAAGCGCCAGATGACACCCGCGCCCACGAACGAGATCGCGATCGGCATGAACAGCACGACCTTGAAGTACCGCTCCCCCCGTGAACGGTCGATGAACACGGCGTACGCGAGCCCGATGACGGTCGAGAACGTCGGAACGAGCAGCACCCAGACGATGGTGTTCACGAGCGTGCGCAGGGCGCTCGGCTGCGTGAACGTCCAGATGAAGTTGTTCCACGTGAAGTCGCCGCCGTCGGTCTGGAACGCGAGGATCGCGGTGCGGATCGCCGGGTAGACGAGACCGATCACGATGAACAGCATCGCGGGGAGCAGGAAGCCCGCGAGCTGCCAGTAGTCGCGGCCCTTCTTCGGCGCCTTGTCGATGAAGAAGATGAGGAGGCCGACGACCGCCGCGAAGACGGCGAGCCCCATCACCACCTGCAGGATCTTGCCGATGAGATCGGCCGTGGTCATCGTGCCTCCAGTGTTCGTCGTTGAACGCAGTCTTCGTTGAGGTCCGCCGTCGTGAAGCCGGGGTGCCGAGGGGCGGGGCCTTTCGAACCCCGCCCCTCGATCATGCGGTGCCGCCCGAGTGCGGGCACAGCGACTCGCGGATCAGCTGGCGGGCCAGGCCGCCTCGATGGTGTCGAGCGTCTGCGCGGTGTCCGCGCCGGTGACCCACGAGACCATGCCCTTCCAGAACGCGTCAGCGCCGACGGCGCCCGGCATCAGGTCCGACCCGTCGAACCGGAACGTCGTCTCGGGATCCTGCAGGATCTCGATCGACTGCACGAGCAGCTCGCTCGACGCGTTCTCGGGGTCGACGCCCGTGTTCGCGCTGATGACGCCGCCGAGGCTGACCCGGTTGTTGGCCCAGGTATCGCTCGAGAGGTACGTGCGCACGGCCTCGACCTCTTCGGCGTCGCGGAACGCGACGGGGAACTCGCCGCCGCCGGTCACGGCCTGCGGGTCGTCGGCGTTCACCGGCGGCATCAGGAAGCCGAAGACATCGCCGTCGGACGCGACCGTGACCTCGTCGCCGCCCTCGGGGTTCCAGAAGGTCTCGTAGAACGAGGCCTGGTGGTGCAGCGAGCACTGGCCGTCGAGGATCGGCAGACCTGCGGTCTGGAAGGCCTCCGTCACGATCGTGGAGACATCGCCGATGCCGCCGTTGACCATGTCGTTGCTCTTCAGGATCGCACCTGCGGCATCGAACGCCTCCGCGACCTGCGGGTCGTTGAACGGAATGCCGTGCGTGACCCACTGGTCGTACACGTCGGCGCCGTGCAGGCGCAGCATGTAGTCCTCGATCCAGTCGGTACCGGGCCAGCCGGTCGCGTCACCTGACTCGAAGCCGACACACCAGGGCTTGTGGTCGCCCTCGTCGGCAATGGTCTGCGAGAGCGTGGTCAGCTCGTCGAGCGTCTTCGGGATCTCGTAGCCCTTCTCCTCGAACTCGCTCGGCGAGTACCAGATGTACCCCTTGATGCTGGCCATCAGCGGCGCGGCGTAGAACGTGCCGTCCGCGGTTCCGTAGGTCTTCCAGTCCTCGGACCAGAACTCGTCGACGTTGGCTTCGACGCCCTCCGAGGCCGGGATCAGCCAACCGCCCGCGGCGAGTCGTTGCAGCAGACCGGGCTGCGGCACGATGCCGATGTCGGGCGCGTTGCCGCCCTCGGCGAGCACCGCGATCTGGGCTTCGAACTCGCTCGAGCCCTGGTAATCGATGTTGATGCCCGTACAGGTCTCGAAGTCGGCCCAGGACTCGTTGAGTCGGTCGGCCTCGAGGTCGAGGATCGTGCCGCTGATCGTGACGTCGGCATCCTCGAAGGTGCCGTACGTCTCGTAGTCGGCGCAGTCGACGTCGGCCGCATCCTCGTTCGCGATGTCGCCCGTGCAACCGGTGAGGGCCAATCCGACCGCGGCGGCGCCCGCGACGGGGATCAGCCAACGGCGATGCCGTGTGAGTCTCATGTCGTCTCCTCGTTGAGTGCGTGAGTGCAGGATGTGGCCGCGGGTGAACCCGGAACCGATTCCAGCCCCCACGGTAGGACACACCCGAGACCGGGCACAACCCGTCGACGGTTACGATCCGGCCACCGATCTCCGATCGCCCCAGTATTGGCTGAGAGCGCGACCACATGGTCAACGGATGCTCCGGCCGAGGCGGCGGCTTCGTCATGGAACCGGTTCCACTCCGAAGCATCCGGACACTACACTCAGCACCGGAACCGCCCGAAGGAGGGAGGCGCTCGATGCCCGCGATCGGCGATGTCGCGCGCCTGGCCGGCGTCTCCAAGGCGACCGCGTCGCGGGCGCTCTCCGGGCGCGGGCACGTCGCGCCCGACACGCGCCGGCGCGTGGAGGCCGCAGCGGCCGACATCGGCTACATCGCGTCGCCCGACGCCGCGAGTCTCGTCACCGGCCGCACGAAGAACGTCGGCGTCGTGATCCCGTTCGTGAACCGGTGGTTCTTCGGCGAGGTCCTCGAGGGCGTCGAGCGCGCCCTGCTCGCGGCGGGATACGACCTCACGCTGTACAACCTGCCGCCCTCCGGGCCGGAACGCGAGCGCGTGTTCGACTTCTTCCTCGCCAGGAAACGCGTCGACGCGGTGCTCGCCGTCGGCGTGGACCTGGTCGCGCACGAGGTCACGGCACTCGACCGACGGGACAAGCCGCTCGTCTGCCTCGGCGGCAGCGGAGCGGGCGACACCCGACTCGCGGTCGACGACCGCGCGGTCGGCCAGCTCGCGACCGAGCACCTGCTGCACCTCGGACACACGCGCATCGCGCATCTTGCGGGCGCCGGGTCGGCGGCCGCGCCGCACAGCGTGCCCGGCGCGCGCCGTCGCGGGTTCGCCGAGGCCATGGTGGCCGCCGGACTCGAGGCGACCGACGTCGTCGAAGCCGAGATGAGCCTGCCGGGCGGCTACGCCGCGGGCCTCCAGCTGCTCGGTCACCCGGGACGCCGCCCCACGGCCGTGTTCGCCGCCTCGGACGAGCTCGCGTTCGGCCTCATGCGCGCCGCCGAGCGGCTCGGCATCTCCATCCCTGCCGACCTGTCCGTGATCGGCATCGACGGTCACGAGTACGCCGAGCTGTTCGGCCTCACGACCATCGCCCAGGAGCCGGGAGACCAGGGCCGGTCGGCCGTCGAGGTCGTCCTGCGGCTGCTCGGCGAGGGCGACGAGGCCGACCCGCTGCCCGACTCCGGCGCCCCGCTGCCCACGCGCTTGATCGTGCGCGCGAGCACGACCGCTCCCCCGCGCTGAGCCGTGTTCGGGGCGGACGGGGCCGCGGCCGCACCCACGTCCCGCTTCCGGTTCCTTGCGCAGGAGTTTCGGTGACTCGCTCGGCGCGTCGAACCGCGACACGCCGCCGCGCGGCCGGAAGTTCCTGAGCTGGGAAGCAGCCTCGGATGGAGCGCGCGGGGCAGGGGCTCGGGGCTCGAACACACCCACGCTCCACCTGCGCTTCCTTGCTCAGGAATGTCGATGACGCGCTCGGCGCGTCGGCCCACGACACGCCGCCGCGGCAACCCCGGTTCCTGAGCAAGGAAGCAGAAAGGAAAAGTGGGAATGCGCCGGGTGCGGGATCCGGGACGACGCGCCCGGGTCAGGTGGCGTCGCCGGCGGTGATCGCCTCCGCCTCGGTGGCGGATGCCTCGGCGGCACCGGGCTCGTCGACGCCGTCGACCCTGCGGAGCGCGCGCCGGCCCAGCACGATGATGAGCGCCGCGACGGCGACCGAGCCCGCCGCCGCGTAGTACGGCGCCGAGGGCGCGATCAGATGCGCGAGCTCGGCGGCCGCGGGCGGCGCCACCGCGCCGCCGAGGAACCGCACGGCGGAGTACGCGCTCGATGCGACGGACCGCTGCAGGTCGGTCGCCTCCATGACGCACTCCGTGAGCACGGTGTTCAGCACGCCGAGCAGGAGCCCGCCGACGACGATGCAGACCACGAGGCCCACCGGCGACTCGATCAGCAGACCGGCCACGACGAGATCGACCGCGAGCACCGGCAGCGTGATCCAGAGGACGCGGGTCCGAGGCATCCGTGCGGTCAGCAGTGGCGCGACGAAGACCGATGTGACGGCGAGCGCGACACCCCAGCCGAAGAACGTGAAGCCGAGTCCCATCGCGTCGAACCCGAGCGGGAACGGCGAGTAGGCCAGCAGCACGAAGAAGCCGATGTTGTAGAAGAGCGCCGCGGCCGCGAGCACGCCGAGGGCGGGCTGGCGCAGCGCGCGGATCGGTGCCGACAGCCGGGTCGGCTGCGGCGTCGCAGCGCTCGCGGCGCCACCCGGGGCGCCGGCCCGCTCGTCGCGCAGGAACGCCACGATCGCGATGAACCCCACCGCCATGAGCGCGGCCGTGCCGAAGAACGGCCCGCGCCAGCTCACGCTGCCGAGCAGCCCGCCGAGCAGCGGGCCGACGGCGATGCCGAGCCCGAGCGCGGCCTCGTAGAGGATGATCGCGGACGCGGTGCCGCCCGACGCGGCGCCCACGATGGTCGCGAGCGCGGTGGAGATGAACAGCGCGTTGCCGAGGCCCCATCCGGCCCGGAAGCCGATGACGGACTCGACGTTCTGCGACAGCCCGGCCGCCGCGGCGAAGACCACGATGAGCGCGAGCCCGATGAGCAGCGTCTTCTTGGCGCCGATACGGCTCGACAGCCAGCTCGTGACGAGCATCGCGAGCCCCGTGATCAGCAGATAGCTCGTGAACAGCAGCTCGGTCTCGGTCGGCGTCGCCTCGAGGCTCTCGGCGATGGCGGGCAGGATCGGATCGACCAGCCCGATGCCCATGAACGCGATCACGCACGCGAACGCGACGGCCCAGACCGCCTTCGGCTGCTTCAAGATCGACCCGGATGCCCCGTGGCCGGCGCCGTGCGCGCCGGGCGCCTGCGTCGCGCCCGTGCTCACGCGACCGCCCCCGACCGGAGCTCGTCGTCGGCACGGTCGAGCCGCTCGCGCACGATGGCGACGGCGCGCTCGAGTGCTGCGGCGTCGGCGTCGTCGAGATCGCTGAACCGCGGTGCGAGCTGTGCCGCGAGCTCGGCACGCCAGGCGTCGAGCGCGACGAGTCCGCGCCGATCGGCCGAGATGAGCCAGGCCCGGGCGTCGTGCTCGTCGGCGATGCGGCGGATCCAGCCGCGCTCGTCGAGCGTGTTCACGAGCTTGGTCATGGTGGGCTGGCTGACCCGGCTGACGCGGGCGAGCTCGCCGAGGCGCATGGGGCCGAAGTCACGCAGCACGCTCAGTGTGCGCCAGATCGCGGGCGACTCGGTGCTGCCCGTGGCCGTGGCCGCGAGCCGCGTGAGGCGGTGGTTGACGGAGACGAGCTCGCCGATCAACTCGGTGAGCGCACCGGGCTCGATGGATTGCATAGCTCAACTATATAGCCGCTCTATGCATCCGTGCCCGCCCCGCCCCGCCCCGCCCCGCCCCGCCCGCCCCGCCCGCGAGTGTGATCATTCGAGACGACTGTTACCGTTACGGCGGCCACACTCGGTCGGAACGGCAACACTCGGCGGGCGGAGACGAAGGATGCCCCGTGCCGAAGCTTCGGCACGGGGCATCCGTGTGGTGCGGTGACGCGAGTCACCTCAAGTGCGCGCCTTGCAGCGCGGCGATTACTTGAGGGTGACGGTCGCGCCGGCCTCTTCGAGCGAAGCCTTCGCCTTGTCGGCGGTCTCCTTGTTCGCGCCCTCGAGCACGGCCTTGGGGGCACCGTCGACGACGGCCTTGGCCTCGCCGAGGCCGAGCGAGGTGAGCTCGCGGACGACCTTGATGACCTGGATCTTCTTGTCGCCGGCAGCCTCGAGGATGACGTCGAAGGAGTCCTTCTCCTCAGCCTCTTCAGCAGCGGCGCCGCCACCGGCGGCAGCGGGGCCGGCGACCGCGACGGGCGCGGCGGCGGTGACCTCGAAGGTCTCCTCGAACGCCTTGACGAACTCCGAGAGCTCGATGAGGGTCAGGCCCTTGAACTGCTCGAGCAGCTCCTCAGTGGACAGCTTTGCCATTTCTATCTCCTTAGTTGGTTACTCACCGCTTGAGAGGCTCGCGCCTACGCAGCGGACTCCTGCTTCTCACGCAGCGCGTCGACCGTGCGAACGGCCTTCGACAGCGGTGCGTTGAACAGATATGCGGCTCCGAACAGCGAGGCCTTGAAGGCGCCGGCGAGCTTGCCGAGCAGCACTTCGCGGGACTCGAGGTCGGCGAGCTTGCCTACCTCTTCGGCGGTCAGGGGCTTGCCATCGAAATAGCCGCCCTTGACCACGAGGAGAGGGTTCGCCTTGGCGAATTCACGCAGCGACTTCGCGACGGCGACGGGGTCACCATGCACGAACGCGATCGCCGACGGGCCCTTGAGCTCGTCGTCGAACGCGGAGATGCCGGCCTGGTTGGCGGCGATCTTGGTCAGCGTGTTCTTCACCACGGCGTAGCTCGCGTCCCCACTGATGGACTTGCGCAGCGTCTTGAGCTGGGCAACAGTGAGGCCGCGGTATTCGGTCAGCAGAACGGCGGTCGAGCTCTCGAACAGGTTCTTGAGTTCGGCAACCGAGGCTTCCTTGTTCGCCATGGCCACTCCTTGTGTCTTCAACGCGCATCGCGGAGGCGATGCGCGGCCTGGGAGCGCTGGCGAGGCTGTGAAATGAAAAAAGCTCCGGCGCAAGCGCGCGGAGCTCGATCGGGAGAAACCCGGAAGTCTTCGTCACACCTGCGCGGGCCCCTGCATTCGCAGAGCTTCGGTCGGTTCGCCTTGCGGCTCACACGACGACCAGCGGTCTTCGGCTCAGAGCAGCATAACGGATGCCCCGGGGTCGGCCAAATCCGCACGGTTCCGCCGGGGCATCCGCTCGAAGCGCCACCGCGGAATAGTTGACCGACCTCAATAGTTGACGTATGTCATCGACTTGTTCTATGGTTGACCCCTCTCAACTATCTGTGCTGGAGATCTCACACCGCATGTCACGCAAGACTTCCCCTTCCTCCGCCGCCGGTGAGCAGCTCACCGAGAGCGGCATGACGCACCGGGCCGTGCTCACCGCCCTCTCGGGCCTCATCCTCGGCATGTTCGTGTCGATGCTCGCCACGACCGTCGTGGGCAGCTCCCTGCCCGTCATCATCTCCGACCTCGGCGGCGACCAGAGCGCCTTCACGTGGGTCGTCACCGCGACGCTGCTCGCGACGACCGTCTCCACGCCCATCTGGGGCAAGCTCGCCGACCTGTTCAACCGCAAGTTCCTGCTGCAGCTCGCCCTCGTGATCTTCGTGCTGTCGTCGGCGGTCGCCGGCTTCGCGCAAGACCCGGGCATGCTCATCACGATGCGCGTGTTCCAGGGTCTCGGCGCGGGCGGCCTCGGCGCGCTCAGCCAGATCGTCATGGCCGACATCCTCAGCCCGCGCGAGCGCGGCAAGTACGCCGGGCTCTTCGGCGCGGTCATGGCCATCGCCACGGTCGGCGGCCCGCTGCTCGGCGGCGTCGTGACCGACGCGTTCGGCTGGCGCTGGAACTTCTTCGTCGGCCTGCCCATCGCGATCGTCGCGCTGATCATCCTGCAGCGAACCCTGCATCTGCCGAAG
Source organism: Agromyces aerolatus (assembly GCF_031432255.1). Classification (NCBI taxonomy): domain Bacteria; kingdom Bacillati; phylum Actinomycetota; class Actinomycetes; order Micrococcales; family Microbacteriaceae; genus Agromyces; species Agromyces aerolatus. The sequence continues at coordinate 17,863 of NZ_JAVKGQ010000004.1, read as the reverse complement.
CTCGAACAGCGCAAGGTCTCGATCGACTACGCCGGCATCGTGCTCATCTCGTCCGGGGTCGCCCTGCTGCTGATCTGGGTGTCGCTCGGCGGCAGCCAGTTCGAGTGGAACTCGCTCGAGTCGTGGCTCATGGTCATCGGCGGCGTGGTGCTGCTCGCGATCGCGGTGGTCGTCGAGCTGAAGTCCAAGGAGCCGCTAATCCCGCTCTGGCTGTTCAAGAACCGCACGTTCACGCTCTCGGTGCTCGCGAGCATCTCGGTCGGCGTGGCCATGTTCGGCACGGCCGTGTTCCTCAGCCAGTACATGCAGCTCGCACGCGGTGCGACCCCGACCGAGTCGGGCCTGCTGACCATCCCGATGATGGCGGGCGTGCTCATCTCGTCGACCGTGATCGGCGCGCTGATCTCACGGCGCGGCAAGTGGAAGGCGTACGTCATCACGGGAGCCGTGCTCATGATCGCGGGCACCGTGCTGCTCTCGCAGCTGCACTACGACACCGACTTCTTCTACGTCGGCGCCTCGATGTTCGTGCTCGGCGCGGGCGTCGGCATGATCATGCAGAACCTCGTCCTGGTCGTGCAGAACACGACCGAGGTGCGCACCATGGGCGTCGCGACCAGTGCCGTGACGTTCTTCCGCAGCCTCGGCGGCACCGCGGGCGTCGCGGTCATGGGGTCGATCCTCGGCACCGTCGTCGCCGACCAGGTGAAGTCGGGCCTCGCGACGCTCGCGCCCGAGCAGCAGGCGGTCGCCGCGCAGGCGCTCGCCGGTGGCGCGATCCCGCACGTGAACGAGCTGCCGCAGCAGATCCGGGTCGTGGTCGAGTCGGCCTACGGGCTCGGGGTCGGTGCGGTGTTCCTCGCGGCCGTGCCGCTCGCCGTGGTCACGCTCATCACCGTGATCTTCCTGCCGAACGTGCAGCTCGGCACGCTCAACGCGGTCCAGCGCGCGAAGGCCGAGCACGGCGCGCCCGCCCCGGTTTCCGAAGCGGAGCTCATCGGGGAAGAATTGTTCGAGGCATCCGAAGCGACCGTCGCGGTGCCCGTGACCGGAACCGTGCCGGTCATCGACGAAGCGCGCCCACGTAAGGAAGGCCGGCCCTGACATGACCGCCGCGACCGCCGATCCCGCCGTCGACGAGGCCATCGCCCTCGTGGAGGAGCAGCTCAGCGTCGTCTTCACCCGGGCACGTCAGCTCTGGAAGCAGGCGGCCGAGCAGATCCACCCCGACCTGCAGCCCGCCGGCTACAAGGTGCTGGCGACGATCGTCCGCCTCGAGGCGACGAACGCGCACGTGCTCGCCGATCTGCTCGACATGGACAAGAGCTCGGTCAGCCGGCAGGTGCGCGTGCTCGAGGAGGCGGGCTTCGTCGAGAGCCGCCCCGACGAGCGCGACGGCCGGCTGCGCGTGCTCGCACCGACACCCGTCGCGGTCGAGCGCATCCGTGCGGTGCGCGAGCGGCATCAGGCGCGCGTGCGCCGCGTGCTCGAGGACCGCGCGCCCGAGGAGCTCGTGGCGTTCGCGGGCATGCTCCGCCTGATCGCCGACGCCCCCGACGAGTAGTCCGCGACCGACCTCTCACGGTTCACCTCGGGGATAGTGCGATGCACTAGCCTCGGGAAAGCGCAATCCCCCAATCTGCACCGATGTGCTCCGTTCTGTCGAACGACGCTGAGGTGCGACCCCGCGCTTCCGAGAGAAGAGGATTCCAATGACGGACGTCCACCCGAGCCGTTCGCTCGCCGATGCGCCGCGCGCAGATGATGGGTATTACGGCCCGAACAGTGTCTCCTGGCGGGTGTTCTCCGACCCCGGCTCGATGCTGGGTGCGAAGAACGCGGTGTTCCTGCAGATGCTCGAGCCGGGCATGATGACCCATTTCGAGCGCGTGTCGATGACCAACGAGGGCCCGGAGGCGATGGCGGCCCGGTTCGATCGGACCTCCGCATACCTGCGCGACGCGGTCTTCGCCGACAAGGCGCACGCCGACGCCGCGGCGAAGCATGTCGACATGCTTCACGAACGGGCTTCCTGGACGAATCCGGAGACGGGCGAGGTCGTCAGCGCCAAGCAGCCGGCATGGCAGCGCTGGACCTGGTGGACCTACATCTGGTCCGCCGTGCGCGGATACCAGGAGTTCGGGCCCGGGCTCTCCACCGCGGACGCCGATCGCGTGGTCGTCGAATCGCGACAGGGCGCTGAGCAGCTGCACGTGCCCGGACCGTACTTCGACACCTTCGCCGAGTTGGATGCATACATCCGGTCCGAGCTCGACTCGAAGGCGCTCACCCTCTTCGCCGCACTGGCCGGGCACTCGCTCCGTCACCCCGACGTCAAGGGACCGCTCGCCAAGTGGGTGACCCGGCGGGTGCTCAACGGTGTGCTCTCGCTGCTGCCCGAGAAGGCGCTGCTCTTCTACGCCCTCGAGGATCGCAGTGCGAAGGAGCTCGCGCGAGGCGCCAGGTTCACCAAGTGGATCGCGAAGCTCTCGCGGAAGAACCAGTCGGCCGAGGAGCTCATCGCCACAGCGATCGGTGATTCGATCGCGAAGCCGTATCAGAAGGTGCGGGTCAAGAAGCCGGCGGCGGCGGCCACCGCCGCCTAGCCTCTCGGCAGAAGCGACCGCAACGACACGTGCGGGTCGGTCAGTTGCGCGAGACTGACCGACACCGCGCGGTCGATGAGCCGGCGCGCGGCACGCACCGTGTTCGGATCGTCGACACTGGACGCACCCACCAGGCGTTCGCCGTCGATCCGGAACACGGTCGGGTGCGCTCCGGGACGGACGACCTCGCGGCCCTGCGCGACCACGTCGCCGACGACTTCGATGTGGTGCCCGTACCGGTCCGACCAGAACCATCCGGCGCCGCGCGGTTCACGCGGCAGCCCGAGGATGGCCGCGGCCACCGCTCGTCCGTCCTGCTGCGCCGCTTCCCAGTGTCCGCGCGGAGTCGCGGGTGCGTCGATGGGCACGCGCGCGCGGGTCGCGTCGCCGACGGCGAACACGCCCGATGCGGAGGTGCGGCCGTCCTCGTCGACGAGGATCGCGCCGTCGACGTCGAGGCCCGCCGCTGCCGCGAGCGTCGTGTCGATGGTGATCCCGGTTCCGACCAGGACGCCGTCGACGTCGATCGAGTCGCCGCTCCCGAGGGTGACGCGCAGTCGCGTGCCGACCGGCGTGATCGCCGCGATCGTGCTCGCGCGGACGTCGACCCCGTGCTCGGCGTGCATGGCGTGCAGGTGCTGAGCCATCGTGGATCCGAAGATCCGGGATCCGGGCACCTCGTTCGGGTCGATGAGCACGACCTCGGAGCCGAGCGCGCGCAGGGCTGCAGCGGCCTCCGCCCCGATCAGACCCGCGCCGATGACCGCGACGGTGCGCGCGGCGAGCGCGCGCAGCGCGACGACATCCGCGTACGTCCGGAGCGTGGTCACACCGGGCAGGTCGGCACCCGGGAACGCGGGGATCCGCGCACTCGCCCCCGTGGCGAGGACGACCGCTTCTCCGTCGACGACCTCGCCGTCGTCGAGCACCACGGCGCGCGCCTCGGCGTCGAGCCGGATCGCGTTGCTCCCCAGCCGGACGTCGATACGGAGATCCGCGATCGTCGCTGCATCGGCGAATGCGAGTGCCGCAAGCGGCGAGCCGTCGATCAGCGCCGTCTTCGACAGCGGTGGCCGGTCGTAGCAGGCCGCCTCCCGCTCGATGAGGACGAGGTCGCCGTCGAAGCCCTGTGAACGCAGCGTTGAGGCGACCGTCCACCCACCGATGCCGCCTCCGACGATGACGACTCGCCGGTCACCGCTCACGCGAGGGATGCCGGATTCGGCGTGAGCATGAGTGCCTCGCCCTCCAGCGCGATGGTGTGGGTTGCGACACCCTTCGGGGCCGGCGGGCCGAGCACCGCGCCGTCGGAGAGCCGGAATGTCGAGGCGTGCAGCGGGCACTCCACGCAGCCCGCCTCGATCCAGCCCTCGGCGAGGGCCGCCTCCTCGTGGGTGCAGGTGTTGTCGATCGCGAAGTACCGGCCGCCACTGAAGACGACGGCGATGTCATCTCGCGTGCCGGAGACGGATCGCGGGACCACGAGCGCCTCATCCTCACCGATATCGCCGGCGACGCCCACCTTGATCGACTCCGTCACCCGGCCAAACTATCAGTCGTGACGGCGGTTGGTGGCAGCATGCGGGGCATGGAGATCACACACGTCAACCCGGCGTCGCTGCACACGAACCCGGCGTTCAGCCAGGGGGTGCTGGTGCGCGGCGACCACGACACACTGGTCGTCGGCGGCCAGAACGGCACGGATGTCTCGGGCGCCATCGTCGACGGCGGCGCGGCCGCCCAGACCGAGCAGGCGCTCCGCAACGTGCTCGCGGTGCTCGCCGAGGCCGGCGCCGACCAGACCAACGTCACCCGGCTCGCGGTCTACCTCGACCCGACGGTCTCGGTCGACGAGGGGTTCGGAGCCTCGATGCGCGTCTGGGGGCCGCACCCCACCGCGATCACGGTGCAGGTCGTCGCCAAGATGGGCCGCCCCGGCGCGCTGGTCGAGATCGAGGCGCTCGCGGCCATCCCGCGCGAGTAACCCCGCCGCTGGTCGAGTAGCGAGCGACGGAGGAGCACGCGTATCGAGATCTCGTCGCTCGCTACTCGACCAACGGGGCGTCGTCGCTCGCAACTCGACCAGCGGGGTATCCGTCGCTACGCGAGCGGCAGCCGCACCGTGAACACGGTGCGCCCCGGCTCGCTCGCCACCGACACCTCGCCGTGGTGCGCCTCGGCCACGGCGCGCACGATCGCGAGCCCGAGGCCCGTGCTGCCCGCGCGGCGCGAGCGCGAGCTGTCTCCGCGTGCGAAGCGCTCGAACAGCGTGTCGCGCAGGTCGGGGTCGATGCCCGGGCCGTCGTCGGCGACCGTGATCACCGCCGACGAGGCATCCGTCGTCAGGGTCGCGACGATCGAGGTGCCCTCAGGCGTGTGCACGCGTGCGTTGGTGAGCAGGTTGCCGAGCACCTGGCGCAGGCGCGCCTCGTCGCCGGGCACGACGACCGGCTCGTCGGGCAGCTCGACCGTCCACTCGTGATCGGGCCCCGCGACCTGCGCGTCGGCGACCGCGTCGGCGACGATGGGGCCGAGCTCGACCTCGCCCGCGACGAGCTCGCGGCCCTCGTCGAGCCGAGCGAGCAGCAGCAGGTCCTCGACGAGCTCGGTCATGCGCACCGACTCGGACTCGATGCGGCCGAGCGCGTGCACCACGTCCTCGGGCAGCGCGCCGCCATGCAGGCGCGTGAGCTCGGCATAGCCACGGATCGACGCGAGCGGCGTGCGCAGCTCGTGCGACGCGTCGGCCACGAACCGGCGCACCTTGCGTTCCGATTCCTCACGGGCCGAGAGGGCGGATGCCACGTGGCCGAGCATGCGGTTGAACGCCGTGCCGAGCCGGCCCACCTCGGTGCCCGGCTCGTCCACCGGCACGCGCTCGTCGAGGTCGACGTCGCCGCGCTCGAGCGGAAGCTCGGACACCGCCTGCGCGGTCGCGGTGACCCGCTCGAGCGGTTCGAGCGAACGCCGCACGACGAGCGAGCCCGCGCCCAGCGCGATGAGCAGCCCGCCCGCGGCGACGAGCACGACGGTGCCGGTGAGCTGCGCGGTCTGCGCGCTCACGTCGGCCAGCGGCAGCGCGAGCACGACGACGACGCCGGGCTCGGACTCCACGGCGAGCGCGCGATACTCCCCCAGCGCACCGGCCGTGATGGTGTGCGGCGAGCCGTCGGGCGAGACCGCGGCGAGCGCGGCCGTCGCCGCCGGGCCCGCCTCGATGATCTGCCCCTCGTCGATGTACGCCGCGGTCGACGCGGCGCCGCGGACGAGACCGCCGAGCGTTCCCTCGGGCTGGCCCGGCACACCCAGGAAGCCCTGCACGGTCGCGAGCGCATCCCCCGGGAAACCGGACCCTGCGGCCGTGTCGGCGCGCGACGACGCCGCCCGCAGGCTCGCATCGAGCCGGGCGACCGACGACGCGTGGAAGAGCAGCACGGTCGCGACGCCGACCGCGACGCTCATGGCGACGAGCAGGCCCGCGATGAGCACGAGCAGCCGGCGGCGGATGGTCCACGGGCCGCGCGCGAACGGCGTGCGGTCGATCACGGCACGGAACCCCGAGGCATGCGCGCCGGCCGAGGCATCCGCCCTGGCCGAGGCATCCGCCCTGCCTGAGGCATCCGTCCCGCTCGAGGCATCCGCCCGGCTCGTCGCGTCCCGCTCGCGAAGCTGCTCGCGCGCGTGCGCCGCGCGCGACGCCGCGGCGTACCCGGGCTCGCCCGGGTGGGTCACGCGTTCACCGCTTTCAGCATGTAGCCCGCGCCGCGGACCGTGTGGATCATGGGCGCGCGACCCTGGTCGATCTTCTTGCGCAGGTACGAGATGTAGAGCTCGACCACGGTCTCCTTGCCGCCGAAGTCGTACGACCACACCCGGTCGAGGATCTGCGCCTTCGACAGCACCCGGCGCGGGTTGCGCATGAGGAAACGCAGCAGCTCGAACTCGGTCGCCGTGAGCTCGATGGGCGTGCCGTCGCGCTCGACCTCGTACGAGTCCTCGTCGAGCGTCAGGTCGCCCACGCGCAGCACCGGGTCGCGCTGCTGCGCGAGCGTGAGGGTCGAGCGGCGGATGAGTCCGCGCACGCGCGCGACGACCTCTTCGAGGCTGAACGGTTTGGTGACGTAGTCGTCGCCGCCCGCCGTGAGACCCGCGATGCGGTCGTCGAGCGAGTCCTTCGCGGTCAGGAAGAGCACGGGGGTCTCGGTGCCGTCGGCGCGCACGCGCTGCAGCACCTCGAGGCCGTCGATGTCGGGCAGCATGATGTCGAGCACGATCGCATCGGGGCGGAACTCGCGCGCGGCCTTCACGGCCGCGAGGCCGTCGCCCGCGGTGCGCACGTCCCAGCCCTCGTAGCGGAACGCCATCTTGAGCAGGTCGGCGAGGGATGCCTCGTCGTCGACGACGAGCAGCCGGACCATCGACCCGTCGGGCTTGTGCAGCTGGGGGGTGCGGTGCGCGGCGGTCTGCTCGGTGCTCATACTCCCAAGTATCCGCACGTATCTATGCGATTCCTATGAGGTTTCTCTTCGTTAGTCGAGTGAGCTGACCACCCGTCGGTCGAGGAGCGAGCGCCAGCGAGTGTATCGAGACCCGGCGGAGTCGGATCGTAACGCGGGTCTCGATACGCGTGCTCGTACCTCGCTCGCTACTCGACCAACGGGGGCGTGCTCGTACCTCGCTCGCTACTCGACCAACGGGAGGTCAGACGGGGGCGACATGGGGAGTCCATAGCGGCGCGAGGGGGTGGGCATAGTCGGCGCTCGTACGTTCGGCGGCATGTTCTTCACATATCTTCGGCGCGAGCTCGCCGGGCGGAGACGACAGACCGCCATCGTCGCGATCGGCATGGCCCTCGCCATCGCGCTCGTCATCCTCGTCAACGCCGTCTCGACGGGGGTGCGCAACGCGCAAGCGTCGGTGCTGGAATCCGTCTACGGCGTCGGCACCGACCTCACCGTGACCGCAACGCCCACGGCCCCGGGCGAGGGCGGCCCGCAGCGCTTCGAGTTCGGGGTCGACGACGGCACGACGGCGGACGGGTCGACGGCCATCAGCCAGTCGCGCCTCACCACCGGGCCCGGCGGTGCGACGCTCGACGCGTCGGCGCTCGAGACCGTCGAGCAGGTCGACGGGGTCGCGGCGGCAGCCGCGACGCTGTCGCTGACCAACATGACGTTCTCGGGCGAGCTTCCGCAGCGCTCGACCGGCGACGCCACGACCGGCGGGCCGAGCGACGAGATGCAGCAGGCCGGGCCGCCCGCCGGAGGCGGGTTCGACGGGGCGGGTGGCAGCGCGTTCGACGTCGACAGCTTCAGCGTGCTCGGGCTCGACCCGGCCGCGGCGGCCGTCGGACCGCTCTCGTCGGTCGAGCTCGCCGAGGGGCGCGGGCTCGAGGCATCCGACACCGGTCAGGCCGTCGCCGTGCTCGACGCGAGCTACGCGACCACCGCGGAGCTCGCCGTCGGCGACCGCATCGACGTCGGCGGCACGGAGTTCGAGGTCGTCGGCACCGTGAGCTCGACGTCGGCCGACGCCGAGACCGCCGCGAACGTCTACCTTCCGATCGACCTCGCGCAGTCGCTCTCGGGAAACGACGGACTCATCACCGACGTGTACGTGCAGGCCGCCTCGGCCGACGCCATCGCGAGTGTGCAGGCCGATCTCGAAGAGGCGCTGCCCGACGCGACCGTGAACACCCAGTCCGACCTCGCCTCGCAAGTCTCGGGCTCGCTGTCGACCGCGTCGAGCCTCATCTCGAACCTCGGCCTCTGGCTCTCGCTCGCGGTGCTCGTCGCGGCGTTCCTGATCGCGATCCTGTTCACGATCCAGTCGGTCACGCGACGCACGCGCGAGTTCGGCACGCTCAAGGCGATCGGATGGTCCGACCGCCGCATCGTCGGCCAGGTCGCGGGCGAGTCACTCGTGCAAGGGCTCATCGGGGGCGCCGCGGGGCTCGTGATCGGGCTCGTCGGCATCTGGATCGTGAACCTGATCGGGCCGACGCTCGGCGGAGGCGTGAGTGGCGGCGGGCTGACCGGCGCGATGCCGGGCGGCGGTCCCGCGGGCGCTGCAGATGCAGCAGGCGGCGGAGCCTTCGGGGCCCGAGCCGACGCCTTCGGCGGCGCGACCACCGAGGTCGTGCTCAACGCCCCCGTGACGGCCTGGGTCATCGCGATCGCGATCGGGCTCGCGGTGCTCGGCGGGCTCATCGCGGGTGCGGTCGGCGGCTGGCGGGCGTCGCGGCTGCGCCCGGCCGAGGCGCTGCGGAGCGTCGCATGAGCGCGGCGGCCCCGACCGGCGCGAGCACGGCGCACCGCTCGCCCGAGGCATCCGTCACCCGCGAGGCATCCGTCACCCGCGAGGCATCCGTCACCCGCCCCAGGAAAGGAATCCCCATGTACACGCTCGAGCGCGTCTCGAAGACGTACCGGCAGTCCACACGCACCGTGCACGCCCTGAAGGAGGTGAACCTCGAGATCGGGGCGGGGCAGCTCGTCGCGATCCAGGGCCCGACCGGCGGCGGCAAGTCGACGCTGCTGCAGATGCTCGGTGCGCTCGACCGACCGACCGACGGGCGCATCGTGCTCGGCGACGCCGAGATCTCTCACCTCGGCGACCGCCGGCTCGGGAAGATCCGCGCCGAGGAGATCGGGTTCGTGTTCCAGCACTTCAACCTGATCCCGACGCTCACCGCGCAGGAGAACGTCGAGGCGGCGCTCGAGCCGCTCGGTGTGCCGGCCGCCGAGCGGCGGGACCGCGCCGCGGCGGCGCTCGCCTCGGTCGGGCTCGGCGAGCGTGCCGGGCACCTGCCGGGCGAGCTCTCGGGCGGGCAGCAGCAGCGCGTCGCGATCGCGCGGGCGCTCGTGAAGGAGCCTCTCGTGCTGCTCGCCGACGAGCCGACCGGCAACCTCGACGAGGGGACGCGCGACGAGATCGTCGGACTGCTCGAGGGGTTGTGGCGCGATCGCGGGCTGACGGTCGTGATCGTCACGCACGACTCGGCCGTCGCGGCACGGGCGGAACGGCGGCTGCAGCTCAAGAACGGCACGGTCACCGAGCGGTAGCCGTCGGTCGAGTAGCGCAGCGTATCGAGACCTGGCGGGCGGTCGTCGAGACGGGACCGGGTCTCGATACGCGCCCTCGTTCCTCGGGCGCTACTCGACCGGCGTGCATGGCCGAGCCCGTCACGACACTCGGGTTCTTCATAGATGCGCATGAAATGTTGCTCGGAGATGTCGAAGCACCATGCACCACGCACCATCGTCCGTCGCCGGCTCCTGGCGGTGGGCGCGGGGGCCGCGCTGCTCGTCGGGGTCGTCGGGGTCAGCATCGGTGCCGCGGTCGGCGGGGTGGACGAGTCGCCGGGCGATTCGGCGGCGTCGAAGGGCTCGATCTCGGCGGCCGCGCCGAAGGCCGAGCCGGAGGGAGCGACCTCGGGCGAGGCATCCGCCGCCGCTATGAGCGCGCCGCTCTCGCCCGCCGTCGCCGCCCAGCTCGCGTACGTCGAGGCCAACTGGCAGGCCACGTCGAACGAGGAGTTCGGATTCCTCGAGGCGAGCGACTGCGTGAACTTCGCGAGCCAGTCGCTCCTCGACCGCGGCTGGCAGCCCGACGACGAGTGGTGGTACGAGGCGGGCGGCGACCCGTACGCGCACGCGTCGGCGTGGATCAGCTCGACCGCGTTCCGCGACTACCTCGCCGCGCGCCCCGACCGGGCGACCGCGCTCACCGACGACCAGCGCGACCAGGTCAAGGTCGGCGACATCGTGCAGTTCGACTGGGACAACTCGGGCGACCGCGACCACACGGGCATCGTGACCGGGGTCATCACGCTCGCCGACGGCACGATCTCGATCGAGTACGCGGGGCACACCGACCCGACGTTCGACTTCACGGTCGACGAGGCCATCACGGTCAAGCACCCCGGCGGCACGGCGTACTACTGGAGCATCCCGGAGTGACCCACCCGTCGGTCGAGTAGGCGCGCCAGCGCCGTATCGAGACCCGGTGAGCCGATCTCGAGATCGGGATGCGAGGTCTCGATACGCGTGCTCGTTCCTCGCTCGCTACTCGACCAGCGAGGCAGCGATCACTGGTTGCTGAAGGCGGCGTCGAAGGACGCCGCGGGCAGCGGCCACAGCTTCGAGCGGATGAATCCCACGGCCTCCGCCGCGCCGTGCAGGCGGTCCATGCCGGCGTCCTCCCACTCGACCGAGATCGGCCCGGCGTACCCGATCGACTCGAGCGCGCGGAACGAGTCCTCCCACGGCACATCCCCGTGCCCCGTCGACACGAAGTCCCAGCCGCGCCGCGGGTCGCCCCACGCGAGGTGCGAGCCCAGGATGCCGGCCCGCCCGTTCGCCGGACGCAGCCTCGTGTCCTTGCAATCCACGTGGTAGATGCGGTCCTTGAAGTCGAGGATGAACCCGACCGGGTCGATGCCCTGCCACATCATGTGCGACGGGTCCCAGTTGAACCCGAACGCCTCACGGTGCCCGATCGCCTCCAACGTCCGTACGCTCGTCCAGTAGTCGTACGCGATCTCGCCCGGGTGCACCTCGTGCGCGAAGCGCACGCCCTCCGCGTCGAACACGTCGAGGATCGGGTTCCACCTCGCCGCGAAATCGTCGTACCCCGCGTCGATCACCGACGCCGGCACGGGCGGGAACATGGCCACGTACGGCCAGATCGACGACCCCGTGAACCCGACGACGGTGTCGACGCCGAGCTTGCGGGCGACCCGCGCCGACCGCTGCATGTCTTCGGCGGCACGCTGCCGGACCCCCTCGGCGTCGCCGTCGCCCCACGTGTACGGGCGCACGATCGCCTGATGCCGGAAGTCGATCGGCGCATCGCAGACCGCCTGCCCCGTCAGGTGGTTCGAGATCGCGTACACCTCGAGCCCGTACCGCTTGAGGATCTCGCGGCGCTCGTCGAGGTATCCGGGCTCCTCGTCGGCGAGCTTCAAATCGAGGTGATCACCGGATGCGGCGATCTCGAGGCCGTCGTACCCCCATTCCGACGCGAGCCTCGCCACCTCCTCGAACGGGAGGTCCGCCCACTGGCCCGTGAACAACGTCACCGGGTGGGTGCTCTTCGGCGTGGACGCATCCGTCATCGGGTTTCCCTTTCGTCTTGCAACGCGTTCAGATAGCGGATGCTCCGCTCGGCGAGCGCATCCTGCGACGGGGCGAGCGGCCGCCAGACGGATGCCGCGACCGCGATCGTCGCATTCTCGCCCGTGAAGCTCTCGAGCCCGAGCGGGCCCGCGTACCCGGCGTCGTCGAGCGCGTCGAGGAAGCCCGGCCAGTCGATGTGGTCGTCGCCCACGGCGCCGCGGTCGTTGCCGCAGACCTGCACGTGCGCGAGATGCTCGCCCGCCGCGCGGATCGCGTCGCCGATGTGCTTCTCCTCGATGTTGAGGTGGTAGCTGTCGAGCGCGAGCCCGAGGCCCGGCCCGAGCGACGGGCCGAGCGCCTCGAGCGCCTGCTCGACGGTGTTCACGAGGCTCGTCTCGTAGCGGTTCAGCGGCTCGATCGCGAGCCGGATGCCCCGCTCCTCCGCCTGCCTGACGACCGGCGCAAGACTCGTGCGGAGCTCACGGTACAGATCGTCGCGCTCCTCGGCGTCCATGCGCCAGGTGCGGCCCGTCGAGGCCGTGAACGGGCCGGCGACGACCCGTGAGCCGAGTCGCTCGGCGACCTTCACGCAGTGCACGAGATAGTTCTGGGTAGCCACGATCTCGGAGCCCCGCGCCGCGACGAGATTGCGGCCAGGGCCCATGGCGCCGACCACGATCGGGGCGAGGCCGTGCTCGGCGAGGGTCTCGGCCGCCGCATCGGGCGACCAGTCGCCGGGCTGCTCGACCGGCAGCTCGATCGCTCCGAACCCGAGCCGCGCGGCCTTCGCCGCAAGCTCGGGCAGCGAGGCATCCGTCACCGGTGACACCCACACCCAGGTGTTGACGCCGATCGTGCGCCGCATGCGTGTTCCTCTCAGACACCGTTGGTCGAGTAGCGAAGCGTATCGAGACCCTGGTGAGCCGGTCCAGGGATCGGCTCACCGGGTCTCGATACGGCGCTGGCGCGCTACTCGACCAGCGAAGGGGGTTACGGGATGACGCGGTCCTCCCAGACCTGCGGGTAGCCGGGCAGGTTCTCGCCGCCGAACTTGGCGTAGTGGCCGTCGGGCATGTTCTCGTTCAGCGCGAGGTACTCGTCGACCTCCTCAGCCGTGATCGGCGACTGCGGGAGCACCCACTCCTTCGGCACCTGCTGGCCCGCGAAGATCATCTGCGCGGCGAGCAGCGGGGTCCGCCACTGGAAGTTCGAGTACACCGGGGCGAGACCCGTGAGACCCGTCTCCTTCCACTTGCGGAGGAAGCTCATCTCGTCCTCGCCCGTCATCACGGGGTAGTCCGCGCCGGCGTCCTCGAACGCCTCGATGGCGGCGACGGCGCCGTCACCGGCGTCCATCCACACACCCTGCACGTCGCCCTTGGCGAGCTCGTCGGAGATGATCTTCTTGATCTCGGCCGGGTCGGCCCCGGTGAAGTAGTCGACCGCCTCGATGCCGGCCTCCTCGAACAGCTTGTCGGCCGCAGCCCACCGCTGTTCCAGCACGTCCACACCAGGCAGGATGCGGAGCGCCACGACCTTGTCGCCCTCGTTCAGGTTCTCGATGAGGAACTCGGCCGTGTCGATGCCCCACGCGAAGCCACCGATCGGGTGGATGAACGTGACCGGGCAGTCGGTCTCGACGCCGCGGTCGAACACGATCACGGGCTTGCCCGTGTCGCACGCACGCTGCACCGCCGGCGTCATCGCGGCCGTGGAGTTCGGCGAGATGATGAAGACGTCGCAGTTGCCCTCGTTGATGAAGTAGTCGATATCGGCGATCTGCGTGTCGTCGGAGTCCTGCGCGTCACGCGTCTCCATCTCGGAGATGGCGCCGGCCTCCTGCAACACCTGCAGCTGCTGGTTCATCGTGATCCAGCCGGTCTGCCGCCACGGGTTCGAGATCGAGGCGTTCGCGAAGCACGCCTTCTTCGCCCCCTGGCTCGCGAACTGGGACGTGTCCACGAACTCGGCGTTGATGTACTGCAGGTACGGCTCGCCCTCAGGGCCCTCGGGCACGACGTCGCGCTCGGCGTCCTGCTTGTCGAAGAGCGCCTGGTCGAACCAGTCGACCGACTCCTCGGTCTCTTCAGGTGCTGCGGACTCGGTGCTCTCGCTCACATTCGGGTCGGTGGTACAGCCGGCGAGCGTGAACAGCGCGAGTGCGCCGATCATGGCGGATGCCACGGTGATCCTGCGTCGCATCACGAACCTCCTTTGGTGTCGTTGTCGGCCCTCTGCGTCGAGGGAACGGGTGCAGGACGAGCGGATGCCTCGTTGGCAGCCTGCTCCTTCGACGCGTCGGGCCCTGGTGCTTGCGGCGGCCCGCCGGGTGAAGTCTCGAGGGCGCGGCCACGACGGCGCGCGCGGAAGGTGGTCGCCGCGTAGGCGACCGCGAGGATGATGATCGCGCCCTGGACGGCGTCGCGATACGTCGACGGCACGCCCGCGAAGTTCAGCAGCGTGAACAGGGCCTCGAGCGCGAACGCGCCGGCCGCCGCGGCGACGACCCAGCCGCGACCGCCGCCGAGCACCACGCCGCCGAGCACGACCGCGGTGATCGCGGTGAACTCGTAGCCGCGGCCGACGCTCGGGTGCACGCCCGCGTAGCCCACGAGCAGGATGCCCGCGACCGTCGCGGAGAGCGACGAGATGATGAACGTCGACGTCTTGACCCACCACACCCGGGCGCCCGCATAGCGGGCCGTCACGGGGTTGTCGCCGAGCGCGATGATCGTGCGGCCGAACGGCCGGCGCGCGAACCAGATCGCGAGCGCGAGGACCACGGCGAGGACGACGACCGACCACGGCAGGATCTCGAGCACCGGGATGTTCCGGATGCCGCCGCGCCCGACCTCGCGGAACGAGTCGGCGGGGTTGCCGGTCGCGGCGCCGCCGGTCCAGTAGAGCACCGCGCCGAGCAGCGCGAGCATCATGCCGAGCGTGACGATGAAGCTCGGCACCCGCAGGAAGCTCACGACCAGGCCGTTGATGAGCCCGATGAGCGCCCCGAACGCGAACATGAAGATCGTGACCGGGACGATCTTCGACTCGTCCTGCCCGATGAGGTTGCCGGCGATCACGACCTGCGCGGTCACGACCGAGCCCATCGAGAGGTCGAACTCACCGCCGACGATCACGAAGTACTGGCCGATCGCGACGATCGCCACCGGGGCGACCCGCTGGATGAACCTGATGAACTGGCCGGGCTCGGCGAACGCCGGGTTCATGACGGTGATCGCGACGAGCAGCACGATGAGCAGCAGGAACACCGCGCCGCGCGGGCTCACGAGCGTGCGCCCGAACTGGGCGAGGCGGTCGAGGAAGGTCGGCTGCTGGGCGGTCGTGGTCGCCCGGGAGTCGGTGGCGGTCATCGCTGCACCCCCTCGGTCTCGGTGCCGGCTCCGGTGCCGGTCTCGGTGCCGGCTCCGGTCTCGGTGCCGGCTCCGGTCTCGGACTCGTGGTCGGTGCGATACGGGCTCGCCGCGGTCGGCGGCCCCGCGTTGCTCTCGGGGCCGATGAGCCCGCCGGGGCCGAACCTCGGCCGGCGCCGATCGAGCTGCCGGCTCGTGTAGATCGCGACCGCGGCCACGATGACGATGCCGCGCACCACGTCCTTCAGGAACGGGTTCACCTGCAGCACGCTCATCACGTTGTCGACGACCGCGAAGATCGCGACGCCGCCGATCGTGCCCCAGATCGAGCCGCGTCCGCCCATGAGCAGCGTGCCGCCGAGCACGACCGCCGCGATCGACAGCAGGTCGTACCCGCCCTGCGTGCCCACCGTGGGGCTGCCGACGCCCAGCCGGCTCGCGAGCAGCAGCCCGGCGAGCGCGGCCGACACCGAGCACAGGATGTGCGCGATGATGAGCGGCCGGGCCGTGCGGATGCCCGAGAGCCGCGCGACCTGCTCGTTGCCGCCGACGGCGTACATGTGGTTGCCGGTGCGCGTGCGAGCGAGGAACAGCGCCGCGAGCAGCGCGACGAACAGCATGAGCAGCGTCGACACGGGGATCGGGCCGAGCCCGGTCGCGCCGATGAGCTGGAAGTCCCACGGCACGTTGCCGCTCGTGCCCTTGTAGTTCGTGTCGAGATAGCCCTTGATGATGAGGCCCGTGCCGAGCGTCGCGATGAAGCCGTTCACCTTGAGCTTCGACACGATGAGCCCGTTCGCGAGGCCGATGACGACCGCGACGCCGAGCACCGCGAGCACGGCAATGGGGATGTTCGCCGGATTGCCCGCCATCAGGTCGGCCGCGATCAGGCTCGACAGGCTCACCACGTACGGCACCGACAGGTCGAGCGAGGCGCACAGGATGACGAGCGTCTGCCCGATCGCGACGAAGCCGAGCACGCTCATCCCGGTCAGGATGTCCCGGATGTTGCCCGCGCTGAAGAAGTTGCGGCCGACGCTCGCGAGCAGGATCGCGCCGATGATGATCACCGCGACGAGCGCGATGCCGACGATGAGGCTCGCATCGAGTCGCCGGCGCCTGCGGCGCGGGGCGCGCGTGGCGGTCGCGGGTGCGGTGGCGGTCATCGCGCACCTCCCTCGACCTTGAGCGTGCCGGTCGCGGCCGCGAGGATCGTCGCCTCGTCGCTGCGCGCCGGCAGCTCCGCCGACGCGCGGCCGTCGTGCATGACCAGGATGCGGTCGGACATGCCGATGACCTCGGGCAGCTCGGACGAGATCATGAGGATCGCGACCCCTTCTTTGGCGAGCCGGCGCATGAGCCGGTACACGGCGACCTTCGCGCCGACGTCGATGCCGCGGGTCGGCTCGTCGAGCAGCACCACGCGCGGCTTCGTCGCGAGCCACTTCGCGAGCACGACCTTCTGCTGGTTGCCGCCCGAGAGGTACTGCACCTCCTGATCGGTGCCGCGCGACACGACCTCGAGCGAGCTGAGCACGCCGGGCAGCTCACGACGGGTCTCGCTCGTGCGCCGCGCGAACACCGAGCGGATCACGAGCAGCGCATTGTCGAGGATGGACTGGTTCAGCGCGAGACCCTGCGCCTTGCGGTCCTCGGTGATGAGCGCGAGCCCGTGCTTCACGGCCTGGCGCGCGTGCGTCAGCCTGATCGGCCGACCGTCGAGCCGCATCGTGCCGCGAGTGAACGGCGCGATGCCGAAGATCGCCTCGACGAGCTCGGTGCGGCCCGAGCCCTGCAGGCCCGCGATGCCGACGATCTCACCGGCCCGAACCTCGAGGTCGACGTCGTCGACGTACCCGTTGCCGGCACCGTGCAGCTCGAGCCGCGGCTCACCGACCGCGGTGTCCGGCTCGGCGTCCGGGAAGTACGCCTCGATGGGCCGGCCGACCATGCGCCGCACGAGCTCGTCGGTGTCGAGCTCGGACGCAGGGCTCGACGACACGAGCGCGCCGTCCTTTAGGACCGTGATCGTGTCGCACAGGTCGAAGATCTCCTTCAGCCGGTGCGAGACGTAGATGATGGCGACGCCGCGCTCCTGCAGCCGGCGGATGATCGCGTATAGCAGCTCGACCTCGTGGTCGGCGAGCGCCGCGGTCGGCTCGTCCATCTGGATGACGCGCGCGTCGGTCGAGAGCGCCTTCACGATCTCGACGATCTGCTGCTCCGCGACGGTGAGGGTGCGCACCGGGGCATCCGCCTCGATCTGCTCGATGCCGAGGCCCTCGAGGAGCTCGCGCGTGCGCCGCACCATGCCCTTGCGGTCGACGACGCCGCGCGTGCGCGGCTCGCGACCGAGGAACACGTTCTCGGCGACCGTGCGTTCGGGCAGCAGGTTGAACTCCTGGAACACCGTCGCGAGGCCGGCGCGCGCCGCCTCGACCGGGTGGTGGAAGTCGACCTCGTCACCCCCGAGCGTGACCGTGCCGGCATCGCGCTCGTACACGCCCGCGAGGATCTTCATGAACGTCGACTTGCCCGCGCCGTTCTCGCCGACGAGGCCGTGCACCTCGCCGGGGCGCAGCGTGAGGCCGACACCGCGCAGCACCGGAACGCCGAAGAAGGACTTCTCGAGGCCCTCGGCCACGAGGACCGGCTCCCGGGTCGCGGTCGGCGCGGCCTCGGCGCCGGACACGCCGTGCGTCTCGGGGGCGGTCATGCGGCGACCTCCGTCCACTCGCCGGTCGTGGCCGAGGCCAGCACGGCCTCG
>NZ_JAVKGQ010000040.1:0-630 GCF_031432255.1 Agromyces aerolatus | reverse complement strand
TCATGCGGCGACCTCCGTCCACTCGCCGGTCGTGGCCGAGGCCAGCACGGCCTCGGTCACGCGGACCGCGCGCAGCCCGTCGTCGAAGGTCGGCAGCCCTTCGGGCCGCGCGCCCGAGATGGTCGCGTAAGTGTCGGCCACGAACGCGTTGAACGCGTCCTGATAGCCCATCGGATGCCCCGGCGGCACGAGCGACAACCGAGCCGCATCGGGCGAGAGCCGGGCCGGGTCGCGTTCGACGACGCTCGACGTCGAGGTGCGGCCGACCCACAGCGTCTCGGGGCGCTCCTGCTCGAAACGCACGCTCGCCTCGGTGCCGCCGAGCTCGAGCACGAGGCCGTTCTTGTGCCCGGGCGCGACCTGCGACACCAGCAGCGTGCCGATCGCCCCGCCCGCGAGCTCGACGACCACCGCGACGAGGTCCTCGGTCGCGATGTCGGTGTTCGTCGCGCGCGCGCCGAACACCGTACGGGTGCGCGCGTTCAGCCGCACGACCCGATCACCGGTCGTGAACTCGAGCAGGTCCACCAGGTGCGAGCCGATGTCGGCGAACGCGCGCGACGGACCGCCCTGCGCGGTGTCGACCCGCCAGTCATCGTCGTGGGGCGTCGCGAGCCAGTCCTGCAAGTA
>NZ_JAVKGQ010000039.1:0-642 GCF_031432255.1 Agromyces aerolatus | reverse complement strand
CGTCCGGGTCTTCACGGAACGTCAACGACCGCTCAGCATGCAACCGCTCATCGGCAGGACCCACGCCGTCGGTGTCGAGTTGGGCGTACGCGGTGGTGACCGCGCGTCGCACCAGCGACAGCGGCTGCCGCGCCGCGATCTCGACCAGTCGCTGCTCGTACGAGCCCACCCGGGCGGGGTCGGCGCGGAGTTCGACCCGGCGGAGCATCCCGGTGATCAGGTTCGCCGCCTCCATACTCAGCCGCCCGGTGTCGAGCGCGGCGCGTACGTGCGGGAACTTGGCCGGCATCGTCCCGGTGAACGACTGGCGTTCCTGGGTGGCTTGCCCGACCGCGACCAGCCGGGCTGCTTCGCCTGCCGCGCCGCCGGTCGCGGCTTCGATCAACCGGATCGGGCTGGCATGCCCGTGCTGTTTCGCCAAACCGTTCGCACCGAACTCCGGCGCCGACCGCCGCGCCACCTCAGCACTGGCATGCGCGAGGAACGCGTCTACCATTCGTTTGACCTGCCCCGCCCGCTCGATCACCCGCACCAACCCCGGCCCGCTCAGCTCCTCGAACCCTCGGCCGTCAGTGCTCGCACCCGCGTGGGCCGCGTCACTGGCGTCAACGCCGCCCGTCCCACCAGCCGCCCCACCACCGT